>JAYGFS010000014.1:0-2612 GCA_046581765.1 Verrucomicrobiota bacterium
CTGGAAACTCGAATGGCACGTCGGCGACAAGCGGGTCAACCGCTTCACCTATCCGAGAAATCCTGTGGATATCGATCACGTGAGCTACGGCAGCCAGGCCTTCGAGGGCCGGATCAGCGAGTTCATCCTCCAGGTCGATTAAGCTGCCCGCACCTTTGGGGCGCCGGACAACTGCACCACAGGGGATGCGAGGCTACGGCAACGTGCCCTTTGAGGGTACTTCATTCGTGCAGCTTTTCATCGGCCCGCCGCAGCACGCACCCACGAATATAGTGCATCAGCATCCAGAAGAGCGGCAGGCTGAGCATGGCGGCAAAGCGGTACAGGGGGCCAAAGCGTAGCTGCATCCCCGATGGAAATTCGGTGAGCAGGATGGTGAACAGGGGGCTCGGCATGCCCAGCGGCAGAAGCAGGGGGCCCTGTATATTCATGATTTCCGCTAACAGGACCAAGCCCGCCAAGGGGAAAAGGGTCCACGCGATGAGTACGAAGAGCAAGGTCAGCACAGCCCGGTTTCGATGGCGTACGCACAGGGCAATGTAAAAGCTCGTCCAACCGCAGAGGGGAACAAAGATGAGGACCGGAAGCAGGGTGAGCAAGGCATACTTGGCGCAAGAGAGGACGACAGCCATTGGGGGCCTACCGGTGGAAATGCCCCCGTGTTGCAGGAGATACCAGATCTTGATCACCAGCCAGCAAGCAACGGCCACCAACATGATATTGCGGTGCCAGCTAATGATCCATGCCTTCTCCTCGATAAAGGTACGACCGCTCACCGGGGCGGTCATCAACACGCCCAGCGTACCGCTGTCCCGCTCGCGTGTCACCGCATCCAGGCAGCGCACGCCTACCCGGAGAGCCACAAGCCCCCAGGCAACCAGCAGTAACATGACCAAGTTATCCTTCTTATCATAATACGTGGTGAACAGGGAAACCACCCAAGGCAAACCCAGCGCGATGACCATAAACCAGTAAAATATCAACCCTCGTCGAGGAGAGAACCGGATGGTCTGGATCTGTTCGATCCAGCGAATCGGACGATCTTCCGGCAAGGGGCGTTTGGGCCGGATCCTGGTTTTACGCAGTCCCTTCGGGATGCAACGAAAAACCAGGTCCGGATACACCACCGCCCGTTCCGCCAGCAGCAGGCTGGCACCGATCAAGAGTATCCCCGACCAGTAAAAGTCCCCGCTGACCCACTGGCCGTAAAAGACAAGCGGCAGGGTCACATCGTCCGCGATGGAACTCTTGAACAGGCTGTAGGAACAAATCGTCCAGACCACTACCGCGGCATAGCCCGCGTATACCGCGATAAGCGCCTGCATGGAACTCCGGCATAACGCGGAGATCATCAGGGTGTAGGCCCCAATCTGGAAACAGGTGAGGACCAGGTAAAAGACGCCCTGGATCAGTTCCTGGATCTGCAAGCCACCATACAACAGGCAAATCGCATACACCGGCAGCGCGATCAGCAGGAAATTGAAGGCCGGAAGGAGACGGCTGAAGTATTTCTGGTTCACCACCGCGTGCGCAGGCAGGGCTATCAAGAGGAGATCCAGGGATCCGGCTTCCCGTTCACGGGCAATCGCGTCGAAAAACAGGGCCGGGAGAAAGAGATAGATCGCCATGAATTGTATGGTCACTACAGACTTGAAGAGTTCTGAACCGCTGCCCAGCATCGAGAGTCCTTTTCCATGCGTCGTGGCCCACAGGAGGACGAGAAAACTGAGGAAGAACAGGGTGGCAAAGACGGTGCGAATCACATAGGTCCGCCTGCGGGCCGACTGCTCCAGCAACTCCCGGGCAAAGAGCGGGCAGATCTGATCCAGGGTATTGAACACGGGTGAAGGGTAACAGAATACCGGGAACATTCACAAGCAGGATAGGCGTTTCCGCAATCGGCAGGACCTGGACCCCCTACGCGGTGCGGTGGTAGAGGCCCGATGGGTTCGCTTATTTCGTGGTCGTAAAGCGCCCGGGCTTTAGCGTATGTAACAACATGATGGCCTATCCGCCGACATGGGAAAACATGCGCACCGTGCTCTGCCACGACTGGCTGACGGGCATGCGCGGGGGTGAACGCGTGCTTGAGATCCTGGCGGATGGCTTCCCCCATGCGGACATCTACACCCTCATCCACAATCCGGGATCGGTGAGCGAGCGCATCGAAAAGCATCCCATCCACACTTCCTGGCTGCAGAAAGTACCCCGGGTGATGGATACCTATCGGTATTTTCTTCCCCTGATGCCCCGGATCATTCGCCGCTTCCACCCGCCGGAGGGGGACCTGATTATTTCGACCAGCCACTGCGTGGCCAAGGGCCTTCCGAAAACCGGGCGGACCCGGCATCTTTGCTACTGCTTCACGCCGATGCGTTACGCCTGGCTTTTCCGTGATGAATATTTCGGGCGCAACCCCCTGAAGCGGGCGATCTATGACCCCATCCTGAGCTCCCTCCAGCGCTGGGACCGGAAAAGCGCTGCGGAGATCGACCTTTTCGTTGCCATCAGCGAGCACGTGCGCGAACGCATCCGGCGATTCTACGATCGCGATGCGGTGGTGGTGTATCCACCCGCAGACACGAATTATTTCACGCCCGGGGGCAATGGAC
>JAYGFS010000463.1:0-23413 GCA_046581765.1 Verrucomicrobiota bacterium
CCAGCGCCCCTCCTGGAATTACCGGAAGGAAGACGGCGGCGGCATCATCCTGGACATGGTCTGCCACTGGCGATACGTACTCGACAACATTTTCGGTGAAGTGAAAGCCCTCTCCTGCCTCGGCGCGACCCATGTCGGCAAGCGCTGGGATGAAAACCACCAGCCATACGACTGCACCGCGGATGACGCCTGCTACGCGACCTTTCAACTGGACGGGGGCGTGATTGCCCACTTGAATTCGTCCTGGTGCGTGCGTGTCCGCCGTGACGACCTGCTGACCCTGCAGGTGGATGGCTCAAAAGGCTCGGCCGTAGCCACCCTGCGTGACTGCTATACCCAAGCGCTCGACGAGACCCCGAAACCCGTTTGGAATCCCGATATCGACCAGCCGATCAACTTCTATGAAGACTGGCAGAAAATGCCGGACCAGGAGGACTATCCCAACGCTTTCAAGATACAGTGGGAGCTTTTCCTGCGCCACGTGGTGAAGGATGAGCCCTTCCGCTGGTCCTTGAAGGAAGGCGCAAAGGGGGTCCAGTTGGCCGAGCTGGCCCTACGCTCCTGGGCCCAGCGCAAGTGGTTGGACGTGACGGAACTCTGACGCAGCGGCCAATCCGTGGGCGTCAATAAGGATAGGTGCAGGGTATGAAAAAGACAGCATTGGTAACGGGTGGCCTGCGCGGCATCGGTTTGGGCATTTCACAGGCGCTGGCAGAGGAAGGCTACAACCTGGCCACCAACGGCGTGCGAGCCGAGGAGGATGTACAGGAGGCCATGGACGGATTGCGGGAGCGGGGTGCGGAGGTGATTTACTGCCGGGGGGATGTCGGGGACGCCCAGGCGCGCCACCACGTCCTGGAGCAGGTCCGCAGTCACTTCGGCCGACTGAACCTCCTTGTCAACAACGCGGGTGTCGCACCGCGCCAACGCAAGGACCTGCTCGAGACCGAAGAAGCCGATTATGCATGGCTGATGGACATCAACCTGACCGGGCCGCATTTCCTCATGCAGGCCGTGGCAACGTGGATGATCGAGCAACGCAAGGACGATCCCGATTGCCCCTGCTGCCTGGTCAATGTCGGGAGTATTTCCGCGAGCGTGATCTCGGTAAACCGTGCCGAGTATTGCATCTCGAAGGCTGGCATGGCCATGTCGACCCAGCTCTTCGCCTGCCGGCTCGGTGAATACGGGATTCCCGTCTTTGAAATCCAGCCGGGCTTGACGGCGTCCGACATGACCGAGGGGGTGAAAGACAAGTACGATGCACTGATCGCGTCCGGCATCTGCGTGCAGCCGCGCTGGGGAACACCCGCTGATTGCGGCAAGGCGGTCGCCATGTTGAGCCGGGGGGATTTACCCTACTCAAGCGGCCAGGTGATCATGATTGACGGCGGGTTGACCCGTCCGAGATTGTAGCGGCCCTCCCTGGCAGAGGACGAGCTATCCGGCATGTCGCACGCCCGCATCCGGGCCCAGCTCGACCGCCCCCTCGATACTGTTCGCGCTCAGCACGCTCCCTTCCCCCTGTCCGGAAAAGCGAAGCGCGCCTCGTGCCGCGCGCACGGACCGCGTGTCGGTGATCGTACAGGCATTCACCAGGACCTGCTTGCAATCCCTTGCATCAAGGCCGTACGGCACCCCGTCGATCAACTGGCAGGCCGAGATAGTTATACGGGTACACGCGTCCAGCTCGACGAGTGAAGCCCCGCTTGCCTGGCCCGCCTCCGTCGCGTCGTGGACCGTACACCCGGTGATGGTACAGTCCCGGCTCCGCTCGAAGCGAATGCCGGTGTGATACCGTTCTGTATGCAGGCGGAAAGAATTCCCGGAGAGCGTAACCAAGCGGGAATCCTCCACCCACACATTGCGCTTACCGCAGGAGTAAATGCAATTCCCGCTCAGGGTGACCCCGTAACACCCCGTGAGATGCACGTTGTTTTCCTGGCTGCCGATGACATTACCCGTGATCGCAATCAAGCCTGGCGGACGACTCGCATCCGGCTTTTCCAGGATACGAATATTGCAACCCCCGACAGACTCAGTGGCCTGGATGGTGTTGGAACTGATCGTCACCTCGTTCACGCTCGCCTTTTCTGCCGAGGTGTCGATCCAGATTTCCGCCGTGGGCTCGGAAGCCAGGTCCGGGTGCGACTTGGCGTTGTTGTACTCTATATCGTTGCCCGTGACCTGCAGGTTACGCACTTCCGATCCTTCCACCCGGATACCGCCCCGGGCATTGTAGCTGATATGACAATTGCTGATGTTGATCTGGTGCAGGTTCACCCGGTCGAGGAAGATCCCGGCACCGGTATTATGGTAGATGTGGGAATGCGAAATCAGCACGTTGCGATTCCGCCGGTACAGGCGAATCCCATGTCGCACGTGGCGGATTAGTACCCCTTCGAACAGGGCCTGCATGGTCTCGACCAGTTCAAACCCATCGGCTTCCGGGTGCGCCCCCTCCACCACCAGGTGCTGAATCACCGGCATGCGCTCCGATTGCCAGACCTGCGGCTTGAGGGAACCGGGGTCACCGGTTCCCGAGTGGCGACCCACGAGGCGAAAAGCCGGGCCCGGTCCGGTCATGCGGACGGTCGCCGTCCCCGAGGTCCCGTCCAGGCCCAGGGGTCCATGAACCCCCAGGGGGATCTCGATTGTCCGGTTGATCCTGTACACCCCACGGGGGAAACGTACCAGGCCATCGGTCTCGCGAATCGCGTGCTCAACCGCTTCCGTGTCGTCCCTGACCCCGTCGCCCTCGGCACCAAAGTTTTTTACGCTGCTCATGCGGGATCATTACCATGGCTTGGGTCTACTCGGGGCATGTGAAATGGTGTAAAGTGGCCCGCGGCTGACGATTTTAGCCATATCATTTTCATCGATATGCTCCTTGAGCATGCGGGGGGATTCCTCGTTATCCTCACGCCCGGATGCCGCCTGGGCCCTATGCCAGATAAAATAAATCGCAAATTAAGGATCCAAAACGGGTCGAATCCTGATACGACATCGGCATGAAATCCATCTACCCACTCCTGGTCGTATTCGCCCTCCTCCCCGTCACCCATGCTGAATGGAAACCCAGCGGCGAGGGTTGGGTCTCGCTGTTCAATGGGAAAGACCTCAGCGGTTGGAAGACGCCGGGTGCTAAACACACCTGGCAGGTGATCGACGGCGTGATCGACTACGAGGCCATGGGCGGCAACCTGGCCACGGAAAAAAGGTACACGGACTGGGAACTGCACATCGAGTGGCGCTTCAAGCGCACCGAGGGAAGGGGCTATACCGCCACGCTCGTCGACGGGGACGGCACGCCGATCCCGGGACCCGACGGCAAGCCGCAGAAAAAGACCTTTCCCAATGCGGACTCCGGCATCTTCGTCCGGGGAAACGGCCAGTCACAGGTCAACCTCTGGTGCTGGCCCTGCGGATCCGGGCAGATGTGGGCGTTTAAAGGACACAAGGACCCCGAGGTGAGGAAGGGCGCCTGGCCGGACAAGAATGCCGACAAGCCCGTCGGCGAATGGAACGCCTTTGATATAACCCTGAAGGGCGACACGATCAATATCGTGAACAACGGGGTGACCGTCGCCAGGGAGACCCGGATGCCAGGCATCCCCGCCGAGGGTCCGATCGTGCTCCAGCATCACGGGGGGAAAAATGCCAAGACGGGGGAATGGTCGTCCGCCTCGGCCCTGATCCAGTTTCGCAACATCTGGATCCGCGAGTTATAGGCAGTCCTAGGGCTGCCGGTACCAGACGATATTCCGGCTG
Organism: Verrucomicrobiota bacterium; assembly: GCA_046581765.1. Taxonomy (GTDB): domain Bacteria; phylum Verrucomicrobiota; class Kiritimatiellia; order SS1-B-03-39; family UBA6053; genus JAPYUI01. Next base: position 3,772 of record JAYGFS010000463.1, read on the forward strand.
AAATGACCGGCGATAAGGATGTCGAGATCGCCGTCTGCATCCAGGTCGATGATGCGCACATCGTATGAGCTCTGCGCGCGATCCAGGACATGCCGGGTGAACCCGGCCTTGCCGTCGTTTTCATACCAGGCCGCAATCGGGTGATCGAGCGGGCTGCTGCAGGTGGCAAAATCGAGATCGCCGTCGGCATCGATATCGACGATGGCCAGGCTGTGCGGCCCGTCGATCTCCTCATCGATCTCGACCCGCTGCGTGAATCCAGGGCCCTTGAAGAACAGGACCCCTTTCCCGTGGCCACGGCTGGCCAGGTAATCCACGTGACCGTCCCCATCCAGGTCGGCGGGGAGGATATTCGTTGCCCCGGGCTCCTTTTCAGCGAGGAGATGTTTCTTCCATGCCGCCTTGGGGTCGACCGGTTGCTCCCACCAGGCGAACCACTGCCCCCCGTCGAAGCCTTTTCCGCCTTTCGCGCCGGCGGCAATATCGGGACGGCCATCTTTGTTCACGTCACCAAAACCCATGTAGTGGTTGCCCCCGGGGGCATCGCCAGCGGCAAAGACATGGCGGATCCAGTGCGCAGCCGTCCTGGGGTTTTTCGGGACCTCCTGCCAGGTGATGGACTGCGGAATGCCGGTTCTATCCGGGGTCTGGAAGGAATTGGCGATCAGGTCAAGCCGTCCATCGCGATTTACATCCCCCGTGATCAGGCAGTGGGTGCCCTGGATCTCGTTGTCGATGGTACGATAGGTCCAGGCCGTCCCGAGGGCATCCGTATCCGGACATTCCAGCCAGAATACGGTGCGGTTCGATCCGCAATAATCCATGTCGCCGTCCCCGTCGACATCCATGAGGCAGGAATGAATACAGCCGCCGTTCAGGCGCTGGCCCGGTTTCAAGGGCCGGAAGTCATGCACCTGGACCCGTGATGTGAAATCCGGCCCGGGATAGACGAACACCGCCCCGGAATGCGAGGCGATCACGTCCAACTTCCCGTCACGGTTGAAATCCGCGGCATTGGCGGTGTTGATCCCGCCCTTCACGCCCTCTGCAGGCTGGATGACGTGTTTCGTCCATTCAGCCGCGAAGAGCGACAGCGGCAGGCTGCAGGCAAGGATGTATGGGCGGGGCAGTTTCATGGGTATCCTCCATCTCGTGATCCATAGGCAGGCAAGGGAGCTTACCCATAGCGGAGTGATCCCTCCCCGGCAAGCCCGGGATTTCGAGGCAGACGCCATAGACCATGCCGACTGGAGCTTGAAGGTTCTTGCCAAGCAGGAGTGGTGTTTTAGCATGGTGGAATGCAAGATCCCTGGATTTTCCTGCTGGCCGTCCAGCTCGGCTCCTTTGGCCGCCTGGAAAACCTGGCCGCCGGCACCGCGTATTACTGCGCGATCGCAGATAGCGAAGGCCTGTCCAGGACCTTCTGGTTCCGCCCCGCCCCGGACAGGGCCCCCGTCAGTGCAGACCGGGCCCTGAAGGTTCCCGCGGGCACACCCCTGTTCGACAGCCATGGCAAGGGAAGGGTCGTCACCGTCCCCAGGCGCCCGGGCAGGCGAAGCCGATGAAAGGCCTGCTCATACCCCTTCTCCTCCTGGCATTGCTATCGCATGTGTCCGCGCGCCGGTGGACGGACACCCGTGGACGAGAAGTCGAGGCCCGCCTGGAGTCGAGCCGGGACGGGCAGGCCAAGCTGGTGAAGCCGGATGGCCAGATCATCACGATCCCGCTGGAGCACCTCAGCCGGGAAGATCGCGCATTCATCAGGAAGACGCAGGCATCCCCACAAGATACCCCGCCAGGCCTGGGGAAGGTTCGCCTGGTCGAAAAAGAGACCCGTGAAGGAGAGCAGGTGAAGCAGGACCTGCTGATCGACCTGAAGGGCCATGCCGCGAAGGGAAAAACCTATACCCTGAACGTCGCGTACGTTGCGGGGGCCCCCGACGGCAGGGTGAATTTCTTCGGGCTCGGCGCACAGGCTACCCAAGCGGGCTACAGCCAGGGCTCGAGCTTCGAGAACCTGGACGCCGATGAATTTAATCGTGGGCACTACACCTTCACGATCAACCGGGTACCCGATACCGCCTTCATCGGGTATCACGTCAGCCTGGTGGATGGCGACCGGGTCATCGACACCCACCACTGGGAACAAAAGAAGCTGCTGGAAAAAGTCCGCTCACAGTTGAAAAAGCCCAGGGGCTGGTGGCAGCAGACGGATTAGCACCCCCCTTCGACAGGCTTTCGGGAAAGGGGCTGAAACACCCGGCGCACTCACCCAGGGGATCAGGCAAGGATGGGTTGAACCACGTGGCCGTGCACGTCGGTCAAGCGATAGCGACGCCCCTGGAAACGATAGGTCAACTTCTTGTGGTCGATACCCATCGTGTGAAGAATGGTCGCGTGTAAATCATGCACGCTCACGGGATCCCGGACGATGTTGTAACTGTAATCGTCGGTCTCCCCGTAACTGATCCCGCCCCGGATCCCCCCGCCCGCCAGCCAGACCGTGAAGCAGCGCGGATGATGATCCCGTCCGTAGTTCTTTGCCGTCAAGGTGTCCTGGCAATAGACGGTGCGGCCAAATTCCCCTCCCCACACCACGAGGGTTTCCTCCAGCAAGCCCCGCTGCTTGAGGTCGGTGATCAAACCGGCGGTGGCCTGGTCGGTCTCCTTGCACTTCGCAGGCAAGCGGCTGGGAATGTTATTGTGTGTGTCCCAACCGCGATGGAAGAGTTGAACAAAACGCACACCCCGCTCGGACAAGCGGCGGGCCATCAGGCAATTGTAGGCATAGGTCCCCGGCTTGCGCGCCGTTTCACCATAGAGAGCAAAGGTGCTCGCGGGTTCATCTGAGACGTCGGCTAACCCGGGTACCGACATCTGCATGCGATAAGCCATCTCGTATTGCGCTATACGCGTCTGTATTTCAGGGTCGCCATAAACCTGGAAGTTCATCCGGTTAAGCGCCCCCAGGTGATCAAGGGTTTTGCGCCGGAGTTCGGGGCTCATCCCGTCCGGGTTGTTCAAATAGAGTACCGGATCTTTACCCGCTCCGAATTTCACCCCCTGGTACTGGGACGGAAGAAATCCTGCGCCCCAGAGCCGGTCGTACAGGGGTTGGCCCCCGTTATTCGAGGTCATCGCGACGAAGGCCGGCAGGTTTTCATTCTCACTGCCCAGCCCGTAATTCAACCAGGCCCCGATGCTTGGCCGCCCGGCAATCTGGAATCCCGACTGGAAAAAGGTAATCGCCGGATCGTGATTGATCGCCTCGGTATGCATGGACTTGATGGTGCAGATCTCGTCCGCGACCCGGGCCAGGTGGGGCATTAACTGGGTGTTTAACCAGATGCCACCCTCCCCCACTCGCTCAAACTTGAAAATGGAGCGGGCCGTGGGAAAGGAACTCTGCCCCGCTGTCATCCCGGTCAGTCGTTGGCCGTCGAACACGGAATCGGGAACTTCCTGGCCGTGTACCTTGTCCAGGTGCGGCTTGTAGTCGTAGAGATCCATTTGTGGCGGACCGCCGGATTGAAACAGGTAAATGGCGCGGCGCGCGCGGCCGGGGTGCTGGGGCAGCGACGACGCGAATGCGCCCGGTGCGAGCAGGGAGCTTAAGCCGAGGGCTCCCAGGCCGGTGGAAGCCCGGGTAAAAAAATGACGGCGGGTGTGGTGGATGGAATCCCGGGTATACATGACTCGAAGACTTTCACCAGCGTGGGGCTTGGGGAAGATCGCGTCAAGAACCTTATGTTCTTCCGTGTCCCTATTGGACGAAGCGCTTGTTCGCGCCTGGCGATCAAGACCTGCACCGGCCAGGCGAGGGCGGTCCGGGAGGGAAGCAGATCGCGAAAATAGGCAGAACCCCGCGCGAATAGGGACTCACCCTGGACCGACAGGCACGTATCGTTCCGCCGGGTCGGATTGCGACCGGGAGTGAATTACTTGTAATACGGATTCGCACCCGCGGCATGATCGGTGGCGTCAATGACTTCGCGGACCTGGGGGACCGCTTCGCGAATCGCACGCTCGATCCCGTGCTTCATGGTTTGCTGGGACGCAGCGCAACCCTGGCAACCGCCGCCCATTTCGACGTGGACATCGGGGCCTTCAACCCGGTGCAGCTTGACGAAGCCGCCATGGGAGGCGAGGAAGGGATTGATCTGGGAGTCCAGCAAATCCTGGATCGTCCGGGCCATGTCTTCCTCGGGCGGAACCTGCTTGAGCTCCTCCAGCTTGGCCTCGGAGATATAAGGTCCACCGGCCTCGAAAAGGGCCTTGATTAAGGGAATCATTTGCGAGGCCAGCTTGGGCCACGCCTCATCACCCTCCTTGGTGAGTGAGATGGTCGAGCCTTTGATGCTGATCCGCCCGATGCCTTCGATAGCGAAAAGGGCTTCTGCGAGGGGGGATCCCTCCGCATCGACCGGGCTGAAAAAGGATACGGTTAATTCAGCATCGTCCAGGATGGGACGATTGATGCTGAAATTGCAGACAGAGGGATCCGGGGTGAATTCCCCCCGTATTTTTACGGGCTCGTCTTCACTCATGGGTTCAACCTACGCAAGGAAACGGGAAATGCACACAAAAAAATGCGTAGAGGGCAGCACCGTCCCTGGGGCCGGAGACCAGCGGGGCACCCCTCAGTCAAAGATCAGGAAGAGTTCCTTGGGTAAATTATCCGGGCGCCAGTCGGGGTCATCCGTGGTCCCGCCCAACTTGAATTCGAGGAGTTTGCTCACCGGCCAGGTGATCAGCTGCAGGGCCTCGGCGACCAGGCCCTCTTTCAGCAGGCGGATCTGCACCTTGAAATTGAGCTTCCGGTCAAAACTCAAGCTCCCATGCCCGGTCATGGTGAGTAGGTTCCCCTTCAGGCTGATTTTATCCGACGTAAACTGTCGATTGACCACGGTGAAGGGCGCGCTGAAATCCGACTGCATGGAGTAGCCGAATCCCGGGATGATCTTCGACAGGAATTGTGAGAGCCCCCCGAAAATGGGAAACTTGAACAGTTCACCCTGGCTGATCTTGATCTCCCCGTTTCCCGCATAGGATTTATTGCCCTCGTCATTAAACAGCCCGGAAAGTATCAGGTCCCCACTCAGGCGCCCGCTATAGGGTTTTTCCTGGGCGCGTTCATCCCGCAAGGCCACTTGCTGCATGTCCATGTTTTTCCCATTCACCCGCAGGTGGAACATCTGATTCTTTCGATCATGCAGGCCGGTTACCTGAAAGAAACCACCCAACTCACCGCCACTCACCTCCCCTGAAAAATCGGCAACGGTGAAAATATTGCTCGTGGCGGTCCAGTAAAAGTCGGCGGCGCGAATATGATATTGCTTAAACCAGGCGTCCTCGACATGCAGGCGTCCGTGCATGCTGTGCCGGAGTCCTTGGTCAAAGTCCACCATGCCGTGGACGATGAGCCGGGAATTCCCGATAAACTTTACCGGCTTGACCATCTTGACCGCAGGGGGCCCGATGACCCGGGCCAGGGCGGCTGGATCAATACTGCTGTCGAGGTCGAGGAAGACCATGCCTTCACGGTACAGGTGATGCACGCGACCGGTCACAACGCCTTCGGGCCGCTGCAGGTTCAGGCGATCGATATGCAAGACCTGGTTGGAATAGGATGCATGCAATTCCATGGCCTGGAATTCGACCTGCTTGTACAGGACATCGGTTGAGACCAGTTGGACTTCAGACCGGAAGGCACTGTCGTCTTCATCGCTTCCGCTCAACCTTATGTCGATTTCCGGGTTGGCTCCGGTGAAATCCGCAAAGCGAATCGTACGCGCCATCCCCTTGCTCACCGCGGGAAGCAATATCCGGGGCAAGAACGCGGTCTTGAACGCCCCGGTGTAGGTATTCGCTTCATCGTTACGCGTATACCGACCCGTCACCGGACCCGCAGCAGCCCCCTCCCCGAAAACAGCCTCGATTTTATCCACCACGAGCCTGGGGGCCTGGCGATCCAGGTGAAAGCGCATCTCCTGGATGGGCATCGTCCGGTAGGTCCCCTGGTCAAACGCAATCCAGCCGGATACGGAATCCGTCATGCTTTTAGCCGGGGCATCCACAAATGCCAGGTCGACCGTCATCCCGCCCTGGCAGGTATACCCCTGTTTGGCGAAGTACCTGCGCATCGTTTCAGGCATGAGGCTGAACAGGCGTTCGCCATCCAGGTCGGCGTACAGTTTCGCGTCCACCCGGTCCTCTTCCAGGCGCAGGGCACCGGAGATTTGCAGCATCTGCGCATCCTGAAGCATCCGGTAGCGCTCCAGGTGCACCACCTGATTTTCTATCTTCAGGTCCAGGGTGACCTCATCGTAGGCCTTCCCGCGCACCGAGCATTTTCCATCCGAGCGGGCATGCAGGACCAGTCGATTGTTCGTCTTCTCATTTTCGTCAACCCGGAAATTGAATTCCGCCGAAGGCCGCTTGCTGTAGCTGACCGCCTGTAGCTCGGTTGCCACTTCGCGCAATTTCTCTAACGTCGACTGCAACCCTTCAAGGTTAATCACCGAACCGCGCTCGCGCGGAGGTCGGGTCGGATCTTTCGCTTTTGCCTTGCGCACACGCTGGATGATTTCGCCCTGTCCCCTGACGGCAACATGGCAAAAGGTCCCTGCCAATGAGCGCACCCGAATCCGGCCGGGCTCAAAATCCAAGTACCCATTCACCTCATCGATGATAAGATTGCGCGGTTCCTGCCTCGAGCGTTTTCCCATATCCCCAAAAAGACGGGCACGGGAGAAGGAAAGACCTTGAACCCACTTGTCGGCGTCGAACATATCCCTCCAGGAGAGTTCCAGCACGACCTCGTCCACTTCAATCAAGGGTGCGGTATCCGTCTCGTGAAGATACCAGGACCAACCCTCACCGACGAAGCCCCGGGTGGGGTCAAAACCGATGCGGTCCGCGTCAATAAAGATCCCATCCCGGGCGGCGCGGGTGCGCAGGCCATCCATCAGGGGTCGAGGGAGGCCAAACCACGTCAACCAGGCAAGGGTAGCGGCCAGCAGCAACACAGCGAGCAGGACCAGGCGGCACAGCCAACGGCCACATTGCTTCAGTGGATGGATGTACGGCTTATCAGGGGGAGTCTTTTTCTTTGTTTTCAACCGGCTTCTCAGGTGCCGGCTTGTCCGGCGTGCAAAAATCGTCCGTCAAGACTTTACGGTCTTTCGCGCTGATTGTAAATATCAGGTCCTTCCCGCGAATCATCGCGTATGATGTGTTATCCGGGCGACGATCGCCTATCAGCAGGGAACGGCTGATGCCATTCTCGCCCGTGAGGCCAAAGGTGATTGCGATGACATTGGTAGCGAGACCGAAACGCGTCAGCTCCCGCGGATCCATTTCAATCAAGCTTTCCGCATCGAATTTCGCACAGCGATCCAGCAGGGCGGTGAGGCGCGCTTCATCCAGCCGCGTGCCCTCGGTTTCAGCCTTCCAGGGCTGACCGATCGCTTCCCGGGAGGCACTGATCTCGCCGTCGGCATCTTTCCTGCTGACACGCAACACCTCGTTGGCTTGCAGTTCCATGACCTGGCGATCGCGATAATACAGGGGATCTGTGCTCAGGAAGCGGATCAAGCCCGGGCTGACTTCGCACCAGGTTTTATCCTGTACCGAGTGGACGAGCACTTGATTCTGGGCAAGCGGTTTTTCATAGACCTCGTACACCAGGTCATCGTCTTCCACCAGTACCGGCGCGTCATCTGGACGCTCGGCACTGATCACGTCATCCAGGGAGAAACTTATGGTGTAGACCAGTTTACCCCGCGCCTCCGGGGTATCCTGTTCGGCGGGCAGCTCCACGAACTTGACCACCTGCGCCTTCCCCCAACGATCAAAGAGGGTTTCGATGGGATCAATTTCCGGGCGCCACTCATGCGGTTCGGAAATTATCCAGGCCCCCGGCTCACCCTGCACCAGGCGCAGGACCTGCCCGTCACGCAGGATCTTCACGATCTTCACCTCGCCCATCGAAGCGGTCATTAATTTTCGCTCACGAATACCGGCGATTTCAAAATTGAGCAGATTTTTTAATCCGGTGGAGACCGCAAACACGGAATCCACCCCTTCGAGTCGTGCATAGTACAGATCGTTGTTATCCGGAAGCACATCGCCAAGGGTCAACTTGACCGGGAATTCCTGCAGATCGCTCCAGACCCGGACATAGGCCGAATCATCGCTGAATCCATACACCGCGAGCTCCGTCTGGTCATCGGAGATAAATTGTTCAATCCGTGCAGTATGCAGCCGGGAAAGTATGTGGGAAATACTCTTGACGTTCGCGCGCGTTTTCACCGGCTGCTCCAACCACCACGTTCCGGAAGGCTTACGCTGGGCCTGGAGAAAGCCACCCGCGCGCCTCACTTCCAGCTTGGACGTGTCTTCGACCTTGGCGATAAAGATCCTGCGGTCGCGCACCTCGTCCATGGACTTCGGAAGGGCTTCCAGGAATTTAGCGGGGATAGTGATGATGTCCTTCCCGGTCGATTCCTTGATGTACGCGTTGTCGCCGACGAAAGACTTGCGGCCGATCACATAGGTCCGCGCCTCGGAACCCTTCCCGAGTACGATTCGGCCGAGCGGATTTTCAAACCCGTAATCGCTGAGCGTCATGTTACGACGCTTCAGATCCTCTTCGGTGATGATTTCACCTTTCTCGACCTCCTCGAGCTTGGAGAAGAAATTGCTGACTAAGTTTTCCTTTACCCGCGCCCCTTCGGGACGAGCGAGCTCCCAGTGCCCCTCCTTGTGCACAAACTTTGCGGAAAAAGCCTCAAAATCCACCTTGAACCACTGCAGTTCGTCCGGATGCACCTGAAACACCCGGCGCGCCCGGGCCCGCTGCTGCTCGGGGCTCGGCCTCGTCGGAGAATCGTACCGATAGATGAATCCACCCAGTCCGAGAACAATCAACAAGAGGAAAAATGTCGTTCTACCGTTCACGCGTTCAGTCTAGCCCTTATTGAACCAATCGCATCAGGCAAAGTCAAAAAAACCGAGCCATGCGCCCGGGGCTAGCTTCGCCGGCGCCACCAGACGAGAAAACCCAACAAAGCCACCATGCCCGGCAGGCCGCCAACGACCGTAAAAAAGAGGCGATCGAGGTCCGGTTTCTGGATCACCAGTTTAAATTTCCGGACCTCCTTGGGAGGAATGGAAATTAACTGCTGCCGATCGATCAGCCAGTTGATGCTATTGAGGAAAAAGGCGATTGAACCCCCTGACCTATGCAGGTTGGAACCAAAGGCCGAGTCACCCACGACCACCAGGCGGGTGGTTTCCAATTCGACCTCCACCGTGTCGTCCTCCACGGCGGGCTTCCCGGGCAGGGCAACTGCGCCTTTTTCAATCGCTGCGGCAAAACAGACGGGACCGGGCACATCTTCTCCGGGCGTGAACACGGGCGGATCCTCCTGGAGGTCCTTCTCCCACCAACCCGCCTTGGAGTTGGACATCAAGGGCACGAAGAGCGGTCGGTCGCGCGGTCCCTGGTTTTCAGGTAACACGGGGGTGATAGGAACGACCGCACGGGGTCGGAGATAGATCGAGGCGAAGCCATCCAACTTGGCGGTGATCGGATGTTCGCCATACTGTGTCACGATCACCCCACCCTTGAACTGGGTCTTTCTTAGATCCAGGATAAAGCCGTCTCCCATGCGTACGCCCCATTCTTCCAGGACCGGCTCCAACTGCGTTTCCGCCAACAGGTCCGACAGGAACATCATGCGACCGCCGTCCCTCAGATAGGCGCGAATCAGCTCGACCTCCGGCAGCGAGATCGCAATGGTCGGCGCGGCAACGACCATGGCGCTGCAGTCTTCGGGCACGCGTTCCTCCCCGGCCAGGTACAGCTTCTTCACCACGATATTATCCAGCTCCAACTCGCGGCGAATATGCGAGTAGGCAGCAGGCGAACGATCAAATAGTTCAATGTCCTTTTCGCCGTGGCCGGAAAGGAAATAAACCCTTGGCTGGCCGGGCCGAATCACGTACAGAATCGCCGCGGTAAACGCCGCTTCCCCCCGAAATTGCTTCAGCTCCGGCCGGCCACCAAGGACGGTGGGCCTGTCCTGTTTGAACACGCCCATGTCATGCTTTGTAAGCATCTTAAGCCGCTTGCCGGATTCAAAAATCACCACGTTGGAATCGGTCAACCCGTATTGCGCCCGCACCTCTTCAATGCGACCCTTGTCCCGGTCCGGATCGATAATCTCCACCTCGATCTTACGACTGGCGTACTCATACTCCTGGATGAGCTTGCGGACATCTTCGTAGAGGTTCTGTTCCTCGGAGGTGCCCCCGGGTTGGATCACGACTTTCACATCGACCCGATTGGTCAAGCCATCGAGGATATTCTCCGTTTTCTCGCTCAGGGCATAATACTTCGATGCACTGATATCCACCCGTTGATAATGCCTTGAGCCGAGGTAATTCACCATCAGCCAGAGCAAAACGGCCAGCAGCAGGGCAGAACTGGTGTTCAACCCGACCAGCGCCTTGCGGCGGCGGTTTTCCCATACCCGCTGGCTGGCGGGCCTTTCGGGCTCGGGCGGTGGATTCATTTCCACTTCCTCGCTTCCACCACTTTCACCGTCGCGAAGAGCACCAGGGTGATGCTTGACAGGTAGAACACGATCGACCGGGAATCAATGATCCCGCGCGAAGCATCGAGCATGTGCATGACGGAAGACGTGTGGGTTGTGATCTCCCGGATCAGGTTGGAATCCGAGATATAGGGCAGAAACCCGCTGAAAAAAAGCACCGTGACGATGGCGAAGGTCATGATGGCCGAGGCAATCTGGTTGGAGGTCATCGACGAACACAGGATGCCGAAGGCGATGAACAGGCCGCCCACCATCAGGCCTCCGACATAGCTGCCGGCCAGGGCACCAGGATCCAGTTGGAACGGTGTCGTGCTGAATTGATTAACGATAAAAATGTACGAGGCGGTCGGCATCCACATGACAACGTAAAAGAAAAGAGTGCCGAAATACTTGGCCAGCACGACGGAAAGATCGGTTACCGGTGCGGTCATCAGTGTCTCAATGGTTCCCGACTTATGTTCCTCGGAAAAGCACCGCATGGTGATTAACGGGATCACGATCAGTACCGCAATCCACGTGAAAAAGGATGCGTAAATTTCCCGGGTAATCTCGTGGGCCATTGCGCCGGAGATCAGCTTGAGGTTCACCATGAACCAGAAACTGAACCCCATGACGACGAGAAAGAAGACCGTTGTGATATAGGCGATCGGCGAGAGGAAATACGAGCCGACCTCACGCTTCCAGAGTGTCCAGAATCCGTTCACGCAGCTGGAATCCCCTTCGCCGTCCCCCGCGCGGTGTCTGCAGGGTCGGGTGTCGGCTCTTTCCTGCTGGTCAGTTCGACGAATACATCTTCGAGGGACTTTTTATCCTGGCGCAGCTCCCGAAGTTTCCACCCCTGTTGCACCACCATGTCGAAAACCTTGTCGCGGAGGTCCAGCCCCTCCTCGCACTCCAGCTTCGCCAGGGTCCACTCGTCCAGGGTGCGCGTGTGCATGCAACGAATGCCCTTGAGGCGCTTAAGGGCATTTTTTACCTCCTCCTCCGGCGCCTTCACTTCGAGTTCCAGGCGCGCACTCGACTGCAAACGGTTGCGCAGCGTTTCCGGCGTATCGGAAGCGATGATCTTTCCATCGTTGATGATCAGGACCCGGTCACAGGTGGTCTCGACCTCGGGCAGGATGTGGGTGCTCAGCAAAATGGTATGGGTCTCGGCAAAAGTCCGAATCATCTTTCGCACTTGGCGAATCTGGTTGGGATCGAGACCGGCAGTTGGCTCGTCGAGGATCAGGATCTCCGGGTCATGCACGAGGGCATCGGCGAGGCCGACGCGCTGGCGGTAGCCCTTGGACAACTGGCCGATGATACGCGAGCTGACGTCCATCAGGCTGCACTTCAGTTTCACCTCGCGAATACGCTCCTTGCGGTCCCGCAACGGAACCCCCTTGAGGTTGGCCCGGTACTTGAGGTATTCATCCACGCGCATATCCAGGTAGAGCGGACAGTTTTCCGGCAGGTAGCCGATACGCTTGCGGACTTCCATGGAATCCTTGAAGACGTCGCGTCCGGCGACTTCCACCCGGCCACCCGTAGCGGGGAGATAGCCGGAGATAATACGCATCGTCGTGGTTTTTCCGGCACCGTTCGGCCCGAGGAAACCCACGATTTCCCCGCGGTCAACCCGGAAGCTCAGGTTATCCACCGCGACGGTCGCGGCGTATTTTTTTGTCAATTGCTCGACACGAATCATAAGGCGTTCATACCAATACCCATAATAGGGATCCATCCATAGGTGGCTTCCGCGCATACCGACAACGCAAACACATACGCGAATGCCCTTTGCATTCTACCGCAGCAAAGCAACGAAAGCCGCAGGAAAAATCGCAGGCGCTAAACCCGTGTCACGAAAATTGGGATAAAGCACCAACAGACTTGCAAATAGTTGTCCGTTATCCCATGAAACACCCATTGCTGTAAGAGATGGCTAGTACATGGAAAAATACTTGGGGTCAGGGTATGCCACGAATGATCTTTTTGATCGTCGCAGGACTTCTGTCCGCGTCGGTGAGCTGGTCGGAAACCGACCCCGCCATCACGCGTGAGGTGGAGGCTTTGGGCAAGATGCTTACCCGCAAGAAGGCCCTTTATTTCGAGGGTCAGGTGACTATCAACCACCAGAACCAGGGGGGAAACGCCCAACAACATTCGTTCATCACCTGGTTCTTCAAGGCCGGCAAACGCTACAAGACCTACTACGAGGATCCGAACGGCCGGCTGAACGCGGTCTGGGATGGCGATCAATGTTATACCTGGACCGAGTCCCCGGGAGCGAAACCGGTGGGCGAAAGCAGCGACAAACCCAACTGGCCAATCGGGCCCGATCATTTACTCAGCCCCTCCGATTACATTATCGACGGACTTTATGGTTACAAAGGCCTCTTGAAGCATTTCGATTTCAACGAACGCCAGGAACAAGACAACCTGCGCATATTCGAGCTCACCCCTACAGACAATCATCCCTTGAAGGCGAATATGCCCGATGACGCGGTGATCCGGCTGATCTTCGATGCGGAAACCGGCTTGATCCATGCGGTCTACAACGAAATCCCGGGAAAGATACGTGCGAGTTTCAAGGTGAATAAACACGGGTTTAAGGGCACGCCGGCGATCATCCTGCGCAAGCCGGGTAAAATCGTATTCAACGAATAAACGACGGGGTCGTCCTGCAGGAGCATGCACCGGGCCGCGCTATTGAATCTCGACGATCCTCAGGGAAGGGGCCTCGTGCGAGAAGCGAATCAACCGGTTCCCGTCCGCAACCCGGTAGTCGCGTCGTTCGGTTTTCACCGCCTCCAGGGTCTGCAACACCTGCCCTGCCCGATCGAGAACCAGGCGGCCGGAAACCACCCAGCCGGAACTATCGCGGAGCCAGAGCAGCGGCGCAACGTTTTCCGGCAGATCGAGTTCCCCGGATGCGATCGGTCCGGCCTCGGCATTCAGCTGGCCACTCTCAATATTCCAGCCCGTGATAAAATAATCCCCCCCGTCCTTGCGCGTCAGCGCTGCCAGCGAAGTCCCGGTGTCTGAAAAGGCCAGCCCTTCCGGTGTACACTCCTTGCGGCCCTCTCCCGTTTTCAACTTGCCCACGAGCTCGCCGGTTTCCAGGTGGTAAATAGAGACCAGGCCGCGCACCCCGCGGGTGAGAATCGCGAGATAGGTTCCGCCGGGGCTGATCGCAAAGACCTGCTTCGCCCTGGCGTCGCGGGCACTGAGCTGGGCCGTCTCAAACACATTCACCTCCGACTGTTTCGCGACGTTAGTGCGACGGACCTTCCGTGGATTACTCCCGTAAACCACGACCAGGTGTTCGGCATCGGAAAATTCCTGGAAGAGCACCCCGGCACCCTCCGAGACATCCGGAAAACGATGAACCGGGGTCGCGGTCGCCGCATCCCATATTCGAATCCCTTTCAGCGATTCGCGGCTTTCCTCGCGCGCCACCCATTTGCCATCCGGGCTCACCGCACAGTCTTCCCGCTGCAGGTAGACAGACACGGGCGTCTCAACGCTCTTCACCACCGTACCCTTACTCAGGTCAAACAGGGTGAACTGAAAGATCTCGGCGACTTCCTCTCCCGGCTGCAGTGCCACCACGAAAGGACTGGGACGCTTCGGCAAAAGGATGCGGCTCGCGGTTGGAAAATTCGTCGGAACGAGATCACCGGCCAGGGTCCAGCTCGCGGGAGATGGATCCGGCCTCACCTGCCAATCCGTGCCTGAGGAGTCCACAACGGGCTCGGGCGTTTCAATGGTGGTGGAAGCGGCGACATCCGTTACCTGGTCGCCGGTCAGGGTAAGGATCAATTTCTTTTTTTCACCCGGCGAGGAGGGCTTGGCGGTAATCGCGGCACGCGCTGCAGCCAACCTCGCAGCTTCAGCTTTTTTTTCGGCCACCTGATTTTTGTTCACCTGAAATATCATCACGCCCGCGGTCACGACCGCGCCGAGGCCAAAGATCATGAAGATCCAAAGGAAGACGCGGGGCTGGCCCTGCTTCTTTTTCCGGGGAGCAGCCGCCGAGCGCGTCCGTTCCGGCCGGCTTTGCCGGGCGGACGGCGCACCCGCTTGTCGTAACTGGATGGCGACCAGCGACAAGTCGGCGGCCACCTCGTACGCTTGTTGGCAGTCGCAGATGAACGCCTCTCCCACCATATCGTCGTCGATTTCGTAGGGTTGGGCACAGGCAGGGCATTGGACGATCTGGGGCATGCGCCGAGTCTACCGCGCAAGGACCGGTTGCAAAAGAAGATAAAGGGACTTGGTGCAGGTAATGCACGTTTCCGCAGATGAATGGTTATAAGGCCGGCCCGGCCTTGATTCGCAAAAGGATTCGATCGAGGGCTAGCCCTCGACCGCTGCCTTCATCTTGGCGAGGCCGGTTTTGGCGACCTCCTCGGCCGGCTGTTTCCAATAGGTCCGGTTGAACAACTCCAGCGACAAGACGGGCTGGGCACCTGCGGCTTTAAAATAGCCGAAAATCGTCTTCAAGGGGGCCACCCCATCGCCGGGATAGACCCGATCCTTATCGCCGATCGCTTCGCGCGGGATATCCGGATAATCGTTCATGTGCAACACCTGGATCGCCTGGCCGCTGATCCCCTTCAAGCCGGCAAAGTCGGAGCCGCCCTTGTAGATGTGATACACATCCGGGAGCAGGCAGGCCTGGGGATGACCGCTCTCGATCACCACGAACATCGACTCACCGAGTCGACTGAAATTCTTGCTGAAACCCCAGACTTCCATCTGTGGAACGACGCCCATGGCTTCCCCCAATTCGAGCAATGCGCGATACCGCTCCGCCGCCTTCCACATATCGAGGCCCGGTTCCCTGGTTGCACCTACGGGGGGGGCGGCGATTCGCCTCCCGCCAATTTGTGCAAGCAGGTCCATATCTTTTTTGGCCTGCTCGAGACCCTGCGCGCGCACCGCCTCGTCGTCCACAATCCACTTGGCAAAACCAATCGCACTCTCGACCGTCAGGCCGTGTTCGTCGATCTGCTTCTTGAGGTCCTTGAGGGACCCGCCACCCTCCTTGTACGCATTCAAGTTCCCCATCCAGGGCTCGATCGCGTCATATCCCGCCTTGCCTGCGAGATCAACCTGCTGGACGATATCCAGCTTTTGCCCACGTACCGTGCTCATATTCAAGCAATACCGCCAGGGCTTCGCCCGGGCTGATTCATGGTGTGCAGCAGACGCACCTTTGGTCAGAAGTCCGGCGGCGGTGGCCGTGCCGGCAAGTCCTATCCAGGATCTACGAGTATGTGGCATGCTTTGTCCTTTGGTTGAAATACGAGGCTAAGCCTACACGCTGTCCGGGTCATAAACAGCTTAAAATTCTGTCGCGGTTCTGCTATATCCCCCAGATGCCTGCCTTGACCACGGTGAACAAGATCGAAGGCCTGATCACCGGACTTTCGCGTAAGGTCGGGCAGAAGTTGATACGGTTAATGGAAAACCTTCGCCAAATGAACGAGGTCACCTGAAGGAATAACCATGAATCTCCGCCATCTCTTCCGGAAGCATCGGCGTGGCGACCAAAAGCCCTACACGTGGCCAAAGCCGCTATGGAAAAAAGTTCTCTTCTTCCCGCTGGACGCTTGTTACTTCCATGTCGATTTACTCCGGAACGCATGGGAATTCCTGCGCTGGATATGCTTCACCCGGCCCAAGTGCTTTTACTGCAATACCAAGTTCAATGCCGGGCTGAAGGTCAAGCGGAACCTCCCGGCCAGCCGCTACACAAACCTATGGCTGGCACGGCTGTTATGCCCCTGCACGAAGGCACCGGACCACGCGCAATGTGCCACGCCCTTCTGCCTGCAGGTGAAGCGCAAGCCCCTGCGGGTTATCCCCATGACCATGGCAACCCTGCTGCTTTGGGCCGGCGTGAGCTTCGCAGCGGCTTCCTACCCCCCCGCGCGCCGACTGGCCCGCAGGATCCTGCCGGATCAAACCACCCAGCAGCTGAAGCGCCTGATGCGACCCGCCACCCACAATCCGCTCGAACGCGCACGCACCATGGTCACCGAAAAGAACTTCCTGGAGGCCCGGATCGCCTATATGAATGCGGTCCGGGTGGACCCTTCCAACAGCGTGGTCCGCGCCGAATTTGCGGATACCTTGCTGGAGCTCAGGCTGTGGGCTCAGGCCTTAAATCAACTGCAGGCCACCACGCTGCTCAATCCGTCCAACGAGCTGGCCGTCACGAAATTCGTCAGCCTGGCCATGCTGACGCGGCATGCCGAGCGCGCCCTGCCCGCCGCGGAAAACCTGGCAGCGGCCCGACCGGACCTGGCAAAGGCAAAACTACTCCTCGCCTCGTCCTATAGCGCTACCGAACAGCTACCGAAGGCGCTGGAGATTTTGCATTCGCTGAAAACCCACCCGGGCCTGACGGCGGAGGAAGCCCTCCAGGCCGGCAACCTGGCGGTGAATACCCTGCGCGATCACCCCCTCGCCCGGCATCTCTATGCACGATCGGTCACCCTGGAACATGCAAACCTGCACGCCCATATCCAGCTGGCAAAGATCGACCGCCTGGCCGGCAGGCGCAAGGCCGCCCGCACCGCGCTGGAGCAGGCAGCCGCAATCGATCAGGGCCATTACGAAGTATTCGCAGAGCAAGCAGAACACCATCTGCTCGAAGGCAAGTTAAACCTGGCCCTTTCCACCATGAAACAGGCGTATGACCGCAATCCAAACTGGGCCTACGCAAAAGCACGCCTGGCCGAGATGATGATACTGGCGGGACGCTTCGATGAAGCCAAGCGACTGGCGGATGAACTCACCGAGAAACCCATGCCGCGGAATGAAGCCATGGGGCATACCGTACTCGCCCAGATCTACCTGAAAAAGCACCTGTACCCGAGTGCCATACGGGAGGCCGAAGCGGCCATCCAGCTCGATGGCAACTTTTACCGTCAATTTTCCATACTGGCCGAGGCCCGGCTCGCACAGGGCGAGCACGATGCTTCCCGGGCGGCACTCGACCAGGCCCTGGTACTCGAACCCGGTCACATCGAGGTCCGGGTGGTCGAGGCACAACTCGCCTACGCACAAAAGGACCCGGCCAAGGGCCTGGCCCGCTTAAACGTCATCGCAACCGAAACCAACCTGCCCCCGGCGATCGTCATGAAACTTGCTTCCCTGGCCTACGCGCACCGGCAGTATGAACCGGCCCGCGAGTGGTTTGATCGACTGCACCGGGCCAATCCGGGGGACGCCATCGCGACACACGGCCTGGTACAGGCCAACCGGATGCTGGGCCTGGATCCAGACCGCACGCGTGACCTGGCTGAAGGCCTGTCACAACGTTTTCCGGAAAGCGTTGATTTCGCCTTGTCCTATGCAAAGAGCCTGGTCGAGGAGGAGCCGATCGCAGCATCCCTGCCGAAGATCGAACAGATCGCGACCCACTTCGCCTTCAATCCCGCGGCGCACTTTTATCTGGGGAAGGCCTATTTTCTCGCCGAACGTTTTGCCGAGGCACGGAAAGAGCTGGAAGCAACCCTGGAAATGGCCCCGCGATTCAGCGAGTCCACGGAGATCAAGGCCATGCTGGAGCGGATACCTTGACTATTTTCGTCCCAAATACAGCAGGGCAAGCCTTTGCCGAGCAAACGTTTAGAATAAATAGTTGATTGGGAGTCCAAATCCAGCCATTTACCCACATATTCTTGCAGTAATGAGCAAATCGGACCATCACAAGGATTTTCTCCGGCTCGTGTCGGAAAACCGGCACCGGATCTTCGGGTATGTCTTCAGCCTGACCGGAAACCGCGCCGACAGTGAGGACCTCCTGCAGGAGAGTCTCATTACCATGTGGGAAAAATTCGACGAATTCGACCCGTCTACCAACTTTATCGCCTGGTCCTTCAAGATCGCCTACTACAAGACCCGCAACTTCCAGCGCAAGGCTGGAAACTCGAAACTCATCTTCGATGACGACATCCTGGAAAAGGTTGCCATCCAGTTTGAACAGGATGCGGTCATCCTCGACCGGCGATACGAAATGCTGCAGCAGTGCCTGCAGAAACTCAACGACCGCGATCGCGAGTTCATCCTCTCACGCTACCAGCAGGGTGCGCGCGTCGAGAAGGTCGCCCGGGCTTCCGGTCGTAAAATACAGGCCGCGTATAAAGCGCTCGCCCGCATTCGTAAACGACTGTACGAGTGCGTGAGCTTTAATCTCCAGCGTCCGCAGGAATCATGAGCCTGCCCCTTGAAATTGAAGGCGAGCTGCACGCGTTGCTGGACCTCATGCTCGACGACAAATTGAGTGTCGACCAGCAGGCACGCCTGCAGGCCATTTTGCGCGGGCACGAAGAAGCGACCGCCTTCTATGTCGCCTACATGAAACTCTCTGCAGATCTCTATCGGCTCAGCGAGGAACAGATTCCGCCCGCGGCGGAAGAGTTGGCTTTTATCCCGTCCCATACGCGATCCCGTTTTGACTGGGCATCCACGGCGGTGGCCTGTCTGTTGCTCGGTTTTTTCGGCATGATACTTCACGGTGCCTGGCCGAACATCAAACAACACATGCCGTACCTGGAGGTCTTCACGGCCAAGCCCCTCGTGGTCAATTACGCAACCGTTATCGAAGCCCGGCGGACGACCTGGAGCCGCGGAGGTGCGGTCCCCGGCCAGGCCCTGGGCCAGGCCACCTGTGTCCTCGACGAGGGCCGGGTTAAACTGCGACTCGACTCCAACGTACTCGCGGATATCCTGGGGCCCGCCACCTTCCGGGTGGACGGGTACAACCAACTGCACCTCGACGCGGGAAAAGTCGTCGCCGTTGTGCCCGCTGAAGCCATCGGCTTCAACGTGCAGACCCCGGATGCAATTGTCGTCGACCTCGGAACGGAATTCGGCGTAAAGGTTGAGGATGGCCGGGACACCGAGGTCCACGTGTTCAAGGGCAAGGTCGAAGCCTCGCTCAAGGTCGGAAAGGCCCGGATGATCGCTCTTGGCCAGGGTGAAGCCGCACGTTTTACGGCTGAATCCCAAACCGCAGAAAA
>JAYGFS010000465.1:0-2620 GCA_046581765.1 Verrucomicrobiota bacterium
CATTAAGGTTGTCATCCCTGGAGGGGAAATGCGGATCCAGCTGGTCCCCGATGGCCTGGACCAAGGCTTCATCCGGTTTCCCGCCACGGCTCATGGCTACGCCATAGGTCCTGAGCAGAGCCAACTGGCCGGTCTTGTCCAGTTTATTGAAATCAATCCTGAGCAGGCGCTTCAGGCTGGAATTCAGGCTACCCTCATGGTCACAGCGCGCCAGGCCCAACAGGGCATGGATCGCGGCCACGTCGTCCTTCTCGGAATAGGCTTTTTCAGCCCAGGTTGCGGCATCCTGCCATTCAATGGCAATACGGGCCGCATAACGCAGGTGGAAGTCATCGCTATTGAGGTGCGGCCATGCAGCAGCCACGGCCCCGCGATCCGGGTGACCATGAAAAGCCTCCAGTGTATGACGGGTGGCCCGGGCCTTGGCATTCTCGCTGGTCGTATCCAGCTTTGAGAGCGAGGTGGATGCCTCTCCCTTGTAGGAAACGCGATAAAGAGAGGACTGGCCTCCGCGACCGCCCACGCAAAAGTACATGTTCCCGTCCGGACCGATAACGACATCGGTTAAGGGTAATGAACCCTTGGTATTCGAAAGGAATTCGCGTTTCTCCCCGATATAGGAGGAGCCATTGGGCTTCAGGTGAACGGAGTACATCGTCGCGAAGGTCCAGTCACAGATAAACAAGGCATCGCGATAATGGGTGGGAAACCTGGCATCCGTGCCGGCAATCACGCCGGTCGGGCAACCCGGGCCGATGTCCACCACGGAGCCGACGGTATCAGGGAAGTACTTGCGCCATTTCTTGGATGTGGCACGCCAACCACTCTCGCCACCGGACACCCCATGATTGATACGGGTGGGACGATACCAGGGGGCGCCAATGTCCCATTCCATGTCTGCATCATAAACGAACAATTCGCCGTCACGGTTCAGGGCAAAGTCAACGGGATTTCGATACCCCATGTTCAGGACCTCACGTTCCTTTCCATCAGGGCTAAGCCGTATCACCCAACCACCGGGAGCCTTGCCCCCTCCATTGTGACCGTAGGCATAGTTCTGCAACAAATAATCGTCCTTCCAGTTGTCCCGGATTCGAGTCTTCTGGTACGTGGGCAGACGGGTCATATTTCCAGCAATCGCATAGAGGCTTTTTCCATCGGGTGAAACGACCAATGAGTGAGGTCCATGCTCTCCGCCACCATTCATTTCTGAAATAACTTCAGATGGCCCAAGTTCACCACTCTGCAGAACGGGTGCCCGGGTCAAGGTCCTGTTACCCATCATATACAAATGATCGAAGGCATAGAGCATGCCCCATTGACCGGACTTGACATTCAGCTTCCTGATTTTTCCCACATCAAAGGTTTCACCGGCCTTTGGGATCTCCAACAGGAATGTCCCGGCGCCTCCCTGATCCGACACGGCCAGGCGGCCCTTGCCATCAAAGGCCATGGATATCCACGAACCGTATGTTCGCTTGTCGACCTTATAGATCAAATCGACGACAAAGCCCGGTTGGACATTCAGGCCCGTGGATGGATCCTCGACAGACTTTTGCAACGGTGGGAGTTCCGCCCGGCCGAGCACACTCGCCAGGGAAAAAATAACAGTGAGCAATGTAATTCTTGAGATGGTCATCCGTGAGTCCTCATTTGTTTTTTATACTGAAAGGCAAGGCATAAAATTTCGATTGCCCGCCTTCGATCTCCACCGGGAAGCATTGTGCTGTCGGCAAGCAAGAGACCTAAGCGGGCAAATCCCTGCATAGCACCCTATAACCAGCGTTTTATTCCGATGCACGAATTATTTCCGAAAATTCCATGACTTCTTGCCACCAGTATACAGGTCGAAACCAACAAGGTTACAGGGTGCTAAGCGTCACGCGATCCGCCGCGTAGGCAATCTTGAAGCGGGTTCCGTCATCCGCCACGACCCGGTTCCCGACATTGCCAAAGGCCCCTTCAATATGTTCCTCGGAAAGAACGATGATTGTCTTCCCGGGCGGCAGCTTCAACCCGGGAACCAGCGAGACCGCGAGGGTTCCGGCCAACCGGGCCTCACCACGAATGCGTAGAGGTGCTCCGCCTTTGCGCCCTATGGCAAGATGAAGCGAGGCATCTGGGGATTGGTGGTAATCCGATTGGACATCGAGACCCGAGGCACGGACCCTTCCCTGGTTGTACAGGACCGCGGCAATCTTTCCCGTGCCCTGGAGAGTTCCGCCCGCCTTGACATCGATCCACCGCAGGGACGAAACCGTGCCACCGTTCACCATGAGGGATCCCTTGCCACCCAGGCGAATTTCATTTCGGCCGGTGAGGTTGACCCCCGGGCCGAGCTCAAGCATTTGCCGGGCCGGGGATCCCGAAATTTCCAGGGCCAGGAAGGCCAGGTCGGAATCAGCCACCGCCCGGGCATTCCCCGGGCCCGGGTTGTTCATATGGGCGACCCATGAAAGCCGGGGCGGGCCCCGGTCGCTCATGTAGGTAATGCCGGCATTCGCATAGACATAATCGGACCAGTTGTCTGGATCGGAGGTCAGGCCGCCATTCTTTCCTGTCCAGTCATGGTAGGTATTCGCAAAACCCTTCGCCTCATTGACCCGCTCGCCGATCAGGA
>JAYGFS010000195.1:0-7749 GCA_046581765.1 Verrucomicrobiota bacterium
CGCTACCGGAATATCTGGGTCCGCGAGCTGGCGGACTGAGTCCGCTTCAGGAATGGCCCGGGAAAAGGCGCGGAAGCTTCATGGACCCGCGCGTTTTCTGCTTTTTGGCGAACCGATACACCCGTCTCTAAAGCCAGAACCCCCGCGCTCGAGACGTTGGACGAGGAGGGCACTTATGCAATCAGGTCGTGCACGACATGGCCATGTACGTCCGTCAGGCGGTAATCGCGGCCACTGTAGCGGTAGGTTAACTTCTCGTGGTCGAGGCCCATGAGATGGAGCACGGTCGCGTGCAGGTCATGCACGTGGACACGGTTTTCAACCGCCGTACAGCCGAAGTCATCGGTAGCGCCGTAGGAAAAACCGGGCTTCACCCCGCCTCCGGCCATAAACATGGTGTACCCATAATGGTCGTGGTCGCGGCCCTTGGCCCCTTCACTGGTCGGTGCACGGCCGAATTCGCCACCCCAGAGAATGAGGGTGTCCTCCAGTAATCCACGATTCTTGAGATCCTTGATCAATGCCGCAATGCCCTGGTCGCAGGCACGAGCGAGCTCAGCATGACCATCGACAATATTCCCATGGCCGGTATCCCAGGCAATATCGTAGCCACTGATCGAGTGGGACAACTGGACCACGCGCACGCCCTTCTCGACCAGGCGGCGGGCGATCAAACAGCCCTTGGCAAATTCGGTTTCCCCGTAGAGCTTGCGGGTAGCTTCACTCTCTTTACTGACATCGAACACTTCGGGGACGGAGAATTGCATCTCGAAGGCCATCTCCATGGCCCGGATCCCCGCCTCGAGTTGCTGATCCTGCCCGAGCCGCTCGAGATGTAGCCTGTTGATCTGCGAAAGGAGCTCGGCCTGCTTGCGCTGCTCGGCGGGGGAAAGATGCGTGTTCTTCAAATCCCGCATGATCGCATCGGGCTTCATCTTCTCGATATTGACGTAAGTCCCGGCATGGGCGCCGGGAAGAAAGGCGTTTCCCCAGTTGGCCATTGTCCCACGCGGTTTCGCGCGTGGGGACATGGCAACGAAACCGGGGAGGTCATCGCACTCAGAGCCGAGGCCATAGGTCAGCCAGGCACCCATACTCGGGCGGTTCGGCTGCAGCGCACCCAGGTTGGTCATCAGGATGCCCCCGGCATGCTCGGGAATGTCGGTGTGCATCGAATGGATAAAGCAAATGTCGTCCACGCATTGAGCCGTCTGGGGGAAAATGTCGCTGACCATCTTGCCGCATTGACCGTAACGATTGAACTCGAATGGCGAGGGCATGAGGCCCATCTTGGTGTTGCGGAGCGTCTTACGATCCACCATGGACGGGCGTTCACCCGCGTGCTTCTTGAGCAGGGGTTTATAGTCGAAGGTATCGACCTGGGAGGGGCCGCCAGGCATGAAAAGCTGGATAATGCGTTTTGCCCGGGGCGCGAAATGCGGGCGCTTCGGCGCGAGCGGGTTTCCGGAGCTCCCGGCAGCAACCGGGTTGTTGAACATGCTGGCGAGGCCGACGGACCCCATTCCCGCTCCCATGCGGCGAAGGGCCTCGCGGCGGGAGAGGGCGGTGGCACGGCGATAGGCGAGTTCGTGTTCGAGAAACTTCATA
Source organism: Verrucomicrobiota bacterium (assembly GCA_046581765.1). Classification (GTDB taxonomy): domain Bacteria; phylum Verrucomicrobiota; class Kiritimatiellia; order SS1-B-03-39; family UBA6053; genus JAPYUI01. The sequence goes on from JAYGFS010000195.1 coordinate 1,609, forward strand.
GCGTTGGTCTCATTATGCTAGCACGAAACAGATCGCGATGCAGGGACATTTTCGTTTCTGTAGCGGCAACGGGATCGGATCCATTGGTCATTCATCACGGGTTACTGGATCTGCATAAATTCATGGGCACTCAACAAGACCTGGGCGTAGGCGGGCCACTGCCCAGCGGAATCTTCCCCGAGAAAGGCGATGCCTGCGGACAGCTCAGCGGCTTCGACTTCCCGAGCGTACAAAGCTTCATAGGCCGCGCGAATGCGGGCCTCATCATCTTCCAGTTTGCTCAACCGGGCGGCGAGGGCCTTGGCGCGGGCCTGCATAAAGGAGCTGTTCATCATGAATAGATACTGCTGGGGAACGATGCTGACCGACCGCTGGGGACTCGTGGCCCGGGGATCGGGAAAATCGAAGAGCCGGAGAAAGTCATCCGACTGGAAGCGGTCGCCGTTGCGGCTGATGGTTGCATACAGCGTGCGACGGGTGGAGCCAAGGATTTCCTTGGCAGGGGCTCCGCCGAGGGTCTTGTCCAGCTCACCCGTAACCACGAGCAGGCTATCCCGCCATGACTCGACATCCAGCTTCCGGGGATTCATCCGCCAAAGCAAACGGTTGTCGCCGTCGCGCCTGAACTTTTCCCCATTGAAGGCACTACTCATCTGCCAGGTGGATGAGAGGAGGATTTCGCGATGCAGCTTTTTCATCGACCACCCCTGTTCGATGAAACGCGACGCCAGGTAATCGAGCAGTTCCGGCAGATCAGGCTTTTCGCCAAGCGTGCCGAAGTTGCTGGGCGTTCGCACGAGAGCCTCCCCGAAGTGACCCTGCCAGATACGGTTAACCATGACCCGAACCGTCAATGGGTTTTCCGGGTCGACCACGGCCTGCGCAAGCTCGATGCGGCCGCTGCCCTTCCTGAAGGCGGGTGCCTCTTCGCCGGCAAGGATCTGGAGAAAACGCCGGGGCACCTGGACACCTTTTTTACGCAGGTCCCCGCGCAAAGCCACATGCATGTCTGCACTGCCGGAATCCCCGATCCCGTGAGCCTCGGCATACTTAGGAGGTGCATGCTTCTTCAGGGACGCTAAGTCCGTCTTCATCCCGTCCCACGTGGCCCGGCCGGCATCGGTGAGGACCTTCTCAAGCTTGACCGGAAAGATATGCCTGCGCAGCTCGTTGAGCAATTGTTCATCTTTACCCCCCGCCTTGGGACGGCGTGTTTTGAGATCGCCCTTTGACCGGGCCTCCCGCCAGGCGCTGTCTTTCTTCCCGAGCAGGTCCAGGATGCCGTTGATCCGCCCCTGGAAGGCCTGGGCGGATTCCGCGATTTGCGCCTCGGTGGCCACGGTTTGATCCGCGGTGGCCTTCAGAGCGTACCAGGAATCCAACTCGGGTAATTTTCCTTTAAACTGTTGATCCTTCAGCTTGGCGTCCCAGCGTTTCATGACCTCGGGATCATGCTGATGCTGGATGGCATACGCGGCGAGGTCTTTCTGCCCCTCGGGCTCGGTGCGCTGGCGATGAAACCGGAACAAATCCACGAGGTACGCTTGACTCCTGCGCATGCCCTTACGCATCACATCTTCCCGCTCATGGGCCTCCCAGTCCTTGATCTTCTGCTCCTGGGCCTTGATAGCAGCCTGGGCCTTGTTGTAGGTCTCGACCTCCTCCTTGCTCGCAAGGGGGTGCATCCGGAGCTTGGAATTGTTGAAAATGCCGGCGATGGCGTAATAATCCCGGGTTGAGATGGGGTCGAACTTGTGATCGTGACAACGCGCACAGGCAACGGTTAAGCCGAGAAAAGCGCGAGAGAAGGTGTCAACCCGGTCCGAAAGTGTTTCCCCCTGGGCCTGGGCAGTGGCTTCCGGGTCCCCACCATCTCCCTTGTAAGTGGGCCCCACGGCAAAAAATCCGGTAGCCACCGGGACCGGTCGTCCCTCCAGCAGGTCGCCGGCGATCTGTGCGGTTACAAACGCATCGTAGGGCATGTCAGCGTTGAACGACTGGACCACCCAATCCCGAAAACGCCAGGCGTTCGGCAGGGCCGCCCCGTCACCAAAGCCACCGAGGCCATCGCTATAGCGGGCGATGTCCAGCCAGTAGCGGCCCCAGCGTTCACCATAATGAGGGGACGCAAGCAGCTCGTCGACGATACGGGCAAAGGCATCCGGGCGCTTGTCGTCCAGAAAGGCCTGCACCTGTTCCCTCGCGGGCGTAAGACCCACCAGGTCGAGATAGGCACGTCGGATGAGGATGCGCTTGTCGGCAGGCGCATTCGGCTGAAACCCAGCACGTTCCAGTCCCGCGAGCACGTGGTGATCGATGACACCCCGGGTCCAGCTACTGTTCTTGACCCTGGGCAGGGTACCCTGGCGTAAAGGCCTGAAGGACCAGTGCGTCTTGCGGAAGCTTTCCCAGTCGTAAGGCTCTTCCTCCCCGCCCGCGACAATGGCTGCCGGGTCAACGCCCGGCCAGGGTGCCCCCATGGCGACCCATTCGGTCAAGGTCGCTATCTGGCCACCGGAGAGCTTCTGCCTGGGGGGCATTTCTAATTCATTGTCGGTGTAACGAATCCCCTTGATGAGCAGGCTCGCATCGGGCGTTCCGGGAACAATCGCCGGGCCACTGTCGCCACCCTTCAACAGGCCGGCCAGGCTGTCCATGAGCAGGCCGCCTTTCAGCTTGTCTTTGCTCTTGGCTTCCTGGCCGTGACAACGAAAACAGTGCTCGGCGAGGACAGGACGAACCCTGTTTTCAAAGAAGGTCACCTGTTCCGGCGTATACTGCGGGGTATCTCCATCGGTCGGGGCAGCCCCGGCACAGGTAACGAGACCGAGACTCAAGGACAACATCGAGTGGGGTTTCATTTGATCAATCGCTCATGCACCTGTTGGGCCGCCTTGACACAACAGGTGCCCATGCCCTTGAGCTGTGATTCGTCCAGGCGAAACACCGGGCCGATGACGGTCATGCCGGCGACGGGATAATGGTATTCATCCAGGATAACCGCCGCGACGCAGCGAATGCCTTCGATCCCTTCCTCCATGTCCAGGGCATAGCCGCGTTCGCGGATGGTTTCCAGGTCCGCAGTCAATGCTTCCCGGGTCGCCAGGGTATGCCGGGTAAAGGCTTTTAATTGCACCGCGTCCAGGTAGCCCTCGAGCTCATCGGCGGGGAGGGCCGCGAGGATGGCCTTGCCCGGTGCGCAGGAATACATCGGCACGCGATGGCCCACTTTTCCAGAGACCTTGATGGCCTGGTCGGAGGCGCACTGCTCCAGCACCGTGGCCTTTTGGTTGCTCATGACAAGTAACTGGGCCGTTTCCCCCGTTTCATCTCGGAGCCACTTGAGCGACTCCCAGGCACAGACGGACAGGCTCTTGTCGTTCACCTGGGGCCGGGTGAGGTCGGCCACGCGGTTGGTCAGGACGTGTCGCCGGTCATCCTCACGCCGATAGAGCCAACCGCGATGGAGCATGGTTTCAACGATACGCGTGACCGAGTTGACCGGCAGGCTGAGTTCACGGGCAATTTCCGAGACCTGGAGACCCTTGCGGTGACGGCCGAGCAGCTCAAGAATGGCGAGCGTGCGATCGGTTCCCGGGGAGGCCACGCCTTCGTGGACAGCGATTTTGGGGAGCTGTGCTTCGTTCATGATTTCCGTATATGGTTACGTTTCCAAGAATGGAATTTGGGGGCTAAAAGTCAAATGAATCCATTTTTATTAAAAAGTATGGGGATTCAAGGGGGATGTGAGGACGATTTTCCCTGAAAATCGAGCCGGATAGAACAGGAAAGGTCCGTTCTTGACGCGTCCCCTCGCGTGTAGAAAGGTTCCGCTCCTCCATCTCGGGGGACCAGGAGCAACTTTATGAACATTGCAATCGTTGGAACAGGATATGTCGGCCTCGTCTCCGGGACCTGCCTGGCCGAAATGGGCAACCAGGTCATCTGCGTCGACAACAACCCGGACAAGTTGGCCAAGCTGAACCAGGGCGTGGTCCCGATTTATGAGCCGGGCCTGGAAATCCTTTTTGAGCGCAATATCAATGCAGGTCGACTTGTTTTCACCGAGAACCTCGCGCAGGCGGTACTGGACGCCGAAATCATCTTCCTCTGCCTGCCCACCCCGCAGTCGGATGACGGGTCCGCGGATTTGCAATATGTCCTGCAGGTCGCCGGCGAGATCGGCAAAATCCTACACCAGGCCGGCGAGCACCCGTATAAAATCGTGGTGAACAAGAGTACCGTTCCGGTGGGCACGGCGGAAAAGGTCCGCGCCACGATCGCGCAGCATGGTGTGTCGAACTTTGCCGTGGTATCCAACCCGGAATTCCTCAAGGAGGGTTTTGCGGTAGAGGATTTCATGAAGCCCAACCGCATCGTGGTCGGTTCCGACGAACCCGAGGCCCTCGAACAGATGGAACGCCTCTACCAGCCCTTCGTGCGTTCGGGAAATCCCATTCTAAAGATGGACACAGCCAGCGCCGAGCTAACCAAGTACGCGGCGAATTCGTACCTCGCCACGCGGATTACCTTCATGAACGAGCTGGCCAATTTCGCCGAGGCGGTCGGCGCGGACATCGACCTCATCCGCCAGGGCATGGGGACCGACGAACGGATCGGTAAACGTTTTCTCTTCGCCGGGATCGGCTACGGGGGCAGTTGCTTCCCCAAGGACGTGAATGCCCTGGTCCAGGCCGCCGGGGAAAACAACACGCGCCTAAGTATCCTGAACGAGGTCGATGCGGCAAACCAGCGGCAGAAATCCGTCTTGACCGAGAAGGTGATGCAGCACTTTAAGGGGGACCTCTCCGGGCGACACTTTGCCCTCTGGGGCTTGTCCTTCAAGCCGAATACCGACGACATGCGCGAGGCACCGGCCCTGGCGATCATCCAGGCCCTGCACGAGGCGGGAGCCACGGTCACCGCCTACGATCCCGCCGCGATGGAGGCGGCGAAATACTACCTCCAGGATACGATCACCTACGCCGAGAACGACTACGCCGCCCTGGAAAACGCCGATGCCCTGTTGATCGTGACCGAGTGGAACGAATTCCGGAATCCGGACTTCAACCGGGTCAAGGAACACCTGAAAAGTCCCCTCATCTTCGATGGTCGGAATATTTACGCGCCGGAAAAAATGCGCGAGCGCGGGTATACCTACTACAGCATCGGCCGACAGACCGTGAACGGGAATGCCTGAGGGGCCCCTGCGGGTGGAGCCCGGTCGCGGGGAAAGCGTTTCAGGTAAAGACCCCCCCACGATACGGCCAGCCCGACTCAGTTCCCTTGGATCTTCTCGTACAATTCCTTCGAGAGATCCTGGGCGCGGTTGACCTGTTCGGGCGTCATTTCTTTTCCGAGGGTTTCCTTCTCGCTTGTTGCATCGGCCTGCCCATTTGCACCCGCCAGGTTGTACCAGGCATAGGCCTGTACCGTATCCCCGGGCAGGCCGCCGCCAAGGGCGTACATCGCGCCGAGCAGGAACTGCGCATCGGGCTGCCCCTGCTCCGCCGCCAAAAGATACAACTTCGCCGCCTCCTTGAAGTCCTGTGCTACGCCGGCACCCCTGCTGTACATTAAGCCGAGATTTTTCTGCGCCATGGCATACCCCTGCTCCGCCGCCTTGCGATACCATTTGACCGCTTCCTCGGAGTCCTGAGGCACGCCCTGGCCGAAATTGTACATGTAGCCGAGGTTGCTCTGTGCCTGGGCATGCCCCTCTTCCGCCGCCAGGCGATACCACCTGGCCGCTTCCTGGTCATTCTCAGGCACGCCCACGCCATCGGCGTACATGGAGCCGAGGTTTACCTGGGCATTGGAATCCCCCTGCTCCGCCGCCTGGCGATACCACGTGGCCGCCTCCCCATGGTCCACCGGCACACCCATGCCTTTGGCGTATATCAAGCCGAGATTATACTGCGCGGCGGCACAACCCCGCTCCGCCGCCTTGCGCCACCACCTGAGCGCCTCCTCGTCGTCCTTCGGCACGCCCTGGCCATTGGCGTACTTGGTACCGAGCGTAAACTGCGCGACGGCCTGGCCCTGCTCCGCCGCCTTGCGATACCACCTGAGCGCTTCCTCGTCATCCGCGGGTACCCCGATGCCGCGATCATACCGGAAGCCGACCTGGTACTGCGCACC
>JAYGFS010000302.1:0-7957 GCA_046581765.1 Verrucomicrobiota bacterium
CTCGGGATCAACATCGCCCGAGTCAACCGTGCGGAGACCTTCATGATTCCCGCTGAACAGGTGGTGGCGTCCATGGAACGCGTGGTGAATGGCCTGTTGGGGATTGAGGTGGACGCTGAGGTGGACGCTGAGGTCGAATAACCTGCCTTTATGAATGGGCGCACCGACGGATCCTCCCCGAACTTTTTCTTTATTTTTTTTGGTACGTAACCAGCTGCAGTTGCGGTTTTTGCCCATCTATATACTTCCTTGATGGAAGATTCTCTTGATAGAGGTCGTGTGCTCACCTAGAATGGAGCTATGAGGCGAATCTTGATGACAATGACTGGGGCGTGCACGCGTGTCTAAGGTCCCCCTGGTAAATGAATTCATGACGCGCCGAATCGTATCCCTTGACCCGGACATGGATATCTACGATGCGATTCGGAGTCTCTTGAAGCATCGCATCTCCGGTGCGCCCGTGGTGGAAAACGGTGTGCTGGTTGGGATTCTTTCCGAGAAAGACTGCCTCCACATGTTTACCAAGAGCGTTTACGACACCATCCCTGGCGGGGTCGTACGGGATTACATGTCCAGCAAGCTGATCGTCTGCAGTCCCGATGACGATTTGTTCACGATCGCCGGGATGTTCTTTAAAAATTCCTTCCGTCGCCTTCCGGTGGTTGAAGATGGTAAACTGATCGGTCTGGTCAGCCGCCCCGATGTGTTGAAGGGGAGTATCGAGCTGTGGGCAGAGCCGGGACAGAGCAAGAAATGGACCGATGCGGTTTACCTTACCGAGGAAATCAAGGCTGCTCTCTGGTAAGCGCTGCATTCTCCGTTTCAAGCATCGCGCCCCCGTCCTTCCCGTGGTGGAATAAGCGATAGGTACGTCTTTTCAACGCCTCACCCGCATAAATTCTTGCAATTCGTACGCGCTTTTTCCCCCTTCGTTAAGTAGCCTGTAGGGATCTATGGCTGGACATAGCAAGTGGGCAAACATCAAGCATCGCAAGGGCGCTCAAGACGCTAAGCGGGGAAAAATATTCAGCAAGATAGCGAAGGAGATTTCGGTCTGCGCTCGTGTCGGCGGCGGCAATCCGGAGGATAATCCGACCTTGCGGACGCTGATTCAAAAGGGTCGTGCGGCCAACATGCCTGCGGACAATATCGATCGCGCAATTAAAAAGGGCACAGGTGAGCTTGATGATGGGTTGGTTTATGAAGAACTGTCCTATGAGGGCTACGGTCCAGCGGGTGTCGGACTGATTGTCAAAGTGCTTACCGACAATAAGAATAGGTCAGCTTCCGATCTTCGCAATTGCTTTACCAAATGCGGCTACAACATGGCCCAGCAAGGTGCCGTCAGCCATGCATTCCAGCGCAAGGGGTTGATTACCCTCGCGGCTGATGCCGCTACTGAAGACCAGCTTTTTGAACTCACTCTCGAGGCCGGGGCGGAAGAGATTGAGCAGGATGACGGGAGTTGGAGCATCACCACTGATCCAGGCCAGTTCATGAACGTGGTGGATGCGCTCACGAACGCGGGCGTTGAAATCCAGGGTTCGGAACTGACCATGCTTCCCGATAACTACTTACCGGTTACCGGGAAAGAGCATGCTAAGCAGCTACTGGCATTTATTGAAAAGCTGGATGACCTGGAAGACGTGCAGGATGTCTACAATAATGCGGACATCGATGATGCCGTTCTCGCTGAATTGACCGGGGGCTAAGCTTGGCCCGCGATGCGATCAAGATTCTTGGCATCGACACATCCCTGCGTTCAACCGGTGTAGGCCTCATTCGCAGCAACGGTGTCCAGTCCAGTGCCTCCAGCTACGGGGCGATCAGCTGCCCGAGATCCTGGGCCCTGTCGCGCTGTCTGGAGCACCTTTTCACGCGAATGGTTGAGATTCTTGATGAGGAGTCCCCGGATGTCGCTGCGATTGAAGGCATTTTCTACAGCCGGAACGTGAAGACTGCGTTGGCACTTGGTCATGCGCGGGGTGTGGTCATTGCCGCCTGCGGGCAGAAGGGCCTGCCGGTATACGAGTATGCCCCGCGAACGGTGAAGAAAGGCATCGTGGGGTCCGGATCCGCGAGCAAGGAGCAGGTCGCGCAGATGGTGAAGACGGTTCTCGGCTTGAAAGAAGTCCCACAGGAGGATGCTGCAGATGCGTTGGCGATCGCCCCGTGTCACGCCCAGCAGTCCCGCATGCATGAGACCCTGGGGATGAAGCCGATATAGTGGCTTGGACCGTGGGCTCCGAGCGGGCCTTCCGTAGCCGGAATCCGGGACCTTGCTACTTTCGGATAAATTGCCCGATGCATTCCACATGCCCCGTACGTGGAAACAAATCAAGCGGTTGAACCTGCAGGCACTTCAATTCGGCCTGTCCGGCCAGCCGCTCGGCATCGCGGGCGAAGGTGGCGGGATTGCAGCTGACATAAACCAGCCGTTGGGGCTGGAGCTCGGCGATGATTTTCACCAGGTGATTTCCCAGTCCGGTTCGTGGCGGATCGACGATCATCACCTTGGGCCGATAGCCGGCGTCCTTTTCCAGGCGCGCAGTTCGCACGACATCCAGGTCGCGTGCGGAAAAGCGCACGTTGTCTATTCCATTGGCCTTCGCGTTAATACGGGCCAGGCGGACGGCCTCCTCGGATCGCTCAAATCCGGTCAGGCACCGGCAGAATCGTGCCAGCGAAAGTGAAAAAGAACCTACGCCCGCGTAGCATTCCCAGACGTCTTCGTCTGCCTGCAGGTTGGCGAGTTCCAGGACCACGCGCAACAGTTCTTCGGCTTGGGCCTGGTTGACCTGGAAGAAGCTTCCCGGGGATAGCGTGAACGTATTCCCCCCCAGTTTCTCCTCCAGGTTGGCTTTACCATAAATCAAATGGTCATTCCATCGCAGGCTGTATTCCGGGGGTGGGAGTGAGCGTTCGAAGTCCGGCAGGCGAATGCCATCCGCGGGCAGATCGGAAGCCACCTGCACGAGAATGCGGCCGTCTGCCGAGGCCTGGCGAATGGTCAGCCGATGGAATAACGATGTGTGATCCCTGAAGACCCCGAGTACGCGGTTGGCGGCTTCGCTGCCCAGGGCACAGTGCTTGATCGGCAACACCCTCTCGGCATCGCCGGGCAGATGATAACCCAGGATGTGATCCCGGCAGGAGAAGCTCAACTTGTTCCGATAGCCGTACATCTCGTCTGCGGCGATCAGGGGCAACACCTCGGCACCTTCCAGGTGTGCGATGTGCCGGACCGCGTCCGAAACCTGCTTGTGTTTCAAGGTGCACTCCTGCGCATAAGCCATCTGCTGCCATTTGCAGCCACCGCAGGTATCGAAATGAGGGCAGGGGGCCGTAATCCGGCCTGCTGCCGGTTCCGTGATCTCCAGCAGGCGGGCGACCAGGTAGCTCGGGTGTTGTGCGCTCAACTCCGCCAGGACCTGGTCTCCAGGAATGGTCTTTCCCTCCACAAAGACTGCTTCCCCGTCCGCCGTGTGGCCAAAACAGCGAATCCCCTCACCCTGGTCGGTGATGGTGCAGCGAATGCGCTCGCCTTCGAAATGGCTCATGACAGGTGTACCTTGCACTGGAGGTCCGCTCCGCGGGTTGAATCCACTCCGCGAACACCTGGGAGCCGGGCTCAGGCCTTGATGTTGACCCAGGTGTGTACGTGCGGCTTGCCACGGAAGTACCAGACCATGCGCGGACCCTCGATCTGCCAGACATCCCATACCCCGTCATCGCCGATGTCCTCTTTCTGGAAATAGGAGAGGTGGAGGTCCTCGAACCCGTTTTTCTTGATCAGCTTCATCGACTCTTCCCGGTCAACTTTACGGAATAGTGCCAGCAGGTCGTGCATGACCAGGTCAGCGAGCTCCTGCTGGTCGGCACTGAGCCCGGACATCGGCAAGCCCTCCATATCCGCGGCCTTGGTTTTCAGGGCCACGGTTTTGGTCCCGTGTTCGCCGCGTGAATGCTGGAGCAATGCCTGCTTGCGCTGTTTGCCGTCGAGTGCCTGGAACAATTCATTCGCGCGCTTGGCCTGGAACCAGTAGGCGTTGCCCGGGTGACCGGGCTTCTCGTTAAAATGCTGGGCGGCGTGTCCGTAAAAGATCGGTCCGCCGAAGGCTGCCCCCTCGACCGCGTCGCCGTCGCAACGGCGGGTCACATGGCGCCCGGTGAACACGAATTCGAACTTGCCGGTTCCGGGCTCGCCGAACATGGCGACCGCACATTTCCCCATGCCGCCCTTGCCGTTGTCCTCTTCCACCTGGCGAAGCACTTGCTGCGCATATTCTTCGCTGTGCAGGCTGAGGAAGATCTCCTTGATCATCTGCTGTTGATCATCATCGAAGGTTTCGAAAATCCGATCGGTCACGATTCGCCAGTTGTTGTCCACCCGGTGTCGCAGGTCATGGTCCCAGGGAAAGGTGACCTTCTTGCGCTGCTCGTCCGTCAGGCTTTTGAAGAGTGTGGCTGCGAGGGTCTCGGAGCTGGGCGATTTCGCTGCGAGCAGCGGAGCGGTGGAGCCGAGGAGGACCCCCGCCGTGGTGGTTTTGATGAAGGTGCGCCGGTTGTAGGATTCGTTTGTATTCATAGGTGAATTCTAGGACGAAACCCAGGACCCGGGAAGGTTAAATGAATGAATAATAGCATTTGCTCACGGAACAGGGCCGCGAAGCCCTCCCGCATATCCCCGGGGTCAAATACACCCCTCCATGTCAGGATGCGCATTCGGGACCGTCGCAACTGGGCCCCTCGAGGCCCTGCAGCACGGTACGCACCACTACCCCGGCATTGACGGCCGCGACCAGGTCGGTGGCGGCACTGAGGGTTTCCTGCGAAATGCCCGAGGCGAGCGCCTTTTCCATGCGGCCCCCGGTACAGTAGACGCAGCCGCGGGTGATGGTTACCGCGAGGCCGACGAGGTGCTTTTCGCGGTCGGAGAGATGTTCGGTGGCCTGGGCCTTTTCCAGGGCCTGGATGACGTGAAACGCTTGTGGATTCATGGGGCTATTGTCTCGGTTTTCATTTGATTGAGCAGTGTATCGACCGCAGCATCCATCTCCTCCCCGCGCACATTCTTGTAGCGGATCACGCCCTTGTGATCAAGGACATAGATGGTGGGCCAGCTACGGACATTCCAGGCCGTGGAGATGGGGCCGCGGGTACTCCCCCCGTTCCAGAAGGAGCGCCAGGTGATGTTCTGTTTCTTAAGGACTGCCTGGAGGACATCCAGGTCCTTGTCACTGTTGACGCCGATCAGGGCGAAGGGTTCATCTTTCAGTCGTTTCACGAGCGACCGCTCGTGTGGGTACATGGCCCGGCAGGGCGGTCACCAGTCGCCCCAGAAGTCAATCACCACGATCTTCCCCCGGTAATCACTGAGCTTGAACTTCACCCCATCCAGGTCATTGCCGACGATGTCCGGCGCAACCAGGCCGATTCCCAGGTTGCGGGTCTCGAACAATTCCGCTCCGGCCGTGGTTCCGAGGGTTCCCGTCCGGGCCGGAACGTCGGCATATTCGGCGACGACTCGCTCAAAAAGCTTTTCAGCGCGCTGCTGGTTTCCCGGGACCCGGGCGCCCGACTTCTTGAGTTGGCAGGCCAAGCTGTAACAGGCTTGTCCCCGGACATTCCGGTGAGGACTTTTTTCCAGTACCGTTTCCAGGAAGGTTGGAGCCTCGCGCAGGTTGCTGAGGCGAAGTCGTTCGCTGACCGGTCCCAGTCGCTCGTCATCGATATGGTTCTTGGCCAGGAGCTCAAGGGCCTGGCCCGCTTCGCTGCCGCCAAAGCGGCTGGCACTGGTGACAATCCAACTGAGTGCCTCGACGGCCGTGGGATCGGAGGGATGGTCCTTGGCCAGCTTCAGGAACCGGGGAGTGAAATCGACGCCGATCGTGCTCATCTGGCGACGGAACCCGAGTTGTTCGTCCTTCGTCTTGGCCGCACGGTAGGCCTTGGAGAGGTCCCGCTGAGCCCGCTGGAACTCACTGACCAGGGCCTGGAACTGGTCTTGGGGCGAATCCTTAGCAGCCTCATCCTGGCCGTTTAGACCCGGGGCGATAAGCAGGGCCATCAAGGTGGCCGCTACCAGGGATCGCCTGGGTCGCCGGGGGGATATTTCGAGCTTCGAATAGAATAACTTCGTCAATATGCGGCGATCAAACCGCCACACGTCCTGCAAGTCAAGGAATTATGACCCGGGTCCTATCCGCGGTCACCACGGGCTGTGGATTGGATGCCGAATCGCACCGTGCGCTTGGTTTTCCCACGAGGACGTGCTAGTCGGCACAGGGTCCAGCCGGTCATGAACGTATGATGCATCTACTTGAACGATCTTTCATCTTTGCGGGTGTCGGCCTGGTCCTTTCTGTCCCCGTCACCGGGGCTGGCCCGGAGAAGCCCTTCGCGCCGGAATCCATGGCCTACCTGCTGCAGGCGGAAGGATTGGGCAAGCGGGCGATCGCAGTCGACAAGCTTACGGCTTGTGGGCGCGACCTGCTGGTCATCGACTACGCGTATTATGGTGACGCGGAGACCCGGTGGACCCGCGAGGAACTGGATCGTATCCGAAGCGGAAAACCCGGCCGGCGGGTGGTGGCTTACTCTTCGATTGGCGAGGCTGGAACGTATCGCTTCTACTGGCAGAAAGAATGGGATGCCGACGGGGATGGGAAACCCGATAAACAGGCCCCTCCCTGGTTGATGGAAGCGAACCCCGACTGGCCCGACAATTACAAGGTTCGTTATTGGGATCCCGCCTGGAAAAAACTCGTTAAGGGACACCTCGACCAGATTTTGAGCCAGGGCTTTGACGGGATATACCTCGACCTGGTTGATGCCTTTGAACACTTTGAACACGACCCCGACACGAAGCGGTGGCTGGATCACCGTCGCAACCCGGAAAGCGGAAATACCTATCGCCAGGACATGGTTGCCTGGGTACGGGAGATCGCAGAACACGGGCGCAAGACAAGGCCTGGGTTCCTCGTAATCCCCCAGAACGGCATTCAATTGCTGGAAGATCCGGACTACCTGAAGACCGTCGATGCCGTGGGCGTAGAGGACCTGTTTACCCGTGGAAACCGGGTTCAGCGAACGAAGAACACCCAGTATCGGGCAAGCTTTCTCACCCCGGCATTAAACGCCAACAAGCCGATCCTGGTGATCGAGTATAGCAAGAAAGAACCGGTCGCGCAACACGCCATCACGCAAGCGAAACAACTCGGGCTAAGGTTGCTGATCACCGACCGTCCGCTCAAGACCCTGGGGCGCTGTCCACTGCGATGATCGGTGCAGCGGAAGAAATCGTAGTCCCGTTTGTTGCCGCCCCGCTCGGGGCACCCGTTTCTTTGCAACCGTGACGAGCTACAAGATCGCCTTGTTCAGCGTCAGCAGGGGCATGAGTACCGCCAGGGCGATCATGAGCACAAACAACCCGACGACGAGAATGATCATCGGCTCCATCAGGCCGAGCATGCGGGCGATGCTGCGTTCCCAGGCTTGTTGGTAACGCCGGGCGGCATTCTGGAGCAGGTCGGGGACTTCGCCGCTGGCTTCGCCGGCACGGATCCAACCGGGCAGGGTTTCGCTGAGGGGAGGCACAGCGCTCACGGCATCGGCGAGGCTTCCTCCGTGACGAATGGTTTCCGCTTGAGCGGCGCATAAGCCGCCTACCCAGGGACTCCCGGTGGCTTTGCCGGCGAGGGCCATGCTGTGGGTCACCGGAATGCCGCCCTCGAGCATAAGCGAAAGCGTCCGGGCGAAGCGGAGGTTCACCAGGGAGGTGTAAATCCGCCCGGCAACCGGCCAGCCGAACATACGTTGGTTCCATTTCTTCCGCGTGTCGGCTTCACTTCGGGCGCGCCGGACCAGCCAGGCAATGCCGATGGCAGCCAAGGGGGGAATTAACAGTCCCGGTCCGTTCATCAGGTTCCCGACTTTCATCATCATGCGCGTAATC
>JAYGFS010000239.1:0-2444 GCA_046581765.1 Verrucomicrobiota bacterium
AAAGGGGGATGAAGTTGAGTGGATGCTGTTGAGTGGCGTCGTGGAGAAGGGTGTGTATGAGTGGGCGTCCTCGAATTATGTGACGATCATTCGGAATAAAATCGACGCTACACTTCCCTTTGAAAAACTGGGATACAACGAGCGGCTGGGCTGTGACTTTAACTTCCGGAAGGAATGGGTCGCCCTGCAGTCACGGATTCAGACGCGGACCACCCTGATCGAAAATGGCGTACGGCTTCCCGGCATGCCGGATCCCGAAAAGAAACAATCGACGCCCCGGATTACGGCCAAGCCGGAGCCCCTGGAAAATTTTGAGATTCTTTTCGATTCGGCCGACCCGCGTGCGCATACGGAAATGGGGATGCGTTTCCTGCAAAGCAGCGACCTTGAGCCGGATCCAGCCTACGCGGTCATGTATTTTCGTGCGGCGGCGAACCAGGGTGACGCACATGGCATGTACAAGCTGGGCGTGCTGTACTACAAGGGCATCGGGATCACCCGCAACCTGAATTTCGCGCTGGGCCTGTTCACGGCGGCGGATAAACTTAATCACCCGACCGCGAAGGCCACCCTGTCCAAGCTGAAAGTCAGCGCAGCCAAGCAGCGTGAGGCCCAGAAGAGATATGATGAGGCGGCAGCCAAGTACGCAAAGAAGAGCGCCGAGGTCGCCAACCGGTACAACCGGATGCTGCAGGCCCAGCCGGTCCTGCGGCAAAATCGCGTGGTCAAGCGCTTCGACGGCACGATCCTGCGCCGCACGGAAGTCAACCGGTCCAATCGGAATCGCAAAAAGAATAAGCGGCGGTAATAGGAGGGTGCCTATGACCATGAAATGCGCCCGGGGACTATTTACCTGATGGGACTGCGCGAATTTAACTTTCCGATTGCGACGCGTGGCCCCTCCACCTGATATTCAATCGTGTAAGCACCAGATGATCAGGCCCCTTATTTTCACTCTTTTCCTGGCTTACGCCCTCCTGGAGGTAGCGCTTCAAGCCGCCCCGTTGATCCTGGTAGAGGCAGAGTCCTTCGCGGAACAGGGCGGCTGGAAGGAAGACACCCAGTTTATAGAAAATATGGGTTCACCTTATTTGATGGCCCATGGCCTGGGTAAGCCGGTTGAAGATGCACATACTTCGATAACGATTCCTGAAGCCGGCACCTGGCATATCTGGGTGCGCACCAAGGACTGGGTAGCCCCCTGGGGCGCGTCGGGCACGCCGGGGCGATTTCAACTCCAGCTTAACGGAAAGATCCTCGACACGACCTTTGGCACGGAAGGCGCTGAATGGCACTGGCAGAACGGCGGGAAAGTCGCGTTGCCGACTGGGGAGATCGAGTTGCGACTGAAGGACCTGACCGGGTTTAATGGTCGTTGCGATGCGATTGTGCTGTGTATGGGTGAGGAGGCCCCGGACAACACGAGCGAGATTCTCCCCGCCTGGCGGCGGGAGGCCTTGGGCCTGGGTCGAGATCCCCAAGATGCCGGCGTCTACGACGTCGTGTTCATCGGGGGCGGATACGCGGGTACCGGCGGTGCTGTTTCAGCCGCGCGCATGGGCTTGAAAGTCGCCTTGATCCAGAACCGCAGGGTCCTGGGTGGAAATGGGAGTTCTGAAGTCCGGGTATGGGCCAAGGGGAATACCCCGGGCGGGCTTTACCCGGTTGGCGATATTATTCGCGAATTGGATGACAGCGCAAAATCCTCACCGGGTTTCTACGAAGAATTTGAGGACGCCAAGAAAGAGCGCATCGTGCGGGCTGAGGAGAACCTGAGCCTGTTTCTCGGGCATCATGCCTATGGGGTGGTGATGGATGGGCAGAAAATAAAGTCCGTCCTCGCGCTCGATACACAGCGTTCCTCGATCCACGAGTTTCGTGCCCCGTATTTCTGTGATGCCACGGGCCATGGGACGATCGGCATGAAAGCGGGTGCGGATCGAACCATGATCCCCAAGGGTCGAATGGGCATGAGCAATATGTGGCGATGGCAGTTCGCCGGGGAGAAGACGTCTTTCCCTGAAACCCCATGGGCCCTCGACCTGAAGGAAGGCACCTTCCCTTATCCGCAGAAGTTGCACGCACAATGGTTCTGGGAAAGTGGGTTTGACCAGCACCCGCTGCACGACCTGGAGCGTATTCGCGACTGGAACCTGCGAGCCAATTTCGGGGCGTGGAATGCGATCAAGAATAAAGGCGCGTATGCGCGAATGGATAAGAGCGGGGGTGGCCATGCAAAGGCCGAGTTGCGCTGGATGGCATACATCGGGGGTCCTCGCGAGACCCAGCAGCTCCTGGGGGACGTGATTCTCACCGAGGAGGATGTGGTCAGCAAGCGGTCCTTTCCCGATGCGGCCGTGCTTAGCACCTGGTCCATTGACCTCCACTACCCAAAGGAACAGTATCTTGGGAAATATGCAGACAATCCATTCATCTCCTATGCC
>JAYGFS010000249.1:0-5505 GCA_046581765.1 Verrucomicrobiota bacterium
TGCGCTTCAGCGACATGACGGTCTCGACATCCACCTGCTGGATCAGCCGTGCCTCGATTTTCACCGGGCTCTACATGCGGACCCACCGCTATCGAACCGCGGGCCCACTGGCGGCGAAATGGTCGTCCAGCAGTTACCCGGCCCTGCTCAGGCAGGCGGGCTACCGGACCGCTTACGTGGGTAAAAACCACGTCAACTTCGAGCCGGGTGAACTGAAGAAGATGTTCGACACGCATATTTTTCTGCGCAGGCACCCCTATTTCAAGAAACAGTCCGACGGCAGCCTGCGACACCTCTCCGAGATCACCGGGGACCATGCCATCGCCTTCCTCAGCGAACAGGATGCCGCGCAACCCTTCTGCCTCTCGGTGAGCTTCAACGCCTCGCATGCAGAGGACGGGGACCGGAAAAACCACTACCCCTACCCGAAGGCCGTGGGCGAGCTGTACCGGGACCAGGCCATGCCCCTGCCCAAGCTGGGTGATCCCGCCATCTTTAAGCAGCTGCCGGCGTTCCTCCAGCAGTCGATACACCGGGAGCGCTTTAAATGGCGCTGGGATACGCCGGAGAAATACCAGCACAACATGCGCAACTACCTGCGCATGATCTCCGGGATCGACCATGTTATCGGGCGGGTCCTCCGGCACCTGGAGGAGCAGGAGCTCGCGGAGAACACCATCATCATCTACTCGGCCGACAACGGGTACTATGCGGGGAACCGCGGCTTTGCCGGCAAGTGGACCCATTTCGAGGAGTCGCTCAAGGTCCCGTTGATTATCCACGACCCGCGACTGCCCGGGAGCCGGGACCGGGTTGACCCGGCCCGCGTGATGAATATCGACCTCGCGGCGACGATGCTCGATTACGCGGGCGTGGAACCCCCGGGGCACTACACGGGCCAGAGCCTCAAGCCCTTTGTCGACGGCACGCCCCCCGCGACCTGGCGCAGCGACAGCCTGCACGAGTTCTTCAACGACCGCACCACCATTCCCAACTGGGAAGGCATCCGGAACCAGCGCTACGTCTATGCCCGCTATGTCGATGACCGGCACGAATTCCTGCACGACCTTGAGCGCGACCCGGACCAATTGCGCAACTACGCGGATAACCCTGAATATGAAGCGATCCTCCGCGCGATGCGCACCCGCTGCGATGCGCTGACGAGCCAACACGGCGAAAAGATCCACGTAACGCCGAGAAAAAAAACCCGCAAGGCGAAAAAATAAACGTGCGTATTGCGAGGCTTTACGGGCTTTCCGGGGCCGTATCGGGGGAAAAACAAGCGATTTTGTGTCGGAAATCCACCCGGAAACCGTAAACTAGGCGTATGAGGACACCGCTGGATCGACGCACCTTTCTCCGTGGCAGCGGGGTGGCCATGGCGCTGCCCATGCTCGAGGCCATGACCCCGGTCGGGCGCGCGGCCTCCGCGACCGGCAAACCGGTGAGACGTTTTGTCGCCCTGTCCAACAACTACGGGGTGTACCAGAAAGCCTTCTTCCCCGATCCCAGCCAGGCCGGGGCCGACTACGAGATGCCCGCGACGCTCAAGCCGCTGGAGAAGCACCGCAAGGATTTCACCACCTTCTCCAACCTGGACCACGGCTTTACCGGTGGCCACCAGGGCGTGCCGGTATTCCTCAGCGGCGTCCGCCCCGTGCTCGCGCACAATTACCCCGAAGGCAACATCAGCCTCGACCAGAAGCTGGCCGAGTACCACGGCGCGGCCACGCGTTTTCCCTCGATGACCCTCGGGGTCCGGGAGCGCAACCTCCTGAGCTTTACCCGCACCGGGGTGCAGGTGCCGAACATGAGCATGCAGGCGGCCTACCGGGCCATGTTCCTCGAGGACACGCCGCAGAAAAAAACGGCGGAGGCCGAGCGCTTCAAGCGGCACACCAGTATCCTCGACCTGGTGATGGACCAGGCCAAGTCCCTGGACCGGCAGCTCGGCCAGCAGGACCGGCACAAGCTCGAGGAGTACTTCGACTCGGTCCGCACCCTGGAAAAGAAAATCGACCAGCAGGAGCCCTGGCTCGAGCGGCCCAAGCCCAAGGCCGACGTGACGGAACCCAAGCCGGGGAACGGCACCGAGGAGCAGCTCAAGGCCATGATCGAGATCATCGCCCTCGCCCTCCAGACCGACTCGACCCGCGCGATCACCTGCACCAGCGGCTTTGCCAACGGCGACTTCGGGCTCACCGGCGGCTACCATGGCTTCTCGCACCACGGCGAGCGCGACGAGCCCGTCGCCGCCCTGGAGAAGATCGAGGGCTTCCAGATCTCGATGATGGCCTACCTGGTCGACCTGCTCAAGGCCCAGGAAGACCCGATCAACGGCGGCACGCTCTTCGATCACACCGCCATCCTCTACGGCTGCGGGATGGCAGCGGGCACGCACACCACCAAGAACCTACCCCTGGTGCTCGCCGGTGGTGGCTTCAAGCACGGGGAACACAAGGTCTACCCCATGCCGGATCCCGAGCGGATTCCCGCAGCGAACCTGCTGCTTTCCATCCTCCAGCAAAGCGGCCTGGAGATCGACCGCTTCGGCTCAAGTACCGGCTCACTCAGCGGGCTGGAGTGGTCGTAGGGGGGACCGGGGCGATGCACAAGACCTGTTGCACGGTTTTGGGATCCCTTGTACTCGGCTTCCAGGGACTGCAGGCGGCTGAGCCCCTGGCCGCCCTCGCGCCTTTCTTCAAGCAGCACTGTCACGAATGCCACGGCCCCAAGAAGCAGAAGGGGGAGATCCGCCTGGACACGCTGGGCAAGGACCTCGCGAAACACGAGACCCTGGAAGTCTGGCAGGCCGTGCTCGACCAGCTCAACCTGGGTGAGATGCCGCCGAAAAAACAGCCGCAGCCGGCGACGGCGGAGGTCCAGCCGATCGTCGATACGTTGACCGCGACGCTTGCCCGGGCCTACGAGAAGGCCCGGAGCACCGGCGGGCAGACCGTGCTTCGCCGCCTGAACCGGCACGAGCTGCGCAACACCTTTCGCGACCTGCTTTATTTGCACGGCGCGGAATACCGCCCGGACGCGGCGGGATCCAGGCTGACCGACAACAACGGCAACGGCAGCGTGGAGCGCACCGGGACCGATCCCCTGCGTTTCTTTCCCGAGGACGAGCAGGAGGAAGGCTTCTCCAACCTCGGGGACAAGCTGGTCATGTCGGACTTCCTGCTGAAGCTGACCCTCGGCGCGGTGGAGGAAGTGCTCGCACAGGCCACCCACCTCGAGGCCCGGCCAAAGGTCGAGACCCGCCGCTTCGCCGGGCACCTGATCAAGGGCAGGGGCCAGGGCGAGCACCCGATCGAGACCGTCGCCCGCGAATTCAATCCCGGCTTCGACCTGATGGCGAAGGGCTACGAGCGCTACGGCCGGGTCTCGCCCACCGACCTCCGCGGTGGCGTCGGGGTTGCCGGGCACTACCGGATCACCGTCGAGGCTTCCGCCCACAACCCGGAGCATCCCTACGGTGAAATGATCCGCTTCGGGCCGGACCAGGCCTTTGAGCTCTGCCTGAATATCGCCGACACGAAGAACGGGGGTATTGCCGGTCCCACCTCCACCCCGCTGGACCTGTGGCCCCTGCCGGGCGACGGCAGGAAACGCACCTTCAGCACCGAGGCCTGGATGGACAAGACCTGGACCCCGTGGATCGGCTGGGAAAACGGGCCGGACGACCGCAGCTTCCGGGCCGAGAAGATGGTGGAGAAATACCTGCCCGACGCCTACCGTCCCCGGCCGGACAAGAAGGTCGACAAGGAGGGCCACGACAACTGGGCCCGCGACATGGCCCGCCTGCTGGTCGGCAAGGGCTATGCCGGCCCCCACCTCCGTATCCACCGCCTGGTGGTCGAGCCCCTGCTCGACACCTGGCCACCGAGAAGCCATACCGCCCTCTACGGGAAGGGGTGCGGCGAGGAGGCCGAGGTGCGTCGCCTGTTGACCGCCTTCGCCGAGCGTGCCTTCCGCCGCCCGCTCGCGCCGGGGCAGGTGGAGCCCTACGTGCAGCTCGTGCTCAAGCAGCGGGTGGAACCGGTGGTGACCCTGCCGGGCGGGATTCGGGATCTGGCGTACCGGGTCTACGAGGGGCAGTGGGAGCGGCTGCCCGCCTTCGACACCCTGGAGCCTGTGCTGGAAGGTACCCTTCCCGCCGGTCTCATCGACCTGCGCGTCGCCAAGCGGAAGGAAAGGTACGGCGCGGTGTTCTCCGGCACGATCACGGCCCCCAAGGCCGGGGACTACGTCTTCGAGATCGCCTCGGACGACGGGGGGCGCATCCTGGTCGACGGCAAAAAGGCCGTCGAGCACGATGGCCTGCACGGGGCGCAACTGAAGAAAGGCTCGCTGAAGCTCGGGGCGGGGGATCATGCGATTCGGGTGGAGTACTTTGCCTACGGCCAGCCCAACAGCTTCCGGGCCGGCTGGGGCGGGGCGGGCATGCCGCAGGCCCAACTTTCCGTCGACAGCCCGCGGGCCTCCGCAGGCAAGCCCAGGAAACCCACCGACGAGATGCCCCGGTTGATCCGCGCCATGCAGGACGGCTACGCGGCCATACTCTGCTCGCCGCAGTTCCTGTACCTCGCGGAGAAACCCGGTCGCCTGGATGACTACGGGATCGCCGCCCGCCTGAGTTACTTCCTCTGGTCCTCCATGCCGGACGAGACCCTGTTCGCGCTCGCGCGGGCCGGCAAACTGGGCAACGCCGCGATACGCAGCCAGCAGGTGGAGCGCATGCTGAAGGACGAGAAGGCCCAGGCCTTTATCCGCCACTTCCCCTCGGCCTGGCTGCGCCTCGACAAGCTGGGTGACATGCCGCCTTCCGGCGGGGACTTCCAGTTCTACAAGAACCTGAAGGTCGAGCCCATGCTGGCCCGCCAGGTCACGAGGTACTTCGAGGAGATCCTGGAGACCAACGGCCGGATCGAGCAGTTCATCGACTCCGACTACACCTACATGAACCAGACCCTGGCCAAGTGGATTTACAAGCGCGAGGGGATTCGCGGGGAACGCCTGCGCAAGGTGTCCCTGGATGACCCGCGGCGCGGCGGCATCTTCACCCAGCCGGGGATCATGACCGCCACCGCCAACGGAGTCGAGACCTCGCCGGTGATCCGCGGGGTGTGGGTGCTGGAAAACGTGCTCGGCACCCCGCCCCCGCCCCCGCCCCCGGATGTCGAGCCCCTGGCGAGCAACACCCGCGAGGCCACCAGCGTCCGCGAGCTCCTCGCGCTGCACCGCAAGAACGAGGCCTGCTACAGTTGCCACGTCAAGATCGACCCCATGGGCTTCGCGTTTGAAAACTTCGACGTGGTCGGCCGCTGGCGCGACCGGTACAAGCGGGCGCGGGAGCCGATCGATAGCTCGGCAACCCTGGCGAATGGAACCGAGATCGCCGACATCGTCGCTTTCAAGCAGATGCTCCTGGAACGCAAGGACCTCGTCGCCCGCTGCCTCGTGAACAAGATGCTGACCTACGCCACCGGCCGGAAACTC
>JAYGFS010000484.1:0-3243 GCA_046581765.1 Verrucomicrobiota bacterium
CCGACGACGCCCATTACCGGGTTTGTAAACGTCGTGACCCTGCCTGAAATCGCCTGGCGCACCACCGAGGTAATCGCAAAGGGGAAGACCCAGGTCTGGGCGTTCTCGGTGACGCTGAGTTTAAAGTCCAGCACCTGGCCATCGGCCACCGATGGATCCAGCGCAACCACGGCGGGGTCGAGGGCCTTCCCCGCTCTTTGCGGCCCAATCGGCGGCCAGGTGGCGAAATTGTCGACCACGGTAACCAGGCCGGTCGGGGCGACAAACTCCAGAATGCCCAGGGGAGAGAGGGCTCCCCGTGAGCCGGAATTGACCAGGGTAAAGGTAAGGTTATTGTTCTCACCGGCTTCCGCAAAGGGGTCGCCGTCTCCGCCGCTGACCTCGACCCGCTGCAGGCTGAGGACCGGCCCGGGAAGGACGTTCAGGACTACCGGAACGACCAGGTCCTGCCCGCCTATGTCGTTGCTTTTCAGGACAAGGTCCGCCTGGTAAAGACCCACGGCGAGCAACTCCGCACTCACCGTCACATTGATAGCGAGCTGCGGGGCCCCCGGGGCCAGGCTTCCACTGCTACTGGAAAGCAACAACCAATCGGAAAAGGCCTGGTCCGCGTGGTCGATGACGATCTCGTAGTCGAGGGGTATGTTGCCGAGGCCGTTGTCCAGTCTCAACTGGTCTGTTTGCTCGAGGCCCTGGACCAGGGCAAAAACAAAATTGGTCGGCATCACGTTGGCGAAGGCCTGGCCCAAGCCGAAGTTAAGCGAGGAAGCCGGACCGGTGAGCAGCTGCGGCGCGCTGGGGCTGAAGGCCCCGGGCTTGCCGGCAAACACCTCGTATGAAATGCCCGGGACCGCCCCGTGCAGCCGGTAAACCCCGTTGGAATCGGTCAGTGCGACGAGGTCGGGGTGGCCTGCGGCTGTGCCCCGGACCGTGGCAGCATCAATGCCTGCCCCGCCGAACAGGTTGCTGACCGTTCCGGTAATCGTTTCGCGGTCACCGATCAGCAGGGAGAAGCGCTCGGCATAGGGACCGCCATTGTCGGCCGTGGCACTCATGAAGAAGGTGGCCCGGGTCTCATTCGCAATCGACGGGGCAAGGCTTACCCCGATTTGGTTGCCCGAGGTGGCGATCTCAGCGGCCGGAATATCGCCAAAGCTCACGGAACCATCGACGAGGGATACGGAGATGCCGGACTCGATACTGCCCACCGTGGCGTTTACGTTGGTCAGGGTGCGCGTGAACTCGGAGTTGAACACGGTCATATCCATGACGAAGGCTTCGCCCGGCTCGGCAAAACCATCCCCGTCTCCACCCGCGGAATCGTCTATGCGGATCGCGAGAATGCTCACCCCGAGCAGGGCGACATCCGTAACCTTGAAATCGTCAAAGTAGAACCCGGGTGCCGTGCCCGTCTCATCGGTTTCCAGGCGGAACCGGACCTGGAGCGTGGAATTGGACACCACCCCGACAAGCGGGATCCGGAAGGCCTGCCACGCGGAACCATCGCCCGTGACCTTGATCTGGCCGTACAGGACGTCACTCAACTGGGTCACGTTGATCCATCCGGGGCCGCCGTTGACCTCGACCATGGCAAAGTCCAGGTCGGGCACGGGAAAAAATGTGCCCGGTGACAGGGGGTGGAAGTCGTTGATCTTATACCATGCCACAAACTCGAGCCCGGGGAATTCCTCCACCGCGAGAACGGGACTTTCCACCCAGGCATTCTTTTCCTCGCTCAGGTAGCGGCCGTTCAAGATCGTGCCCCAGGCAAAGTCGGGACTGTTCGCGGTAAAGGGGCCGTAGGACGGCACCCCGTGCTCCCAGAGCACCCCGCCGGACAAGCTGCCCGGGGTCCACCCGGAAGGCCCCTGGTCAAAATTGGACTCGATCACGACCCGACGGACGCGGGTGACGAAGAGCAGGTAATCCGACTCCACCGTAGACGCCAGGTTGCTGGGGTAGGTGCTGACATTTCCTGCACAGTCCTCCAGGCGCAAGGCGGCAAAGTATTTCGTTGCCTGCTCGAGATTCGGGACAATGATCCGGTACACGAATTGGGTGGACCCATCCGGCTGGACCTCGAGGGTCTCGGTCAGGTTGCCGCTCACCGCGACGGCGATGGGCACATTCGTCCCCACAAACAATTCAGAGCTGACCGCTTCATCCGTGCGCCACTGCAGGCGTGCCTCGGTATCGGACGCATTCAAAACCCGGACGTCCAGAATTTGTGGCGGCACGGTATCGATAAGGGCCGTGGTGGTGGCTACCTGTCCCTGGAGGTTGGTGAAGGTCACCAGGAACGGGTCACCGTGAACCGGTGGAGGCGGGGGCAAGGTGGCCAGGTCGAAGATGGTTTCAAAGTTAACCGTACCCACAACGCGATCCAGGGTAAGGATGATCGAGTTGCCGAACCATTGAAGCGCCGCCTGGATCTGGTTTATCGGCGGAAGGGTCAACCCGTCGGAGATGGTGATCGTGACGAGGGCGTTCGTCTGGTAGCATGTGCGGTCCAGCCGGATCTGCCGCGGCAGGTTCAGCAGGGCCTGCAGGGCGTTCAACTCGCGTCCCCCGTCAACCTGGGCCACCAGGGCCGGGTTGGTCACGGCTCCGGCATAGATGCTGTCACGCAATTGATCATAGGTCAGGGACGGGTTGAGACTCAAGAGCAGGGCGGCCACCCCGGCAACATGCGGGGATGTCATGGAGGTGCCGGAAATCGACTCGTAGGAAGTGGCCATGCCATTGTCCAGCATCGAATCGGTCTGATAGGTCGGGAAGGTGCTCAGGATCTCGTCCCCGGGCGCGGCGATATCGACCGTGGTAGGACCGTAGTTCGAAAAGCCCGCCAGGCCTCCGGCCTCGGTCAGGGCCGCCACCGAGATGATGTTGTCCAGGTCGTACGAGGCGGGATAGGCCGGGAAAGTATCGGTGTCGTTGTTGATGGAATCGTTTCCAGCCGCCGCGACAAACAAGTGGCCCGCCAAGCGCGCGCGGTCAATCACGTCATAGATCGGCTGGCTGAAAAAACGGCCTCCCCAACTGTTGTTGGAAATCTTGATATTGTTGTCTGTGCAGTAATCGATCGCCTCAACGATCCCGTTCGCCCCGGCACCGCCCGGTCCGAAAATTTTCAGCGACAGGATTTTAACCGCCCAGTTTACCCCGGCCACCCCGACGGCGTTGTTTCCAATCGCGCCGATCGTACCGGCCACGTGGGTGCCATGGGAGTGATCGTCCAGCGGA
>JAYGFS010000395.1:0-5375 GCA_046581765.1 Verrucomicrobiota bacterium
CGGCTTTTGTCAGAAGACCCGTCATCGAAAACCATCATCTTGTCCACGGGAACACCGGCAAAACGGTCACAAACACGACCGATCTTCAGCTCTTCGTTCCAGCAAATGGGGGTGGCGAGGATCTTCATCAATTTCGAACGGTATGCGTAGCATACGCGAAAAGTGATTCAACGGTTAAATCACCGCGGCCCGGGCTCGGCCCGCGTATCGACCAGGCGCATCTCGACATCGGCCTGGCGCAGGATGCTGCGCTCGTGCCGGGTGTAGCCGTTATACCGGTACAGGGGATCCTGGACGGGATGCCGCCAGCGATGGAGCACGCGCCCTTTCGGCAACGGTGCCGGCCCCTGGATCGGCGACAAGACCCGGTAGTTTACGAAGACATAGCGTCCGCCATCGGGATAGGCTCCATCCGCGTGATGCCGGGGCCCCTTCACGCTGAAGGCCAGGCTCAGGTCGGGATATTTCACCTTCATCTCCGCCAGCCGTTCAGCGGGAAAGTCCTGGCGAACAACGCGACTGTAACGAAAGGCGGACTGCAGGATCACCACCAGTAACACGGCGAGGAAAACCCCGTGCTGTTTCCGCCACAGGGTCGAAGCCCCCACGCTACCGGCGATGACCAAGGCCGTGTACAGGGGAATCATGTTGCGCCCGTAAACGACAAAGTTCCGCAGGACAACCGAGCCGAGAACCAGCAAAACATATAAGCCGAGCACGAAGAACAGGGGCATGCGGGCCGAAGCCCCTTCGCGAAAGCTGAACGCCGCGCAGACCAACAGTACCGGCAGCAGCACGCCCTCGGCGGAGAACAGGTGGGCCCAGCCCAGCCACCAGCCATCCGCGAAATCGCCCTGGCTGATGGTGTCCGAGAAGTAGCCCAGGCCCCGGATGAAATTGGCGCCCCGTCCCCCCGCGGAGACCGGTGTAGCCGCCAGTTGACCAACAAGATAGACCCCGGCAAAGCAGAGGACGTACCCCAGGCCCAGCCAGGCCCCGCGAAGGGGCATCGAGGGATGGGAAGGCGGGCGAAGCAGGACCAGCACGCCCAGGAGCGCGAGGCTCAGGGACCAGAACCCGTTGTAGACCAGGAACACGGCAAAGGCCGCGGCCCCGGCAAGCACCAGGCGCCAGGTTCCGGGCTTGTTGCCGAGCATCCACCAGGTGGTGAGCAGGGCCACGCACAGGCCGCTGTAATACGGCAGGAGGTGGCGGCTGCAATACACCATGGTACAGCTGACCGACATGATAAACAACCCGAGGAATGCCGCCGCGTGACCGCGGCCCAGGCGGCGGATGATGCCGTACACCAGCAAGGCATTGGCGATCGGGACCAGGGCAAAAATGGCGGCCGCGATGTGCATCGTCTGTTCCGGCGGCCATCCGAGCTTGTCGAGGATTCCCTGGATCGCGGCCGGGATCGCTCCGATCAGCACCGATCCGTTGTGCTGTGGATAGGTGTAGCAGAAGTGCAGGGCATGGGCGAAATCACCCTGCATCAGCGAATGCAGAAAACCGATCGAGCGAGAGTACCGGTACTCATCGGGATTGTAGAACAGCCCCCCGCGCGCGATCAGCACCAGGCGCATCAGCCAGCCCAGCAGCAAGGTCCCGGAAATACAGGTCCACCGGAAGCGCCGGCGCTCCAATTCCTGTACCAGGTTCATGCCGCGTACTCCTCCAGGGCACGAAAGAATTCAATGCAGGAAAAGGCGGCCCAGGTGAGCACGGGAGAACCCGAGCCATCGGCGGGCAATACAAAGTCGACGGCATCGTGACGGATGCTTTCCTCCGGAAGCTCCCGCCAGGCCCGGCGAAGTTGCTGCAATGCCTCCCCCTGGCACCAGGACGCCCAGGGCGGGGTAAAGCCGGTCTTGGGTCGCTCATAGAGTTCTCCGGGAAGGTAGCGCGAGAGGAGCCGGCGCAGGATGTACTTTCCCCGGCCATCGGGACCGATCTTGGCCTCGTACGGCAGGCGCGAGGCAAAGGCGACCACCCGGTGGTCGAGAAAAGGACTGCGGCATTCGAGGCTGACCGCCATGCTCATGCGGTCGACCTTGACCAGGATGTCATCGGGCAAATACGCCAGGAGATCCAGTTGCTGCATCTGGGCCAGGGGGTCCACGCGGGGGATGCCCGAGGCCCAGGCGGCACGCTGGTCCCGGAACGGGGTGAAGTGGGGGTTGATTTTTGCCAGGTGGCGATCGGACAACAGGCAATTCCACCGGGCAAAGGCCTCGGCGGGGGAGAACCGCCTAAGCATCAGGCCCTTCAGGCGTTCCCAAGCGCTAACCGGGACCAGGGATTGTCCGCCAAATACCGAAAGGGCCTTGAGGTAATGCGTATACCCGCCAAACAACTCGTCGCCGGCATCGCCGCTCAGGGCCACCGTGACATGCTCGCGAGCAGCCTTGCAGACGTGGTAGGTCGGGATCGCCGACATGTCGCCAAAAGGCTCGTCAAACTGGCGGGCAATACCTGAAAAAGATCCGGACAGTCCTTCGTCAACGCGCAGGACCTGGTTCGGCAGTCCAAGGTGCCGGGCGACCGCCTCGGCATGGGGGGTTTCGTCGAAGTCCTGGTCGGCAAAGCCGATGGTGTAGGTGTTGAGATCGGAGCCCGCCGCCTTTTGCGCCAGGGCGCAGATCAGGCTCGAGTCGATCCCTCCCGAGAGAAAGAGTCCCAGCGGGACATCGCTGACCAGGCGCAACTTGACCGCATCAATCAACAGGGCCTCAAGTTCGTCGGTGAGCTCGTCGAGACTGCGACCCGTAAAAACCTGCTGGCCCATCGTGGGTGCCCAATAGGTGCGCAAATCCATGCGACCCTCCCGCCAGGACAGGACTTCACCGGGCTGCACCTGGAAGATCCCGTCGAAAACGGTTTCTTCACCGGGGTAGTAACCATTCCGCCAAAAGGTCTCAATCGCATAGGGCCGGTGATTCTTCAGGTCGGCCACGGTGAGCAGGCTCTTCATTTCCGACGCGAAGACAATCCGGTCGTCGTCGTGCGTGACATATAAGGGCTTCTGCCCGAGGCGATCGCGAGCCAGGTACAAGTCCCCCGTGTTCCCATCCCAGAGCGCGAAGGCGAACATCCCGTTGATCCGTTCGAGCAGGCCAGCCATGCCGTGCTCCTCGTAGAGGTGAATCATGACCTCGGTGTCGCTGCGCGATTTAAACACGTGCCCGGCGGCCTTTAACTCATCAATGTAGTCACGGTAGTTGTAGAATTCGCCGTTGAACACGACCCAAATCCTGCCGTCCTCGTTGGACATGGGTTGATTGGCATCGCTGGAAAGATCGATAATCTTCAGGCGGGTGTGCCCGAGTCCTACTTCCCAGTCATGGTGCGGGAAGGTCCGGCTATCCTTAAAATCGGGGCCGCGATGCTCCAGCGCACCGAGCATGCCATCCAACGCGGGTGGGGAACCCCGTTCGGGACGAACCATGTATCCGGCGATGCCGCACATCGTTTACCCCATGACACGGCTGGGGACAGCCGTGGGCCTTGGTGGTTCAGGTAGAAAGGCGGGAGCTTGAAGCGGGGCACGCATGGTTCCGGGGTGCTTCGAGACTAGCGCAGGCGCCCCATGCGAATGCGGAACAACCCGATCATCGTCATCTTGAGGAGAATCAGGCCGTGGCGGAAACGATTAATATTGGTCGAGCCATAGGTGCGGGCCTTGTAGCGAACGGGAATATCTGCACTGCTCAGTCCGAGCACGGACGCGGGAAAGATCAATTCAAAATCGCCGAAGGGGTCAAAGTCACCGAAGTCCTCTCGCCACGCCTTGAATCGTTCGTAATCGTGCGCCGCGACCAGCTTGGTTCCACAGAGTGAATCGCCCAGCTGGAGATCGGTCAGGGCACTCAAGGCTTTCGCAAAAAACAGGTTGCCCAGGTGGTTCAGGAAGCGCATGGCCTCCCCCTCCATGGGATAAAGCAGGCGGCTGCCATTGATGTAATCCGCGTGACCCTGGACATACGCATCATAGAACCGGGGCACCATCTCCGGCGGCATGGTCAAGTCGGCGTCCAGAATGGTCAACAACTCCCCCTTCGACTGGGCGAAGCCGAGCCGGACCGCATCGACCTTTCCCTTGCCGGTCTGCTGAAAGCAGGACAGCTCGAAAAAGTCGTGCCCCTCGTTCACCACGGCCTGGATGACCTCCCAGGTATCATCACTGGAATGCCCCTCCACGAAAATAAGCTCGGTTTTGACACCCTCCATTTGCGGCGTCTCCTCCAGCGCGCGCCGGATATTTCCGGCCTCGTTGCGGGCCGGGATGACAATCGAGAGCGAGGGCTTATGCGTACTGGCAATGCGCGGGCGAAAAACGATAATCGTGGCGAAGGACAGCCAGCGAAAAACCGGGATCGCCGGGGTGACCTTGTTGATGAGCCAGCCGAGGCCCAGCAACTTCAACGGCAGGTAACAGACCGGCCGTACGCTGACCATTTCGAAACCCTCCAGCTCGGCCAGTTGTTCCAGCGAATCCTTGGTGACGAAGGTTGTCATCTGGCCGCTCCGGCTCAACTTGAGCGCGGTCATCAGGCGAAACAGGCCCTTGTGGTAGGGATTGTAGGCGACCGCAACGATGCGGGAGGTGCGCGCCATGCGCGGCTTGAAGTCCCGGAAGATCTGCTGGATGTCGAAGGTGAAATTGATGTTCCCGTTTAATAGAATCGCTGTGCGCTGCGTTTCCTCACCGCTCAGGTCGGGCATGAGGTCCAGATCGTCGAACGTGTATTTCACCTTGGCCTGGATGCGGTCCAGGAGATCGCCCTCGTCGAACATTACCGGCTTCACCTGGATGATGCGGTCGTAATATTTGACCATGGAGGAGATCTCCGCTGCCATCAACTGATAGAGATAGCGCCGCCAGGGACGGATCTTTTTCGTCTCCGTGGAGGTCATTTTCAGCTTCTGTTGTTCCGTATGATCCATCTAAGGCAACATAATCGGCATCGCCGGTCGGGACAAGACTCAACCTTGACTTTGTAGCCGGGCTTTCACATATTCTCAGTCTCTAGCGGAGCGAGGAACAAGCGACAAACCAATCACGAGGTTAAGGCATGAGACCAATCACAAACAGATTGAATACCTTCCTTCTTTTTCTTTTCACCACGAGTGCCTGCTCGACCTGGGCCGCCGACGGCCATGCCGCCGAGGAAGGCGCACAAAAGCTGACCGAGAAAATCGATGCCTTCTTCGGCGGGATCGTGGAGGCTATGAGCGGCGTGCTGTTTGCAGAACTGTTCGGCGTCCCGATCATTATCCTCGTCCTGGTCTTCGGCGCGGTCTTCTTCACCCTGTTCTATCGCTTTGTAAACGTGCGCCTGTTCCGCCATGCCATCGATTGTGTACGCGGC
>JAYGFS010000412.1:0-7555 GCA_046581765.1 Verrucomicrobiota bacterium
ATAAACCTTCCACTCCATCTTGTTCAGCTTCACCTCGACGCCCAGTTGGGTCTTCCACATCTGTTGCAGGGCTTCCACGATCAGCAGGTTGAGGGGCGAGTCGTTGTAAAGCAGCTCCAGGGTCGGCAGCTTGCCATCCGGGTACTTCTCGGCGATGACTTCTGCGATCAACCGCTTCGCGCGTTCCACGTCCCGCTGAAACCGTGTGCTGTACGGATAAGCTGGAATTTGAGGGGGCACCCAATTCCAGGCGGGCTGCTCCCCGGCACGGGTCATCTTTCGCGTCAGCAACTCACGGTCGATCACGTAGGTAAGGGCCTGGCGCACCCGCAGGTCATCCAGGGGCGGCCGGGTTAAATTAAACATGAAATATTCGACGCCGAGGTAATCCGTGATCTTGATCAAGTCGGGCTGCGTTTCACGGTAACGGCGAACTTTACTGAAGGGTACCGTGTTCGTGAGGTGATACTCCCCTGCCCGGAAGCCCATCTCCTCCAGATTGTCGTCCTTGGTGGGGAAGAAGTGGATACCCTTCAACTTCATCTTGCCCGCATCGTAATAGGATGGGTTATGCTCGACCTTGATGACGCTGTTCAGCACCCAACTCGTCAGTACGAAGGGCCCGTTGGATACGTAGTTTCCGGCCTTGGCCCACTGGTTATCCTGGCCAAAAGGCTCGCCATGTGCCCGGACCGTTTTTTCGTTCACGGGAAACCAGACGTAATGCGTGAGCATGGGGAGGAAATACGGGCTGGCTCCGGTCAGCTTGAGCTGCAGGGTTCGCGAGTCGACCGCCTTGACCCCTACCTTGGTGAAATCATGGATCGCGCCCACGCGATACGCGTGCGCATTCTTGATGATATCCAGCATGTATGAATTCGGACAACCGAGCGCCGGGGTCAGTACACGCTGGTAGCTGAAAGCAAAATCCTGGGCCGTCACCGGCTCCCCATTCGACCACCTTGTATCGCGCAGGTGAAAGGTGTAGGTCTTGCCATCATCGCTGACCTCCCAACGCTCCGCCATACCCGGCTCCAGCTTCGTCGCCGTGGGATCCTCCGTGACCAGGCCTTCAATCAGCGCGGTGATAATGTAGTACGCGGGCAGGCCCGAAACGCGATGCGGATCCAGGCCTTCCGGCTCGGCACCATTCCCCATGAGGAGGATTCCCTGTCGTCCTGCGACCACTACGCTGGATTCGCGCTTGCCGCAGCCCACCAGCGTGAACGCAATCAAAAGCAGGCCGTACCCTATACATTTCTTCATCACGAAACCTTAATCTTGGACGTTTAACCCAAAAGGCGGACAAGCATGCCCGCCGATTTTAAGCCGATACGCACGCGGGAATTCCCGGACATTAATTCGCAGGAACAGCTGGTACAGGATCGGCCGGTACAGGAAGCTCGGGCACGGCGACCTCGGGTACGGGGACCACGGGCACGGCGACCTCGGGCACGGGGACCACGGGTACGGCGACCTCGGGCACGGGGACCACCACGGGGGGGGCAGTCGCCGGAACCACTTCGGGTATCAGCCCCGGGGGCACGGGTGTCGGCACAGCCGCCGCAGCGGGATCAACCGCAACCGGTGGCGCTACATCGCCACCCGGATTGGTGCCCGTAGAACCGGGCGGCAAGCCCGGGATGCCCCTGGACGGTGCCTCAGGCTTCTGCCCCTGCATTACCGAAGGCGGGCCCTGCTGCTTGATCATCATCCCCGAGAGCACGAGCGTGTTCACCAGGAAAGTAACCGCGAGGAAAATCGTGGCCTTCGTCAGCACATTCCCTGCGCGTGAACCGAATATGGAATCGCTGAAGCCGCCGCCGAAGGCCGCACCGCCGAGCCCACCCCCGCCCTTGGATTTCTGGAGCAGGATCACCGCGACGAGCAAAAAGCAGGAAATGACCTGCACGCCGATGAGTAAAACTTTAAAAAAGGTAAACATAGGTTTCTCCGTTAACCGGTAGGCTACACTGCCGCTTTGACGATTTCAACAAAGGACCCGGCATCCAGTGCGGCTCCCCCGATTAAACCACCATCAATATCAGGCTGGGAAATCAATTCGGCCGCATTTCCGGGCTTCATGCTCCCTCCGTACTGGATACGTACGGTTTTCGCAAGATCATCGCCAAACATACCGGCCACTACCGCTCGAATGTGCGCATGGACCTCCTGGGCCATTTCGGGTGTAGCGGTTTTGCCCGTGCCAATCGCCCATACGGGCTCATACGCAACAATGGTGTTCTTCATCTGCTCTTCGTCCAGCCCGGCCAGGCAGCCTTTCACCTGGGCTTCGACCACGGCTTGGGTGATGCCAGCTTCTCGCTCTTCAAGCTTCTCGCCGACGCAGACGATCGGTTTCAAGCCACTCGCGTGCGCGGCCAGGGTTTTCTCATTCACCCCGGCATCGGTCTCACCGGAATACGCGCGGCGTTCGCTGTGGCCGAGGATGACATAGTTGCAGTAAAGGTCGCGCAGCATGCCCGCGGAAATCTCGCCGGTAAATGCTCCGGCAGGCTCCGCAGACATATGCTGTCCACCGAGCCGGATCGCGCTCCCGCTGATCACGTCACTCACGGTTTTCAACGCAGTAAAGGGCGGGCAGAGCACCACGTCGACCTTGATAAACTCCCCGAGGTCGATCTTGATCGACTCCGCGAGCGACCCCGCCTCACGCGTGGTCTTGTTCATCTTCCAGTTTCCAGCTACGATCGGTTTGCGCATAAGTTCTTCTCGGTTTGCAGTTAAGTTGACGTACGGTTTATTTATCGGTCAGCGCGGCAAGACCGGGAAGGGTCTTGCCCTCGAGCAACTCCAGGCTCGCACCACCACCCGTACTCATATGGGTGATCTGGTCGCCCAGGCCCGCCTGGTTCAATGCGGCAACGCTGTCGCCGCCACCGATGATGCTTACGCAATCGGTATCGGCCAGCGCCTGTCCCACGGCATGGGTGCCGCCGGCAAACTTTTCGTGCAGGTCAAAACAACCCATCGGGCCATTCCACACAACGGTTTTTGCACCCGCAATGATCTCGGCGAAGCGTGCAGCGCTTTCCGGCCCGATGTCCAAACCTTCCCAGCCGTCGGGGATCTCACCGGCCTTGGCAATCCGGGTATTGGCATCGCCACTGAAATCGTCGGCGATGATGTTATCCAGGGGCAGCTCGATTTTATCACCGGCCAACTCGAGCAATTCTTTCGCCAGCGGAATATCGTCATCATTGCAAAGAGAGTTGCCGATAGCGAGCCCCTGCACCTTGTAGAATACATAGGCCATGCCGCCGCCTATGATCAGCTTGTCGACCTTGGTCAACAGGGCCTTGATCACCTGGATCTTATCCTTTACCTTGGCACCGCCCATGATAGCGACGAAGGGACGCTCGGGCTGGTCCAGGGCACCTTCCAGGTAATTAATTTCTTTCTCCAGGAGATACCCAGCGACGTTATTTTCAAAATACCGGGTCACACCCACCATGGAAGCATGTGCGCGATGAGCGGTTCCGAAGGCGTCGTTGACATAGACATCGCCCAGCGATGCCAGGGCGGCCGCAAAGGCATCCTGCGCGGCCTGCCCGACACCCTTGCCCTCTTCTTCCGGGTGAAAACGGAGGTTTTCAAGCAAAAGCACCTCGCCAGGCTGCAACGCTTCAGCCATCGCCTGAACCTCATCACCGACGCAATCCTTGGCAAATTTAACCGCGCGATCCAGCATGGCCGCCAGTACCGGCACCACCGGTGCCAGGCTGTACTCCGGATTCACTTCGCCCTTGGGCCGGCCGAGATGGCTCATCAACACGACGGAGGCGCCGGATTCGAGTACCTTGTTGATGGTTGGCAAGGCCGCGGTAATCCGCGTCTCGTCTCCCACCACACCCTTTTGTACCGGCACGTTAAAATCCACGCGCATCAATACACGCATACCGGATACGTCGATGTCTTCGATGGTCTTTTTGTTCATAAGGCAATGGGTATTGAGCGAGTGCGAAAGGCCGGATCAGCGCCCACCCTTTCACCGTTCATTCCTTGACTCCCCGGTCAGCGTCTCAGGCCGATATGTGCGCAACCAGGTCGAGCAACTTGCAGGAATAACCCCACTCATTGTCGTACCAGGAAACCAGCTTGACGAAGTTGTCGTTCAGGGCGATACCCGCATCCGCGTCGAAAAAGGAGGTGCAGCTTTCGCCGTAGAAGTCCGAGGAAACGACCGCATCTTCGGTGTAGCCCATGATTCCCTTGAGCGAACCTTCAGACGCCTCCTTCATGGCCGCCTTGATTTCCTCATAGGTCGCAGGCTTTTCCAGGCGGCAGGTCAGGTCGACCACGGATACATTCGGCGTCGGAACGCGGAAGGCCATACCCGTCAGTTTACCATTCAATTCCGGGATCACTTTGCCCACGGCTTTAGCTGCACCCGTACTGGACGGAATAATGTTGAAGCAAGCACCGCGACCACCGCGCCAGTCCTTCTTGGACGGTCCGTCAACCACCTTCTGTGTCGCGGTTACCGCATGGATCGTGGTCATCAAGCCCTCGACGATGCCCCACTTGTCATGTACCACCTTGGCGAGCGGAGCCAGGCAGTTCGTGGTGCAGGAAGCGTTGGAGACGATCTTCTGGTCCGATGTGTAGCTGTCCTGGTTGACGCCCATGACGTACATTGGAACAGTACTGGAAGGCGCGCTGATCAAAACCTTTTCCGCCCCGCCTTTAAAGTGCCTGTCCGCCGTGTCCATTTCCTTGAACACGCCTGTGCATTCCGCGACGACGCTTACACCTGCATCGGCCCAGGGAATCTCTTCCGGATTCATGCAGCTGTGCACCTCGATTTCCTTTCCGTTGATCACCAAGCCGGTTGCCGAGTGCTCGACCGTACCTGGAAAACGCCGATGGACCGTGTCATACTTGATGATGTAGGCCATGTACTCGGGGTCGAGGAATGGGTCGTTAATCGCGACGATATCGATGTCGTCCCGATCGATCGATGCCCGAAGCACCATGCCGCCGATGCGGCCAAATCCGTTAATACCAACTTTAATAGACATGTTTCAAACTCCTCCCTTGAAGGGAATGTAGGGTTGTTTTCTCTATTTTACGGGTCCATTGACCCATAAAAAATCGCGGGGAACCTACCTGACCCCCCTCAGCAGGTCAACGACTGTTTTTGGGCGAAAACGGGGCAGGAGAGGAGGTATACACCGCATAAGTGTCTATTCATAGTACACTTAGACTGTTTCGTCGTGACCGACAAAGCTTCGCATGTGGTGCCAAAGCGGGCGATTTAGCTTTGCAATTGATTCCGCTTCAGCGAAATACATCCGCATGCAATTCGAAATCGACGGCAAGGACAAGGACAGGGCCTACGAGCTCCTGAGTACCCTCATCACCCCCCGCCCTATCGCCTGGGTGACAACGGTGAATGAGGCCGGGCTCATCAATGCCGCACCCTACAGCTTCTTTAATGTCTTCGGAACCAAGCCACCTATCGTGGCCTTTGCACCGGGCAATCTCTCCAGCGGCAAACCCAAGGATACCGCGGCGAACATCGAGTCCACCGGAGAGTTCGTGGTGAACCTGGTCGACGAGGCCATAGCAGAGGCGATGCACCTGACCTCGGCGAGCGAGCCCAGCGAGGTCAACGAGCTGGAGGTCGCCGGGCTGGAAACCCTCGCTTCCGAGAAGATCCGCCCTCCCCGGATCGCGAATGCCCCGGTAAGCATGGAGTGTACCGTGCATGACAGCCTCATCATTGGCGAGAACCGGATGGTCATTGGCTACGTGCATGTGTTGCACGTACGGGATGGCGTGCTGGACCCGGAGACCCTGCACTTGAACGCCGAGGCCTTCCCGGTCATCGGACGCATGTTTGGATCGGGGTATACGAAGACGCGCGAGCGCTTTGATATCGAGCTGCCTCAGGCATAAGGCAGCACACTCGAAGAGGCTTCGATAAGAGTCTTATCCCGTTCGGGTTGATTATTTACCGACCAGGAACTCGATCGCATTCGCAAGCACCCGGTGGTAATCCGGATCCGAGAATGTTTCCATGCCGTGGCCAAGGGTGATGCCGAAGACCTTCCCCTTACCCGCCTGGTTGACCCAGGCCAGCACATGCTCCTTTTTATCCTGAACGCTGTACGCTTTGAGCACCGGCGTCGCGGTTGACTTGAAGTCCATGTTCACATAAAGCTCGTCTTTCCTGATCGTCCACTCGGATTGAAAATCCTTCACGATGGGATGCACGGGCTTTGCACGAAACACCTTCAGTTCGCGCTGCTTATCATGGCGCTTGGTGTCCAGGCCGCTGAAGGCCGACCAATCCGGAAAGTCCAGCCTGGGGTGTTTTGCTCTCCATTCGGTTTTTAAACGGGGCGTGTTCTCTGACTCCTTGGAACCCGCTTTCCCGAAGGTCGCCCAGAAGGTGTGCATGGCACAGTGAAGCAGGATGGCCGGCTTTCCCTTTTCCGTGGTCTGGACAATCATGTTGTACGCCTGGTCCGTGTCATAGCTGTGCGCCATGCAGAGGTTGTAGACGATGATGTCATGATCCCGGGCAAAACCGGGCTGCTTGAGGAAGGCTACGGTTTCATCGTGATTGCCCGCCCGGTAGGTGACTTCAACCTCCGTGAATCGTGGCACGTGCTTTTTGAAGGCCTCCATCTGCGCCCGGTAGTCATGGTAGCGGCCTGGCAGGTGCGTGATGTAAAGGACCTCGACGGGTTCCGCACCGTAGAGGACGGGGGCGAAGAGACTGGCGAGAAGAAGGATGGTCGTTTTCATGGGGCTTGCTTATCACCCTCCAGGTTATCGTCAATGGCGGAATCAGGACCCGCTCCCTTCAGCTTCCAGGCCATCATCCCGACAAAAAACGGTAATACCACAAGGAGTTCGCGCAACATCACCTTCACGTTATACCACTGGAAGATCATGCCCAGGTTATCCTTTCGCGCCATGGCGAAAATCCAGAACGGACCCTGGACGTATCGATCCGAGAAGGGCCAGAAGAACAGGATACCGAAAGGCGGCGCGCCATCCTGGGTCACCAGGTCGACGAGCAGGTGACTGAAGACAAGGGCGAGGACCAGCATGGCCTGCCGTATACGGGCGGTCTTGTCCAGGGCTTTCCATAGCAGCCAGAGTCCGAGTGAACACAGGATACCCCACCCCAGGCTGTGGCTGAGAATGTGATGGTAGTCATTCATACGGCCCTGCAGGAGTCCCGGAAGATAATCAACATCCGGGGCGTTCCCGGAGAAGAGACAAAAGAGCAGCAGCAGTTTGTGCGACCCACACCAACGGAAAACATCACCCAAGTGCTGGCGGGCAGGAAGCAGCCAGGCCAGGGCAAGGGTGAGGGCGATAAAGCTGTGGCCAGCGGGGGAGCACATGACAGGATTCAGGTATTCGGGCGCAGGACAATCTTGTCAACGAGGAGACCACGTTTGTGACTGCTTCCGGAGGGTTTGCGCACGTAACCCAGGCGAATGATGATACGCGTGGCGGCTTTCACCTGGGCTGCGGGAACATCGAAGCGATGCCATTGCCATGATTCTTCATA
>JAYGFS010000454.1:0-3401 GCA_046581765.1 Verrucomicrobiota bacterium
TGGCCTTCCGGGACGAGGAAGCTCCGCACCCGGTCGGTGACCGGCGCATCCCAGCCGAGCAGGTGGCGGCGGATGGCGGTGCTATTCCCTGGGGCGTTCATACGTGTGGTACATGCTTCATCATAGCCAGCGGGCCTCAAAACCGCATTTCAATTGCAGATGCGCGGATCGGCGGCCCGACGGGAAGCTCCAGCTCTCGCAATACCGTCCCGGCATACCCGTCCCGAAGCTACCCGGCCCTTTGGAAATTCCGCACCTCGGGCGGCTTGTTGAAGACCCGCTTGATCTGCCGGACCCTCACCCGCTCGGGGCCGACCTGCTCCGCGAGAGCATCCATCAAGGCCTGGCAGGGATAGACGTTGAAGTGCGATTCCGGTTTCACGGAAATGGCATCCCCGGTGGGGTACCGGAGGTCGATAATGAACTCGACACTGCCCTTGTGGGCCCTGCATGCGGCTTTCAGGCCCGCCAGGCGTTCATCCGTGACCTCGTCCTGGTCCAGGGCTACGCTCAGGCGTATGGCATAGGTTTTCCCGGCATCCTGCAAGGGGTATACCTCGTTAATCATCAACTTGGGCTCCTCGTCCCGGTTGACTTCGGCCCCGACGATCACGGGCTGGTTTTCGTGTAGTCCCGTCCCGAAGACCCTGAAGGCGTCCGGGAAGATGACCGCATCGATTGAGGTTTCCTTTCCCTCCAGCCGGAAGGCGGCCATCGCCTCCTGGGTTCTCTTGGTGAACAGCTTGCGCAAGTCGGTAATCAACCCGGTTACGCGCACCTTGCTGCGATGCTCCAGTTCACCCAGTTTGCCGAGTTCGGCGGTCGAGAAGGTGGCGCTTTCCCATGCGAAGCGGTCCAGGGGATGGCCGGATATATAGAAGCCGAGGAGTTCTTTTTCGTA
Organism: Verrucomicrobiota bacterium; assembly: GCA_046581765.1. Taxonomy (GTDB): domain Bacteria; phylum Verrucomicrobiota; class Kiritimatiellia; order SS1-B-03-39; family UBA6053; genus JAPYUI01. Next base: position 902 of record JAYGFS010000454.1, read on the forward strand.
TTTCAGCATTTCATCCATCGGCCAGGGTTCGACATCGGGTAGATCCTCGTCATTGGTGGCTTCGTCTCCCTCGTCGAGCATGTCAAAGAGCGAGCCCTGACCGGACCGCTTGTCGGCGAGCGTCGAGGCCGCGCGGTTCATGGCAAACTCGACCCCTTTAAACATCCGGCTGCGATGCAGCCCGGTCCAGTCGAAGGCCCCGCACTGGATTATGCTCTCCAGGGCCTTCTTGTTGCACACCTTGCTGTCGACCCGCATGCAGAAATCCATGAGGCTTGCGTAGGGTCCATGGGCCTCCCGCTCGCGAACGAGTGCCTCGACCGCACCGAGACCGACGTTCTTGATGCCACCCATGCCAAAGCGAATGTTCTCATCTTCCGGGCGAAAACGCGGACCCGATCCTTGAACGTTAGGCGGCCGGACCTCGTAGTTCATCTCCTTGCACGCTGCGATAATGCCCGGCAACTTGTCCGTGTTGTTCATCTCGCTGGACAGCAGGGCGGCCATGAATTCAGTCGGGTGGTGGGCCTTGAAATAGGCGGTCTGCCAGGAGATCACCGAGTACGCGGCACTGTGTGACTTGTTGAAGCCATATTTGGCGAATTTTTGGATCGTGTCGAAGATCTTCCCCGCGAGCTTTTCCGGGATATCGTTGATCTCCATGCACCCACTGACGAACGCCAGGCGTTGTTCCTCCATGATCTGGGAATCCTTTTTTCCCATGGCCCGGCGGAGCAAGTCACCCTGGGCGAGGCTGAAGCCTGCCAGGACGTTGGCTGCGAGCTGGACTTGTTCCTGGTAGATGAACACGCCGTAGGTTTCCTTGAGTACGGCCTCGAGCAGGGGGTGATCGTACTTGATCTTCTCTGGATTATGGCGGCGCTTGATGAAGTCCGGAATCATGTCCATCGGGCCCGGACGATAGAGGGCGATCATGGCGATGAGGTCCTCGAAGCGGCTGAGCTGAAACTGGCGGAGCAGGTCCTTCATCCCCTTGGATTCCACCTGGAACACCCCGGTCGTATCCCCGGCGTTCAGGAGTTTGAACGTTGTTTCGTCGTCCAGCGGAAGGGCCTCAATGTCGATCGATTTTCCCGTTGTGGCCTTTACGTTGTCCGCTGCTTCCTGGATCACGGTCAGCGTCTTGAGTCCGAGGAAGTCCATCTTCAGCAGGCCGGTTTGCTCCAGCGGCTTCATCTCGTACTGGGTGACCGCCTCCTTGTTCTTGTCCCGGCAGAGCGGCAGGATCTCAACCAGTGGCTTTTCGCCGATCACCACGCCGGCGGCATGGGTGCCCTGGTTGCGGGGCAGGCCTTCCAACACGCTTGCGTATTTCATGATTTTCTTTGCGTCGCCCTCGGTGGTGCAGGCCTTCTTGAACTCAGGGTTGAGCTCCAGGGCTTTATCCAGGGTCATGCCCGGGTCCTCCGGGATCATCTTGGCGAGCCGGTCGCAGTAGTGAAGGGGTATGTCGAGTACGCGACCAAGGTCGCGGATAACGGTTTTTGCGCCCATCGTTCCGAAGGTGATGATCTGGGCACAATTTTCCTTGCCGTACTTGTTGATCACGTACTCGATCACCTCGCCGCGACGGGCCTGGCAGAAATCGATATCGAAGTCAGGGGGGGAGATCCGGTCGGGATTGAGAAAGCGCTCAAAAATCAGGCCATAGCGGAGCGGATCGATCGCGGTGATGCCGAGCAGGTAGGCGACGAGACTTCCCGCACCGGACCCGCGACCGGGGCCGACGGGAATGCCCTGGCGCTTCGCGTAACGAACAAAATCCCAGACCACGAGGAAGTAATTGATAAAACCGGTGCGCTCGATAATCGCGAGCTCGTGCTTGAAGCGGGCCTGGAGTGCCTGCTCCTTTTCCGTCGTGCCCTTGAGCAGGTCGGCATCGTAAAGGCGCGTGGCGGCCTCGGCACTGAGATGGGTCAGGAAATTCGTGTCGGTCTTGAATTCCTCGGGAAGGACATAGACCGGGAAATGAAGTGGAGCATCGTTTCCGAGCTTCAGCTCGATATTGCAACGTTCGGCAATTGCCAGGGTATTGGTAAGGGCCTCGGGATAGTCGCCGAAGAGCTTCCACATTTCGTCCGCGCTTTTCATGTAGAACTGGTCGGAGTTGTACCGCAGGCGACCGGGATCGGTGATGGTGGTTGCGGTCTGGAGACAGAGCATGATCTCGTGCGCTTCCCAGTGCTCGTGCTTCAGGTAGTGAACGTCGTTTGAGGCGATAAGGGGCAGACCGGTTTTCCTGGCCAGCTCGATCAGCCCGCGGTTTGCTATTTTCTGGTCCTCGATGCCGTGGTCCTGGAGTTCCAGGTAAAAATTGCCCTTGCCGAAGATATCTTCATAACGGCCTGCGAGTTCCATGGCTTCCTTGGTTTCGCCGCGGACGATGCACTCGGGAATCTGGCCCTTGAGACAGGATGACGTGCCGATGAGGCCCTCGCTGTGCTCGTTGAGCATTTCCAGGTCCACCCGCGGCTTGTAG
>JAYGFS010000503.1:0-7889 GCA_046581765.1 Verrucomicrobiota bacterium
GCGGAAGACGACGATCGTTCCATCGATCGATACCGCAACAAGAACCGCCCCGTTTACCAGCTCTATAAGGGCCACATGAACGAAGAACTCAACCGGGCCAAGCTCAATCTGCCTACCCAGAAGTCGAAAACGAAACTCAAAAGCAACCCCTTCGCTGGAACAGTCAAGCAGCCGGATACCGGACCGGAAGGCGATTTTATCCCCCATGATTTCCGGAGGGAACAGGTCAAGCCGAAACCCTTCATCAAGGCGGCAGACTTCCAGTTGAAGGAAGACACCCGCAGCTTTTTTGAGGATCCCCGCTTCGACGAGGAGAACCAACAGGATGATGGGGGGAAAGAGGAGATCCTGGACTGGGATACCCTGACGGACGAGCTGATTCAGAAAGATCTCGATGGCGTGGTGGTTAAAAACGGGGAAATCATGCTCGAATTCCTGGACCAGGATGAGCGGGAAAACAAAAACCCGGAAGACCCGAATGCCGATCCCGACGATCCCTACGCGAACCAGGCTTTCGGCGGGAAGACCCGGGAAGACGAGGAGGATCCAAAGGATAGGTCCAACGGCTTCACGCCTGCGCTTCCGGGCAAGCTGGGCGGCGAACAACCCCGGGCCAATGCGCCGCAAGGCAAGGACACGCCCGACGCCTTTCTATTGAAACGGCCCCTCGAACAGGTGCTGGAGCCGGTGGTGGTGGATAACAGCCTGGTGGTCGGCGAACAACCGGGTGGTGGAAAAGAGCCAGAGGCTCTGCTCAGCCGTTCACAGGGCTTGATCGACTCGCTGGTCAGCCCGCACCGGGAAGCTCGCGACAAACAAACGGAACGGAGCTCCGGCTTCGATCGCCTGGTCAACCGATACGAGGAAAAGAACCGGAAACTTGCGGATAAATATAAGCTCGGTAGGCGGTCAGGGGACCCCGATCCGAAAAGTGCCGTGGTAAAGGTAAGCCCTTCGAACCGGAACGAGCGCATGGGGCTTCTCAAGGATTCCACCCAGTTTAACGAAGCCTCCCGCACCTTGAACGGCAGGATCGCCTTCCAGCCGTCGACCCGGTTCCAGCCCACGAGCAATGTCGACTTCACAGGGGGGAAAACCCCGGGCCTGGCCGGTCTTTCCAAGGGGACCAACCCGGGGGCCGGCGGACGTTTTGGGAGCCTGGTCGAGCCCGCTACGCCAGGCGTCCTGCGTCTGCCCCACACCGTTCGGAACGCTCCCGTGCAGCCTCGTGCGCCGCAGGCACCCCTCTTCCATGCCGGTGGCACCGGCGGAGCGCCCACCCCAGGCCCCAGTTTCCGCGAAACCCGGCGCGAAGGCCTTCGCCTCAAGAGCATGCTCGGCGCTCCGCCCCAGACCTTCCCCCTCGGGAACCGCGGTTTTTAATTTGAAATACCCTCCCGGCCCGCCTATACCAGCGGGCCATGAAAAAGATTACCCGTGCCCTTCTTTCCGTCTCCGATAAAACGGGTATTATTGACTTCGCATCCGGCCTTCACGAGCAGGGGGTCGAAATCCTGAGTACCGGCGGAACCGCTGCGGCCCTTCGCGAGGCCGGCCTGCCGGTAAAGGACATTTCCGAATTTACCGGCTTTCCCGAGATACTCGATGGCCGGGTGAAAACCCTGCATCCCAAGGTCCATGCCGGTCTCCTGCACCTGCGGGGAAACGCGGAACACCAGGCCACCATGACCGAACACGGCCTCGAACCGATCGATCTCGTCTGTGTCAACCTCTACCCTTTTGAAGCCACGGTCGCCGAACCGGATGTCCGCTTCGAGGATGCGATTGAAAACATCGACATCGGCGGACCCACCATGATCCGTTCAGCGGCCAAGAACATGAAGTACGTGACCGTGGTCATCGCTCCCGCGGACTACGCAGGGGTGCTCAGTTCCATGCGGGAGAACGGGGGCAACACCAGCGAAGCCCTCCGGATCCAGCTCGGTCAAAAGGTCTTCGCCCGGCTCGCCGCTTACAACGCTGCGATCGCCCGCTACCTCGCGGATCATGGGGAATACGAATCCACCAAGCCCCTGGTCCTCGCCTACAGCGAAGGGACCCGGCTCCGCTACGGCGAAAATGCGCACCAGGCCGCCTGGCTTTATCCCGGATTACCCCCTGCCGAAGCCTCCATCGCGCACACGGAAGTGCTGCATGGGAAAGCCATGAGCTACAACAACTACGTCGACGGCAACGGGGCCCTCGAGGTGGTCAAGGAACTCTCCGACAAGCCGGGCGTATCCGTGATCAAGCACACCAATCCCTGCGGCCTGGCCACCGGGGAAAGCCTGGCTGCAGCCCTTGAAGCGGCCTGGTCGGGTGATCCCGTCTCGGCCTTCGGATCGGTCATCGCGGTGACCCGGGAAGTCGACCTCGCCGCCGCCCAATGCCTCGATCAACGCTTTGTCGAAGCCATCATTGCCCCCGGATACACCGGGGACGCGCTGGCTCACCTGCAAAAGAAAAAGAATCTCCGTATCCTGAAGCTGAAGCAGCCGATGGCCCGTGCCTCCCGTCAGCAGATGACCAAGCACATCCACGGCGGCCTGCTCGTGCAGGAAACGGATGCCGGGCTCATCGAAGAATGGCAGGTGCCCAGCAAGGCGCCATTCGACGAGTCAAAAAAGGAACTTGCGTTGTTCGGCATCGCGGCCGCCAAGCATACGAAATCCAATGCCATTGTCCTCGTGCAGGAATACGCGCCCGGCCAGTACCGCGTACTCGGCATGGGTGCCGGCCAACCCAACCGGGTCGATGCCTTGCGCAAACTTTCGGTAAGCAAGGCCGTGGAAAACCTGAAAACCGAGAATCCGGACATCACCGATGACGAAATCCAGGCCGTAATCGGAGAGTGCGTCTTTGTATCGGAAGCCTTTTTCCCCTTTCGTGACAGCATCGATGCGGCCCACGAGATGGGTGCCCGCTACATCGTCCAACCCGGCGGATCCGTCCGGGATGCCGAGGTGATCGCAGCCTGTGATGAGCACGGGATCGCGATGGCCCTGACCGGCATGCGGCATTTTCTTCACTAGGATCCGGGGCGAAGCATACGGGGGCCTGCCCGGTACCGGGTGCCCGGTTTTGGCGAATTCAGCTCAAAGCGCGAGGCCCCCATCCGCGTGGCACAAAACCTGCGACTTTATGTCATTTGATTAGGAAATGACGATGAATAAGCCCACCCTGACCCGAATAACCGCCTTTCTTGCGCTATCGATGGGTTTATTTCTTAATTCTGCGCAAGCCGTTGTAACTGTGGACTCTCTGAAGCGAAGTTTTGCGTTCAAGCAGCGACTCATCGCGGAGGAAGCGGCGGGCAAGCTCATGGAACTCAACCTCGGGTACGAAAAATCCCTGAACCAGCGAGCCCGGGCCGCGCGAAGCCAGGGGGACCTGGAGCAGCATAACGTCTATGCCCGTGAGCTCGGCCGCTTCATCAAGGTAGGACCAACCGAGACCTTTTCCGGCCACCGAACCATCGCCTACCTGCAACAAACCTACCTCGACCGCTATACCCGGATCAAGATGGCTGAAGCCCGCACGTATATGGATAGCTTCAAACAGTTCGACCGGACCCTGGCGGAGGCAGAATCCCGGTTGACCAATAGCGGCCGCTTAGCGGAGGCGAAACGGCTCCACATGGAACGCCAGTCCCTGCGGGAAAGCGAGGCCCATGGTGCCGCCTTGAAGGTGTTGAACTCGGCGAAAACCCTGCATGTAAGCACGGGCGCTGCCAAACTGGGGACCCTTGCCGCGTTCCTCCGGTAGGACGCAGCCCCGGCCTATTCAGCGGGCACGCGAAGGACCTCGTGCCCCGATGCCACCCCGGGCATTTCCACCGTCACGCTCGCCTCGCCGCCGGGTACGCCCACATACGCGATCCCTTCCCCACGGGTGATAGCAATCCGTCCTTCCGCATTCCACGCGTGGTAAAGCACCGGACCATCGACCCGGACGGTGGCCTGGCCCTGGGCGGTCAATACCGGGTGACCCGCTGCGTCCAGGACGCGCACGAGGATTCGAATGCCTTCCCCGTAGGGTTCCGGGCTCAGGTCCAGGGCCCGCGGATCACCAAAGGGCTCTATGGTGAAACGTTCTTCGCCGGCACGAATCCGCAGGGCTTGATCAACAAACGGAAGATCCACCACCGTGTGGCCGCTCACCCCCTCCACGCAGGTATCGCCGACAGAAAAGTTCAGCGGCGACTGGTTCGTAAACACGTGCACCTCCCTGGACGATGCCCCGACCCGGCCCCAGTCCGCCCAGGCGTAGAGCACCGGCCTCGTCCCCAGGCGTGCCCGCAAGTAGTGCGCGGCAAACTTCGGCATCCGCCAGGCATCGAAGACCCCGGATGGCCGGCGATAACGGTCCTTGCGCATCGTCGCGTAATCGTTCATGCACCAGAGCATAAAGCCCGCGATATACGGGCGTTCCCGGATTTTCTCCAGATCCTCCTCCAGGACCCGGATCTGTTCGCATTCGCCGGCGATATCCCCTCGCCATCTCGGGCAATTGCTCATCTCGCTGACCAGCAACACCTGTTTCGCACTGAGATCCCGGGCTTCTTCCAGCAGCTCGGGATCGAGCTCGTAGTTCACCCCGTAGATGTCCGTCGAGGCACAGGTTTTCCTGCGCCGGGCCCGGTACAGATGGTTTTCGGCATAAATGGTCGGCCGGCTGGGATCGAGGGACTGCGCCCACGCGTGCAATTCGGCGTAGACCTTGGCCTCCCGCGATTCATTCCCCAGGCCCCAGCAGATGATTGAAGGATGGTGGCCATCGCGCTGGATCATCCGGCGGAGCTGATTGCGCGCCTGTTCCAACCACGGCCCTCGCCTCATCCGCTTCCAGGTCGCGATCTCCGGGTACACCAGGAGGCCCAGCTCGTCGCAGGCGTCGAGGAAGTCGGGTGACTGGGGATAATGGGAAAGGCGAACCGCATTCAGCCCGAGCTCCTTGATCAGGCGGGCATCTTCGCGATGCATGGACTTCGGCAGGGCATTGCCCATGCCCGGCATTTTTTCATGGCGGTTTATGCCCCGGATTTCAAGCCGTTCGCCGTTCAGGAAAAACCCCTCGTGGGCCCGCCAATCGATCTCCCGAAAACCGAATGGGAAGCGGGTGCTTTGCGGGAAGACCCCGTCGGAACCCGGGCTGTAGGCCAGCCAGTCACACTCCAGGGTATACAGGTGCGGATGATCGGGGCTCCACAACATCGGCTGGTCAACCCGGGCCTCGATCGATGCCTCCTCCTGGAGATCCTCGGGAATGTTTATCTCTGCAAGCACCTGCTGCTTCCGCAGGATTCTTATTCGCCCGTCTATCGGCCGATTTTCTTCGCGATACGTGGTGACGGGCAGTTTCACGCTCACGAGGCCGTCCTTTCGGGTGGAGATCGTCAACCGGCCGGGCTGGAGGTGCGATTGCCATTCCGGCCGGAGCCTCAGGTGGCCCGCCAGGCCGCCATGCAGGACAAAGTCGGGTTCCCGGATACCTGGAAGCCGGGAGGCATGGTGGAGGTTCTCTACCACCAGGCCGAGGTTCAACTCCCTGTCACCCGCTTGAATGCCGGTGGTGAACCCCAGGAATGCCCCCTCGGACCGGTTAAACGGAGAGGCTTTCATGCCTCGGGTGCCTTGCCGGCCCGGGATCCTGCGCCCGTTCACCCGGATCTCCACCCCGCCATAGAAGGGTCCGATATCGAGGTGCCAGGTCCCGGCAGGATACTCCGGCAGCTCGACCCGTTTCCGGTAACAACCATAGCCCCGGTAATAGGCCAGGCCGTCCTGGAAGGTGTCCCGGGTATTCCAGCAGTGCGGCAGGTCCACGAGCTCCGTTCCCGGCGAGCTGAGCTCCCCGGCCAGCCAGGCCTCCGAGGCCTTGCCGCGGACAAACTCCCACCCGCCGGATAGATCGATTTCCCGTGTGTCCATGTGCATGTTCTTTATGTGGCGTATCCGGGGTCCAGGCAAAGAAAATGCACAATGTATGTAAACATCGGGGTGCCCTTGGCGTTATAGACAGTCCATGACACGGTTTATACGGATCATCCGGTGGGGCACGGTACTCGGCTCCACCCCCGCGTTTTCCGTGCCGTTCCCTCCCCTTCCCACCACGCCGCCCGCCTTTGTCGAGGATTGGTCGAGGGGTAAAATCGACCCGGCCAAGTGGTATCCCCTGCGAAAGAAATGGGGCGAGGGCAATCACGGTGTTGTTCCGGAAAATGTGCGGATCGAAACGGACCAGGTGAAGGGGGCGACGCGCGCCGTGCTCCGTTGTGAGGCCCACGGGGACCAATACGACGGCCCGGTCAGGGGCCTGTGGGGGAAAAGGTCCCGCGTAGGCGGGGTGTTGGTGAGTAAACCCTTCTTTGCCTCAGGCCGTTTCGAGGTCGTGATGAAAATCGGGGATACGAAACCCTTCAGCGGATGTCCCGCGAATCCACGCGTTCCGGCGGGCTCGGTACCCGCCATCTGGACCTATGCCTTCCGGAGCGTGAAGGTCCCGGGGGACCAGGCGGATGATTTCAGCCGCGATACACCCCTGTACAACCCCTTCATCCAGAACTTCGGCCGGGGCCTGGCTTTCTACTGGTCGGAGCTGGACTTCCCGGAGTTCGGAAAAGGAGGCCGCTTCGACCAGGCGATGTACAACACCTTTCTCAATCGCCGGCACGACAGCCAAATGCTGGACCTTCCGGATGTCGCGGATGGAACATACCACACCTATACCAGTGTATGGGAAACCGAGCGGATTCCCCTGCCCGGGATCCGGGACGAGCAGGTGGTGCGGTTTGAAGGCTACTGGTGGGTCAAGACCAGGCAGGTCGCGTTCGCGTCCTACGAGGCCATGCCGCTGGTCCGGCGGGGGGCAAACGATTACCTGCTATGCCGGGGGAAGCGCGTACGACACTGGATCGATGGGGTTTATATTGCGGAGAATACGACCTTTGTCCCCTGCATGGCGGCCCAGTTGAACCTCGGCATCTGGCTGCCTGACTGGGCGGGCAAGGCCCCGTGGTCCACCTCCTCGGTCCGTTTCGCCTCGATCCGGATCTGGCCTTCACACGATCCGGGTGATGTCACCGGGATCCTGGTCGACGACATCACGAACAACATTGAATGACCCGGGTGGCGGGCGCTTCAGCCTTCCGCATTTTCCCGGTTCAACAAGAGGGCCCGGGCGCTGATATAGGGCCCGGGGAACAGTTCGAAAATGTTGCCGACCTCGTCATCCTTCTCGAACATCTCGATGTAGGCATCATAGGCCTCACGCTTGTACTCCAGCATGCCTTCCAGTTTCTCACTCTCGACGGCCTGGACGATGAAACAGAGGTGATCTGCGGTGGAATCCTGGGCGTTAAACAGCAGCACCTTGGTCTGGGGATCGATGCTTTCGAGATTGTTTGAATGAACCTGGTACTTGATATACTCGATAATCCGCTCGTTGAGACCCGCTTCATGCATGAAAATTCGCTCAACCAGCTCGGTCCGGGAGAGCACCAGGTGCACCTGGGGAGCCTCGACATCCTCCGACAGGGCCCGATTCAGGGACTGCACCGTGGTGAGAAATTCCTCCTGGGCCGCCTCAAGCTGGTCGAGGGGGGCATTAAACAGGTAAATCATGAGGTTATTGTCCGGATCGTGGTAGAGGAGGTTTTTATCCACCCGGAATTGAAAACTGCAGGAATCGCACTCTACCACGTTGACCTGGTTGCTCATCAGGGCGGATTTCAGTTCCTCTTCCTCGCCTATATTGAGGGAATCATACAGGTCAACCTGCTGTTCGTGCTCACATTTAGGGCAACGTATCCCGTACTTGTTTTTTTGCGACATGGTGTAATGTTATGGCTCAACAAACTGACAATCGTGGCTTGATCTAGCCAAAAAAGT
>JAYGFS010000049.1:0-11980 GCA_046581765.1 Verrucomicrobiota bacterium
GAGTTGGTACGATGGAAAGATGTTGAAGGAGGGTTCCAAGGGAGCAGCGGATCCTGCAGCGGTACCCGCGGTTAATTCCGTGACCCCCCTTGAAGTACCGGAGGTGGTTCAACCCGTTGCCGTTCAGGCCACCACCGTGGATGCGCCCCTTCCTCCCGTACGCTTCAGCACCAAAACCGACGAAGCAAAGGCCACGCCGCCGATCGACGCCGTACCGGGGCTTGAAGACGGGAAAAAAGAAGCCATCAAAGCTGATCTGATCAAGTGAGTCATCCCGCGCGACTGAAAAGCTGGATCATTCCGATTTTGACCCTGGTTTTTACGGGTTGCCTGAGTAGCGACCCGGCGACAGGCAGCGCATCCGGGACGAGTCCCGATAAGCGCTATCGCAGTATCAACGAAATCGTGCAGCACCGCCTCCCGATTCGTTCTGTGACCAAGGGCTGGAAAGGCAATAAGATCAGCTGGCCCACTGAGCGCTCCCTCTATTATACCGTCTTGTATTACAATGGCCCCAAACGTCGAATGCCCCAGTGGACGATCCTTCCTAATGGCTTCAATATTCAGGGCACCGGTGAGGAGGTCGTCGTCAGTGACAAGCCTCCCCGCGGGGTGAACCGCGAGTACCGTATCGAGGTTCACAAAAAGCCGCTCGGCCAGGTGAAGCAAGTGGAGCGCTAGGCTTTTTGTATCGGAGGATCGATTGCTCCACCGGGCGATCCCGGGAATTAACCCGCCATATACCCTGAGGCGGCACCCGGTCCACCTGACCGGGGGCAGGTCATATCCCGACGGGTTGCTGCCCACCCGGAACCTTGCATCTCCAGCTCGGAACATGCTAGACCACCCGGCATGCAGGCTTATCTTGATCTCATGCGGAATATTCGCGACGAGGGCGTGGAAAAATCGGATCGCACCGGCACCGGCACGCGCAGTGTCTTCGGTCGCCAGATTCGCTTCGATCTCTCGGAGGGATTTCCCCTCGTCACCACGAAGAAATGCCACCTCCGTTCCATCATTCACGAGCTGCTCTGGTTCCTGAAGGGCGCCACCAACGTACAATACCTGCGCGAGAACAAGGTCCATATCTGGGATGAGTGGGCGGATGAAAACGGCGATCTCGGTCCTGTCTACGGGCATCAATGGCGTTCTTGGCCCACCCGGGATGGCGAGACCATCGACCAGATCAGCCAGGTGGTCCACAAGATCCGGACCGATCCCGATTCCCGCCGCCTGATCGTCAGTGCCTGGAATGTTGCCGACCTTCCCGACATGGCTCTCGCGCCCTGCCACGCTTTTTTCCAATTCTACGTTGTCCGGGGCAAGCTCTCCTGCCAGTTGTATCAACGCAGTGCCGACATCTTCCTCGGCGTGCCCTTCAATATTGCTTCTTATGCATTGCTGACCCTCATGGTCGCCCAGGTCACCGGCTTGGAGCCCGGCGATTTCATCCACACCTTCGGCGATGCCCACCTCTATGGAAACCACCTCGAGCAGGCGGACATCCAGCTCGTCCGCGAACCTTTTCCCCTGCCAACCATGCAGCTCAATCCAGCCGTCAAGGACCTCTTCGCCTTCACCATCGATGACTTTGAGCTCCAGAACTACCAGGCCCACCCCCACATCAAGGCCCCCGTCGCGGTTTAGCCCGCGAGGCCCTCGCGGAGGATGGGCCGTCTGCACGTCACGTCTCCTTTTAGTCCCCTCTCCTCATCCTTTCCTTGCACCTCGCGTTGCACCGGTTATGTTGTCAACCGGCATGCAAACCGTCCTCGCAATCGATATTGGCAACACCAGCATCACCCTCGGGCTCTACCGGAACGGCAAGGTTTCTCGGGTCCGGCGGGTGAAACCCGGGCGCTCCCTGGGCAAACTCCTCAAGGACTACGTCGGTACGCGCAGCATCGCCGGTGTCGGCATTTCCTCCGTGGTCCCCTGCGTCAATGCCGCCTGGGAAAAGGCTGCGGCTACGGTTAGCGAGGGCCCGGTGATCCAGCTGAGCCATCACAGCGAGATCGGCATGCCCATCGACTACCCCAAGCCCGCGAGCATCGGTGCGGATCGGCTCGCCAATGCCTGCGCTGCCGCCCACCTGTTTGGTGCCCCGGTCGTGGTCGCCGACTTCGGAACCGCCCTGACCTTCGACATTATCGACAGGAAAAAAGGCTATGTGGGCGGGGTGATTGCGCCCGGTATTCCGTTGATGTTCGAGTACTTATCCGATAAAACCGCGCTGCTTCCGCGCATTGAGCCCAAGCCGGTCAACCACGCGGTCGGTCGAAGCACGGAAGAAGCGATGCGGATCGGTGGGCAGATCGGCTACCGCGGGATTGTTCGTGAGCTGCTGACCGAGATCAAAAAAGAACTCGGGGTGCGCCGATTAAGCGTCTGCGCAACCGGCGGCTACGCGGGCATGGTGGTGAAGGATCTCGACCAGGACATTCCAGTCGTCGAGGACCTGACCCTCCTGGGTATTGGACGCATTTACGAATTGAATACATGACACGGGATGGTAGAGCGCTTCGGTCTCAGGGTTGAGGAGGAAGAAGCCTGGCCCAAGGAATCCAAGATCACATGAAACCGACACGCATTGATGAACGCTTCGCGCAGTTGAAAAAAGACGGGAAGAAGGGCTTCGTCGCTTACTTGACGGGCGGTGACCCGAGCCTTGATGCCGGCCTTGAGATCGTCAAGCGCCTTGAGGATGCCGGTGCGGACCTCATTGAATACGGCGTGCCCTTTTCCGATCCACTTGCCGATGGACCAACCATCCAGGCCGCTTCCCAGCGCGCCCTCGAAAGCGGAACTACTTTGAGGGGCGTCTACGAAGCCCTGGCCGCGATTCGTGAGCAGAGCGAGATTCCACTGCTACTGTTCACGTACATGAACCCCATGTACGCACAGGGATTTGAAACGGCCGTCAAGCGCGCGGCCAAGGCCGGTGCTGATGGCATGCTCATCGTCGACATCTCCATGGAGGAGGTCGCGCCCTACATGGAGATCATGCACAGGCACAACCTGAATCACATCCCCCTGGTCACCCCAACCACGCCGGGCAAGCGAATGAAACAGATCGTGAAGACCGCGTCCGGATTCGTCTACGCCGTTTCCCGAAACGGGGTCACCGGCGAGCAGAGCCAGTTGCAGAAGGATGCCGCTGCCGTACTCCGTAAAGCCAATCGATACAGTAAGCTCCCGGTGGCTCTCGGCTTTGGGGTCTCCACGCCCGATCAAGCAAGATCGTATGCAAAGTTGACCGATGCGGTCGTGGTCGGTAGCTATATCGTGAAGTGTTACCACGAGGCGGGCGACAGCCCCGCGGGTCGAAAAAAAGCCACCGCGAAGATAAAGAAGCTGATCGATGCCGTAAAGGAAGTCTGAGCCCGCAGATCGCGCAAAAGGGACACCCACGTATGAACGAACACGCATATGCAGTCATCATGGCGGGCGGCCGGGGCGAACGCTTCTGGCCGCTGAGTACCTCCAGGCGTCCCAAGCAATTGCTTTCCCTGGTGGGCGACCGTTCCCTCCTCGGCCAGGCCGTCGAACGCCTCGAAGGCCTGGTCCCGCCCGGGCGCGTATTCATTATCACCAACGCAGATCTCCTGGACGCCACCCGCGAGGCCGCACCGGAATTGCCCCCCGAGAACATTATAGGTGAACCCTTTGGCCGGGACACCGCCGCCGCGGTTGCCCTCGGGGCCGCGCTGGTCAAGGCGAAGGACCCGGATGGGGTATTCGCGATCCTTACCGCCGACCATATCATGGGCCAGCTGCCACTTTTTCGCCAGACCCTGGCGGAATCCTTTGAGCTCGCGGGGATGTCGGACGTCTTTATCACCATCGGCATCAAACCCACCGAAGCGAGAACCGGCTTTGGCTACATTGAAGCGGGTGAGGTGTACAAGGATGGCGAAATCCGGTTCTTGAAAGCCAAGCGTTTCGTGGAAAAGCCGGACCGCGAGACGGCGGAGGAATACCTGGCCGCCCAGGCCTTCTATTGGAACGCGGGCATGTTTATCTGGTCCGTTCGCAACGTGATCGCCGGCCTCGTGAAGCACCGGAAAGAACTGATCCCTCTTATTGAAGCCGTAGTCCCGGTTGTCGGAACGCCGGAATTCGATACCGTACTCGCCCGGGAATATGACGGCCTCGAAAAAATATCCATTGATTATGCCCTCATGGAGCATGCCGACAACATCCTCGTCGCGGAAGGTCTTTTCGACTGGGACGACCTGGGTTCCTGGGCGGCCTTGCCTGCGCACATTCCCGCTGAAGACGGGAACACCGCCATTGGCCAGGTCGAGGCCCTGGATTCCGCCGGTAATATTGTCTATTCAGGGGATCGCCTAACCGCCCTGGTCGGCGTGGATAACCTCGTGGTGGTTCAAGCTGACGGGGTGACCCTCATCTGCGCGAAAGACCGGGTGCAGGATATCAAACAGCTCGTCCAGCAGGTCAAGGACACGGGCTCCTACCCCGAGCTGCTGTAGTGACCCGCATCCTCGGAATCGACTACGGGAAGCGCCGCATCGGTGTCGCGATCAGCGATCCCATGTGCATACTTTCCACCCCGGTTGAAACCCTGCAGGTCACCGGTATGAACAAGGCCGTGGAACAGGTCGCCTCGATCGTTAAGGCGCGCGACGTGTCGAAGATCCTGGTTGGCCTGCCACTTCACATGAACAATACGAGAGGTGAACTCGCCCACGTGTGTGAAAAGTTTGCCGAGAAGCTTCGCAAGCATACCGGGCGGGAGGTTGTCATGTGGGATGAGCGCTTGACCAGCAGGGAGGCCGAGCGGGTCCTGCTCGCGGCCAATGTCTCCCGTGCCAAACGCAAAAAGGTCATCGACAAGATGGCTGCACAAATTCTTCTTCAGAGTTACCTGGATGCCCAGGCGCTTTAAACAGCTCCTTGCCTACGACGGCACGGGGTATGGCGGTTGGCAGATCCAGCCGGGTGTCACGACGGTCCAGGAGGTGATCGAAGGCGTCTTGAACCAGCTGACCCAGGAGGCGATCCGGGTTCATCCCAGTGGGCGCACCGATGCCGGTGTACACGCGAACGGCCAGGTGATCCACTTCGATTCCGAAACCACCATGCCCGCCGGGGAACTCCAGAACGGCATGAACGCCCTGTTGCCTGCGGATATCCGCGGGCGTGAAATCGCAGAAGCCGACCCCGAGTTTCACGCGCGCTTCAGCGCAAGGAGCAAGGAGTACCGTTACACGATCTATAACGGCCCGGTCGTTCCGCCGTTCATCCAGCGTTACCGCTGCCACGAACGACGTCCCCTGGATCGCCTTGCCATGCAGGCCGTCGCGGAGCTCCTCGTTGGGGAGCACGACTTCGGCGGCTTCGCCGCGAATCCAAACCGCGAGGTGGAGTCCACCGTGCGTGAGATTTACGCCCTGGAAATCGAAGGCGAGGCCGAGGACCTCGTAATTCGTGTCCGCGGGAGTGGCTTTCTCTACAAGATGGTCCGCGGGATCGCCGGCTTTCTGATCGAGGTCGGCCTGGGCAAGCGGGGTCCCGGAGATGCCGAACGGATACTCGCATCAGGTCTTCGAGACCAGGACGTGCAGACCGCCCCGGCCAAGGGCCTGGTTCTCCACGAAGTTTTCTATGATCCCAGCGCCTGATCCTTGCCAGGGGTGCCTCAAAGCTTCAGCTTCTTGAATACCGGCTCCGGAATACAGCGGATGATGGTCATGATGCCCCACCAGAACCAGGGGAGGTAGACCACGTTTTTCCGCCGGTTCAGTGCCTTGTAAACGCCCCGGCCGACGGTCTTCGCGGAGGCAAAGAGCGGGCTTTTGGGGAGGCCGGCCGTCATGGGCGTGTCGACGAAGCCGGGGAGAATCGTCACCACGGCGACGCCGTGATGTGCGAGTCGATTGCGGAGGCCCTGGAGGTAGGTGTTCAACCCGCCCTTGGCGCTGCCGTACAGGTAGTTACTCTGGCGTCCGCGTAAACCCGCGACGGAGGAGATGACGCCGATGGTGCCGGTCTTTTTCTCCTGCATCTTGTTGGCCAGGGGGGTGAGCAGGGAGACGACGCTGAGGAAGTTGGTCTGGAATTCACGGGCCGCGAGCGCGTAGTCCTTTTCGCCGCCGGCCTGGTCCCCCAGGGTTCCGTGGGCGACGAGGGCGATATCGATGCCGTCGTTCCGGTTCCAAGCTTCCTCGATGACTTCACCATGCCGGTCGGTGTCGAGGACGTCGAGGGCGATGGTATGCGTCTCGCCTGCCCCGCGGCTTTTGAGGTCCCCGGAGAGCGTGTCCAACCTGGCGGGGTCACGGGCGACGAGGATGAGTTTGTCGCCGTCCCCGGCGTAGGCCCGGGCGGTTTCCTGGGCGATGGCGGATGTGGCACCGATAATGAGAATGGTTTTCATATGCTTAACTCGTACGCTTGATTCTATGCTCCAAGGGGCCGCTGCAACTACCGGCCTTCCACCGTCAACTCACCCGTCGCCAGAAACTAGACGAGAATCGGGGGTCGATGAAAGGAATCAATTCCTCCCAGTTCGGAAAATAGGCGCGGAAGCTCGCAGCGGACATGCGGGCATCCTTGGCGGGATATACGGCCCCGTTCCCCGCAAGCACGTGTTCGTCGAGGCGGTTCATCAGGTCGAGGGTACGCATCGCCTTGTTTGGGAAATCCAGCGCGAGGGTCACGCCGGGCCGGGGAAAGGACAGCAGACCCGGCGAGGGCTTGTCCCCGAACACCTTCAGTACCGCGAGGAAGCTCCCTTCACCGGAATCCGCGATTGTCTTGAATATGGCGCGAATGTGTTCCTTCGAGTCGGCGTAGGGTACGACGCATTGGTACTGGTAAAAGCCCCGCTTGCCGTATATGCGGTTCCACTGGTGGATGGTATCCAGCGGATAAAAGAAGGGTTCGTAGTGCTGGACCCGGCGCACCCACTCGCGACACTGCCGACCGTAATACAGGGCGTTAAAGACTTTTACCATCGCCGGGTTGAGTACCCATCCCGGGGCATTCACCGGAAAGGGTTTCTGACCCTTTTCCTTCGGCACGGTCTTGCCGCATTCCGGCCCTGCGGGGTTCCCGCGCAGGTAATGTCCGCGTCCGAGTGCCTCGCCCCGGGCCAGGCAATCGACCCAGGAAACGGTGTATTCAAACGAGTCGGCCGAGTCGATATCGACCGCGAAAAAATCCTCGAGATTGCGCAACTTTATGGTTTCTACGTCCAGGAAGGGATTGTGGATTTTCTTCAACCTGAATTCCGCCCAGGTGATGAGCCCGGTGAGCCCGAGACCCCCGATGGTGGCGGCAAACCAGTCGGTATTCTCCGTGGGCGAGCAGGTCCTGCGCGAACCGTCGGAGCGCATGAGCTCGAAGGCGTTTACGTGGCAGCCGAAGGTGCCGGCGCGGTGGTGGTTCTTGCCATGGATGTCATTGGCGATCGCGCCGCCGATGGTCACAAACTTGGTCCCGGGGGAGACCGGGATAAACCAGCCATGCGGTACGATGATGCGGAGGATATCGCCAAGTGAGAGCCCGGCTTCGCACCGGAGCAAGCCGTTTTCCCGGTCAAATGCAAGCAGGTGGTCCATATGGCGGGTGACGAGGACGCTACCGCCGTCGTTCAGGCAGCTGTCCCCGTAACTGCGGCCGAGCCCGTACGGGAGCAGGCTGCCTTCGTCCACCTGAGGGAAGGCATCCGTGTGCCAGTTGATCAACCGGGCCCTTTGCTCGACCTTGGGAAGTCGACCCCACGATTCAGTACTCATTAGCGAAGTACTATACATGATTGATCAAGTGCGACAACGTATGATTTGATAGGCGGCATGGATGGCGTTTGCGAAGGGTGTGGGAAATCGGTGCTGTTTATCCGGGAAGCGGTCTACGACGGCTTTACGAAGACCGGGGAGCTCCTGAAATGCTCGCAGTGCGGGCATATCGTTGAAGGGGAGGCGGCGGAGGTTTTGGAAAAGCCCAAGCCGCCCAGTCTCTTTACCGACGAAGACCGCTCGCCCGAGATCAACCTTTTTGCGGAGGGGGAGAACCGGGTCATCTGCCGCTACTGCGTGCATTACGTCGTGAACCCCTTTACCCAGCGCTGCGCACGGCATAAGAAAGAAGTGCAGGCGACGGATACCTGCTGCGATTTCGAGGAGCGGGAGGAAGAGGACGACAGCGGGGCGCAAGGTGCCCCGGACGCTTAAAAGGGCTTGTCGTGGGATGAAAAAGGGCCGCCCGGGCCCTCGCGGAAGCCGGGTACATCTATCCGTATCGCCCGGCCGTGACCGGTGACAGTATCCCCTGCATGAACCCGGGAGGTCCCGTAGAAGTACCCCACGAAAGAGGGGCCCTCCGGCGAATAGGGAAAGCCAGTTGAAAAAAACAAAACTTTGCATTGCAAAGTACTTTGTTGTGTATTAAAGACTTTAGATCATGACGGGATCACTATCCGAAGCCCTTTCCCAGGTAAAACGCCTGCAGGATATGCTGCTGCACCGCCAGAAGTTCGCGGGATACTCGGGCCCGGCCCGGATGATCTCCGGGGCGGCTGTGCTCGCCACGGCCTACCTGCTCGACTCGATGCCGGTCCATCACATGACCTACCTCAAGGGTTGGGCTTGTCTCATGCTGTTCTGCCTGGTGCTCAACTATTTTGCGCTCGTTCGCTGGTTCATGTATGACCCACTGGTCCAGCGGCGCTGGAGCCGGCTCAAACCCGCCCTGGAGGCCATGCCCCCGCTGCTGGTTGGGGGATTGATCTCCGGCGTCCTGATCCGACACGAATTCTATTTCCTGCTCTACGGCGTGTGGATGAGCATGTTCGGCCTCGCCATCATCGCCTCCCGCTATATCCTGCCCAGGTATTCCGGCTGGGTCGGCTTGTTCTACGTTCTCTGCGGCACCTTTTTTCTCGCGTACAACCGCCTGTCCTTTTTTAACCCCTGGCCGATGGGGATTGTATTTTTCATCGGCGAATGGGTCGGGGGGCTTATCCTCCTCCTGGACCACCAACGCGGCCGGAGCATGTCATGAAGAAGAAAGCCACCTCCGCATCCGGGAATCCATACGAGCAGCTGCACAAGCTCTTTCACGAACGGGGTCGCCTTGCGATTCTTTCCGAATTGATCAAGAACCGGGAAGGGCTCAAGTTCCGCGAGTTGAAAGATGCCTGCAGCTTGACCGATGGGAACCTGAATCGCCATTTAAAGACCCTGGAGGAGGCCGGGGCGGTAAAAATCAGGAAACGCTTCGTCGATGCCAAGCCCCAGACGACCGTGGTGCTGACCGCGCAGGGGACGGAAGGCTTTTTGCGTTACCTCCAGGTCCTGCACGACGTGTTGATCGATGCAGCGGGCTCGCTGGGGGTGGAAGCCGGCAGCCAGGGGGTGATCAACTGGAACGAGGTGGAGCTCAAGGGCTAGGATCCCGGCCTGCTATGCGTGTCCAAAGCACCTATCGGACCCGGCTGGCGGCGGTACAATGAAACAATCCCATGCACAATCACGTGAAACCCCACCGCATCCCAACCTTGCCTGACAAAGCATTTTGCATAATGACAAACAACATGCATGACCGGGCGGAGGCCCCCTCCGGGGTTCCGCCCGGGCAGCGAAAAGGAGAAGGAAAATGAATACAGGTACGCATAATGGGTTGCCGAACCTCATGGAGTGGATACGAAATTCGCATCTTCTTCGTGGCCTGTTGATCGGGTTTTTGATCCTGTTGCTGCAGATACCCATCTCGATGATTGGTCATGTTATCTGGGAGCGTGAAGAGGCTAGAAACGAGGCCGTTCGTGAGGTGACCAGCAGTTGGGGTGGGGATCAGTCGCTGGTGGGCCCGTGGATTACGGTCCCTTACCTGTATCACCGGATCGAGAAGCAAAACGTCGGCGGCCGGGAGGAGCGTATTAGCCATACCGAGACCCGTTACGCCACGTTTTTACCTGAAACGCTGGATATCACGGGGACAAGCGCCAGCCAGATACGAAATCGGGGCATCTTTAAGGTTCCCCTGTACACCGTGTCCCTCCAGGTGAGCGGCCGCTTCTCCAGGCCGGATTTTTCAACCTGGGGAACCGCTGCCGATGATATCCTGTGGAGCCAGGCCTTCTTGTCCCTGGGGCTTTCTGACGCCAAGGGTATTATCGAGCAGGCCCTTCTCAATTGGAATGGTGACGCGCTCGGCTTTCAGCCGGGTTCGGGTGAATCCATTGTGGAAAGGGCGGGAATCCATGTGCCCCTTGACGGCGCCTTGGAAGGTGAGACGTTTGATTTCTCTTTCCCGCTGACCTTAAACGGAAGCGGTACGGTGTACTTCACGCCATTTGGCCGCGAGACGAACATCGCGTTAAGCTCCGATTGGCCTGACCCGAGTTTCAAGGGCAACTGGCTCCCGACGAGTCACTCGATAAATACGGAAGGATTCAAGGCGAAGTGGAGCATCCCCTTTCTTGGCCGCAACTATCCGCAACAGTGGAAGACCGGTGCTGATTTCAACGAGTTAATCGACGCCTCACGGTTCGGGGTTAAGTTCCTGGTCCCTATCGACAACTACCGAATGGGCCATCGAAGCGTAAAGTACGCCGCGCTCTTCCTGTTGTTGTCCTTTGTTACCCTCTGGCTTTTCGAAATTCTCAGCGGCATTCGCATTCATCCCCTGCAGTATCTGCTCCTCGGTGCCGGGATGTGCGTGTTTTACCTGCTCGAGTTATCCCTGGCTGAACATATCGGGTTCATCCCCGCCTATATCATAGCCAGTGCGGCGGTCGTGGGCCTCATCGGGGTGTATTCCACGGTTGTCCTTAACAGCAACCGGAGGGCCTTGATCGTCGGCGTCATTACCGCGGGTCTTTACGGGTATCTCTACATCCTGCTCCGCAGCCAGGACTACGCCCTGCTCATCGGCTCGATCGGACTGTTTGTGGTGATCGCCACCATCATGTACCTGACCCGAAAGATTAACTGGTATGAACCTAAAACCCAGGAACATGTACCCATGGATGGAGCGTAAAACAATGAACCTGTTTAAGCGGGACTACGTCCAGACGCACCCATGCTCGATTGGTTTATAGGCAATACCCCGTCTTTCACCCAGCTCCTCCTGGGCGGGCCGCCGTCGATCGCCTGGGCGGCGGCCGGTCTTTTCCTGGCGGGTTGGTTGAAGTTGAGGCGGGGCTGGCCCACCGGCTACACCCGCAAGGTTTTCCATTTTTTCATCTTCGGCACCGCGGCTGCCCTGCAGGTGTGGAAGGGGACCCCGGCCGTCTGTCTCTTCGGGGCGATGACCTCGCTGCTAATCTTTTACGCGGTTTTCCGTGGTGAAGGGCACCCGCTCTACGAGGGCTTGGCCCGTGAAAAGGATGCGCCGCGCCGGACCTTCTATATCGTTTCCTCTTATTTCGCCACCTTGGCCGGTGGCATCGCGTCGAGCATGTTGTTCGAGGAAGCCGCGCTTTACGGCTTACTCGTGACGGGCCTGGCAGATGCGGTGGCCGAACCCGTGGGTACCCGTTGGGGGAAACACCCGTACCGCGTACCCGCGTTTCACGGCCTGAAGATCGAGCGGAGCCTTGAGGGCTCGACCGCGGTGTTTATGTTCAGCGTGCTCGCCCTCTCAGTGGGCTATGGAGGCCTCCTGCCCTCCATGATCATTGTCGCCCTGGCCCTGACCGTCCTCGAGGCGATCAGCCCGCACGGGTGGGACAACCTCACGCTCCAGCTGGGAGCCAGCGGCCTGGCTGCCGTTTACTGGACTTGAATGTAGCGGCGACATCCTGCCGCCGGCCACGATCCTGCTTCATCTTTAGCGTGGTATTCAGCGGTTTGGCCGCTATCCTTGTTCCATGGACTTGTTTGAGGAACAAGGCGACGAACGGATGCCCCTGGCCGCGCGTATGCGCCCGAAAAGCGTGGATGAAATCCTCGGCCAGGACCACCTCATTGGCGAGGGCAAGTTGCTCCGGCGGAGATCGGAAGAGCACACG
>JAYGFS010000122.1:0-2470 GCA_046581765.1 Verrucomicrobiota bacterium
GAGAATGTAGAATAATCACAAGGCTTGTGCGTTATATCCTTAACCTTTTAGGTGGAGATTCCATGACACAACTATCGCTCGTATCCCTGCTCATCTGTACCTTCGCCCTGCTCGCCCCGGCGGAGGATTGGCCTCGTTTCCTCGGTCCGGGCGGTGCCGGTGTATCTGCTGAACAGGTACCGGTCTCCTGGAGTGAAACGCAAAATATCCGGTGGAAAAAAGACCTGCCCGGCCCCGGGAATTCCAGCCCGATTGTCAGCGGGGGAAAACTCTTCGTTACCTGCTACTCCGGTTACGGTATGGATCGCCGGGCACCGGGGGATATTTCAAAGCTGCAACGCCACCTGATCTGCCTTGATGCGCTTAGCGGCAGGCAGTTGTGGGAGCGGATCGTCATCGCTGAGCATGAGGAAGACCCCTATCGCGGATTCATTACCGAGCACGGCTATGCGAGTAGCTCCCCGGTCGCGGATGGTGAGCAGGTTGCGGTCTTTTATGGGAAGACCGGTGTCATCGTGTATGACTTCAGCGGCGAGGAGCTCTGGCGAAAAAACCTCGGCACCCAGAGCACCCGCAAACGCTGGGGATCCGCGGCGAGCCCGATTCTGTACAAGGACCTGGTCATCGTCAACGCAGCCGAGGAAAGCGCAGCCCTCTATGCCTTCGACAAGAAGACCGGGTCTCCGGCCTGGAAAGCAAGTGGAAATGCCCTGCCCATGACCTACGGAACGCCGCGGATCGTAAGCGAGGGCGGACGCGATTCCTTGTTGCTGGCCTTGCCGAACGAGGTGTGGGGCTTGAATCCGGAAAGCGGGAAGCTGCGTTGGTTGTGCGAAAGCCCTTACGGTGGAAATATTTCGCCCAGCGTGGTGGTTGGCGGTGGCCACGCCTATGCGTTCGGGGGTTTTCCGAAGAAGGGTGCGATCGCGGTGAAGCTCGGCGGGAAGGGCGATGTCTCTGCCTCGCACCTGGTATGGGACGCGCGACACACGCCCTATGTGCCGACACCCGTGTACCTGGACGGGTACCTGTTCTGGGCGAGTCGCGACAGCTTTGCTCAATGCCTGAATGCGAGGACGGGCGAGGAAGTGTTTAAAGCCCGCCTGGATAGCCGGACCGATGCACCAAGGTTCTACGCCTCGCCGGTCAAGGCGGGGAAGGTTATCTATCTCGTGAGCCGCAATGCGGGAACCTTTGTCCTGGCGGCCGGGAACACCTTTAAGCAGCTTGGCCAGAACATTATCGCATCTGATTCTTCCGAGTTCGGGAATTCACCCGCGATCAGTAACGGCGCTCTTTACCTTCGGTCCAACCAGGCGATTTACTGTATTAAGTAACTCCGGCTTGAGGAGGAGTGAGGAAATGCACATTTTCTTTTGCTTGCGGCCTGTCCTGATCTTTGACTCTGGCATTATTTTGACTTATCCTTAACCCGTGTCCCGTTCCAGACATTGCGTTCTTTACGACAGTGATTGCCCGCTCTGCACTTTCCAGATGCGGCTGCTGACATGGATGGATTGGTTTAATAAGGCGGAGTTATTGCCGATTAATGATCCCCGGGCAACAGACATGGCTCCGGGTATCTCCCGCGAGGATTTGCATGAGGCGATCCATGCCGTGACAAGCGATGGCAGGATTTATCGGGGAGCACGGGCCTTCCGTTTCCTTGGGTTGCGGATGCCGGTATTGTTTCCCCTTGGCATTTTCCTGTGGTTTCCGGGAGTGATTTGGGTTGCTGAGAAGTTGTATATGTGGGTGAGCAGAAATCGTTACCTGCTCAGCAGGGTTTTCGGCTGCAAAGGGGCTTGTGCGGCTCTTCCCGAGCGGAAAAGTCACGGCAAGGAGGATGGTTAGTGAAAAATGAGGGTAGGGGTGTTGACGCTCCAAACCTATCTTGCCACGGCCCTTAGGCTTATGCGCCTTTTATTCCTGTTCTTTTCATTGTTGGTATTGTCCGGGATCACTGCCCTGGGCTTGACCGCTATGCGGGCAGGAAAGCCAAGCGGGTTTTCATTGACCTTGTTGAGCGTCCCGGGGGCGAGCGGGTGGCTGCAGATGTTGAGGTTTTTAACCAGGGCAAGAGGATTGCGGGAGGCAGGACGCGTGATGCAAAAAATGACACCAACGAGATGTTTGGCATTGCCCTCAAGGGTGGAGATGATCACCAGCTGAGGATTGTCGGTAAAGACCATGAGCCGTTGGTGCGAAAATTTCGCCCCAGTGGCAGGGAGGATGAGCGCATCAAGGTATTCATTGGAGTCCCGAGTAATGGCGCTCTTTACCTGCGGTCCAACCAGGCGGTTTACTGCATCAAGTAATCACGAACGCCAGCGGAGAACGGTTCCTATCGGCAATTCACCCCCCGATGAAGACGTGATCGATACGGATTGGGCAATGGCTTCAACTTGATTGCCGCAAAACAGGGTATCGGCCACCATCTCCAGTAACTCGGCTGGCCCGAGCCCGGGGG
>JAYGFS010000151.1:0-1889 GCA_046581765.1 Verrucomicrobiota bacterium
CGGGTCGTCAGGTTGAACTTCCCCTTCAGCTTCTTCCCGGGCGCGCCGTGACAGGGGAAACATTTCTCCACAAAGAGCGGCTTCACCTCCAGGGTGAAGATCGATTCCCGTTCCGCGCGCCGGGCGCTATCCTCCGCAACGGCACCGGCAGCGCCGAGCAGGAAGGCCACGTGATATCCAAGGGTTTTCTTCATGGTCAAGTACGGTGCGGCCCGGTCGAAAAGTGCCCCGGATCCGCCTCGCAGTGGGAAAAAGCCCGCCGGGGGCCTCCACTGCCAGGGTCATTATACGACCGGGGCCGCCTGAAGCTCACATCCTTTTTTCAAAAATGCCGGCTAAATAGGCGGGTAAAAACGGAACTGCGAGCGGTTGCCCGGCGCATCCCGGTGCGCAACTCACGCTGGACAGGGCAAAACAGACGATGTATTGAAGACCGTCCAGGATTACTGAACCACACGACCCCGGGAAGCGATCACCCATGAAAGCCATACAACTTGCCGAGCCCGGCATCTTCAAGGTCATCGACATCGAGGAGCCCGGCGCGCCCGGTCCCGGCGAGACCCTGGTGCGCGTGGACCGCGTCGGCATCTGTGGCACGGACCTCGGCGGCTACCTGGGCAAGATGCCCTTCTTCTCCTACCCGCGCATTCCCGGACACGAGCTGGGCGTGGAAATCCTGGAAATCGGCGAAGGGGTCGAGAACATCCGGGTCGGCGATCGCTGCTCGGTGGAGCCGTACATCAATTGCCAGGCGTGCTATTCCTGCCGCCGCGGCCACACCAATTGCTGCGAGCATCACCAGACGATCGGCGTGATGTGCGACGGGGGCCTGACGGAGAAGATCCTTCTCCCCGCACGCAAGATGCACCCGGCGAACAAGCTGAGCGCCGAGCAGTGCGCCCTGGTGGAAACCCTGGCCATCGGCTGCCACGCGATCGATCGCGGAAACCCGCAGGCGGAGGAAAGCGTGCTCGTCATCGGGGCCGGACCCATCGGCCTGAGCGCGGTGGAGTTCGCCCGGCTCTCCGGGGCGAAAACGATCGTGATGGACAGGGTCCCGTCGCGGCTCGATTTCTGCCGGGAAAAAATGGGGGTGGAGCACACCCTCCTCGCGGGGACCGGGACCGAGATCGAGGAGCTTGAAGCCCTGACCGACGGAAACCGTGCCGACGTGGTGGTGGACGCCACCGGCAGCAACCACTCCATGGCGAAGGCCCTGGAGTACTGCGCGTTCAAGGGCCGGCTGGTGTACGTCGGCATCACCCAGGCGGAGCTCGCCCTGCCCCACGCCCCGGCCCTGCACCGGCGCGAGCTGGACATCCTCGCCAGCCGAAACGCCCTCGCCGGCGATTTCACCCGGATCATCCAGTTGATCGAGGACGGCGATATCAATACCCAGCCCTGGATCACCCATCGCACCTCCTTCGACAACATGATCGACGTATTCGAGAGCTACACCCGGCCGGAGACCGGGGTGATCAAGGCCGTGGTGGAGATGGGATGATCGACCAGATCGGAGAGGCCGGGATTGTGCCCGTTGTCGCCCTGCACGATGCGGATGCCGCGTGCGCCCTCGCCGATGCGCTCTGCGAGGGCGGCCTGCCCTGCGCGGAGATCACCCTCCGCACAGAGGCGGCGCTGGACAGCATTCGCGCCCTCGCCGGGCGGGACAAGTTCCTCCTCGGTGCAGGTACCGTGCACGGCGTGGACCAGGCCAAGGCCGCCGTCGATGCGGGCGCCCGCTTTATCGTGGCGCCGGGATTCAACCCGCGGACGGTCAGCTGGTGTACCGAGAACCAGGTCCCGGTCTTCCCCGGCATCGCGACGCCGAGCGACCTGGAAATGGCCCTCGAGCACGGACTGGAGGTGCTGAAGTTCTTCCCCGCGGA
>JAYGFS010000236.1:0-1807 GCA_046581765.1 Verrucomicrobiota bacterium
CTTCGTTATCCAGAAACCATGGACACCAGGAACCATGCGTTCCTCAGCAGCCAGATCCAGCAGACGGTCGAGCGCTCGGATGCGATTATCACCGACAGTACCTTTGTCGCGGATGAAATACATTCCCGGTTAAAGGTGCCGAAAGAGAAGTTGTTCCCGATTCACCTCGGCGTGAGAAAATATGCCCCTTCGACGCCGGAGCAACTGGAGGGGTTCAAGTCGTCTTTTGGCCTCGACCGTCCCTACCTTCTCCACGTGGGTACGATCGAGCCACGGAAGAACCTTTGCTTCCTCGTCGACCTCTTTGAGCAACTCGACTTTGATGGCGACCTGGTGCTGGCCGGGGGGAAAGGATGGAAGTGCGAACCGATCTTCGAGCGGATCCAGCAGTCCCCCGTGACCGAGCGAATCCGGTATATCGACTACATGCCCGAGGAACACTTGGGCGACCTGTACAGCGGTGCGGAAGCACTGGTGTTTCCTTCCCTTTACGAGGGCTTCGGCCTTCCCCCGCTGGAAGCGATGCTCTGCGGAACCCCCGTGATTGCTTCCAGCGCGGGTTCACTGCGCGAAGTGCTCGGGACGGGGGCGCGGATGGTGGATGGCTATGAGCTGGATGCCTGGACGGTCGCGGTGGAGGAGGTCCTGGGCGATGCGGAATCCTGGATTCGTGCCGGGAGCGCGAAGGCCGCAGGGTACAACTGGGAAACCACGGCGCGGAAAACCTGGGACCTTTATCGCCAGGTGGTGGGATGAAAATATGCATCGACGCGCGATGGATTAAAACCCAGCTCTCCGGCGTCGGTGTGTACACGCGCGAGTTGATCCGGGAATTGTCCCGGCTGGATACCACGAACCAGTACCTCTGCCTGTTCGACTCGCAAGAGGTGCTGGATCGAACCCGCGAGGAAACCGGCTTCGACCGCAACCCGAACTGGTCGGCCGAGCGGGTGGACATGAAAATCTTTTCCCTCGCGAGCCAGCTCAAGCTGCCCGGCTGGTTGAAACGAAACCGGGTCGACGTGTATCACTCGCCGAACTGGATGATTCCCTTTCGGGCTTTTCCCGCGGGGCGCCGTGGCCGGACGGCATGCGTGGTCACGGTGCACGACCTGATTCCCCTGCTGTTTCCCGACCACGCCCCACGCTCGAGGAAGCGGCGCTTCTTTCCCGTGTACCGGGCCTTGATGCGGGCCCTGGGCAAACGGGCCGATATGATTGTCGCGCCCAGCCAGGCCTCGGCAGATGACATTGTCGAGCACCTGGACGTGGACCGCGCACGCGTAGAGGTGATCCACAACGGGGTGTCGGAGCGGTACCAACCCGGCGGTCAGCCGCGCGAGCCCGTTATCCTGTATGTCGGTCGCCGCGATCCCTATAAGAACGTGCCCTTGCTGGTCGAGGCCTTTGCCGGGGTGCGTGAGCAGCTGGGCGAGGAGGCTCGCCTGGAACTCATCGGCGCACGGGACGATCGTTACCCGGAGACGGATACGGCCATCGCTCGCCTCGGCCTGGCCGGCCAGGTCGTGCAGCGGGACTACGTCAGTGACGCGGAGCTTCTCCAGGCCTACCAGCGTGCGCGCATGTTGGTCCTTCCGTCCTCCTACGAGGGCTTTGGCCTGCCCGTGGTCGAGGCGATGGCCTGTGGTACCCCCGTCATCTGTTCCAATGCGAGTTCCCTGCCCGAGGTCGCGGGCGAGGTCGGGGTCCTGGTCGAGGCGGGCGATGCGGCGGTCCTGGCCGAGGCGATCCTCTCGGTTTGGGAAAATCCACCCGACGCCGGGCTTTTACAGGCCCAGGCCGCCCG
>JAYGFS010000324.1:0-7017 GCA_046581765.1 Verrucomicrobiota bacterium
TCCGAAAACGCGTGAATCGGGCCGTACGCGCCTTCGTGCTTGTCCGCACCCGTGACCTCGTACAGGGTCATGTGCTTGAACTGGTTGATCCGCTGGTGGACCTGATCTATTTCCGGTTGCTGGTAAAACCCATGGGTGAAGTGCCACGTGCGGGTCTTCGGCTTGCGGAGGGGACCCATGGCCTTGTCGATCGATCGGTCTGCTGCATCGAGATACCGTGCGAGAAGGTGGCCCGAGGTGACCAATTCGGCACTGATATTATCCAGGTGTTCGCTCGTGTTGTCGCGGGGCAGGAAGCGTGCCGGATCGTATATGGTCAGGTTAAGCTGCAGCAGGTCGCGAATCGTATGACGGTACTCGCGGGCGTTCAAGCGGCGCAGTACCGTTGTCTGGGGCGCATCCCTCCTTTGCTTTTCGTGGTAGGCCGCGATCGTTCCGGTGAGCCACCGAATGACCTTTCGTTGTTCGTTCACGTTCGGCTGATCTGCCTTTTTAGGCGGCATCTCATCCAGGTTTAGCTGGTCCAGGATATCCTGGTAATCGACCAGGGTGTCGTCATCAAGGATCTCCGTGGCCAGGCGATCAAAACGGCGTTTCCCCTTCTGTTTTTTCGGTCCATGGCATTCGAGGCAATACGTTTGAATGAAGGGAGCGATCGTAGCTTTAAAATCCAGGACTTTATCCGCGTCCGCGCTTCGCGCGAACCCTGTCGCAATCGTCAAGCACACCGTACAGAGGATGAAACCGCGTGAGGGAGGGCTTGCCGGAGCATTACGAACCCACTCCGGGTGTCGTTCTCCTGCATCCAGCCGTGGGTTCAGAAAAAGCATCCCCGTCATGAGCCCGCGAGGTCGAGCCCGCTCAGTGTGCGGGTGCTCTGGCTGAAGAAGTCGGTCTCCACGCCAAAACGGTGTAACATCGACAGGTAGAGATTAGCCAGCGGTACCCGTTCCCGGGAAGCCGTCGGATAGGCCTTGTGTTCGCCGTGCTTGAACCCGCCACCGGCCAGGATGATGGGAAGATCACGGTTGGTATGCGCGTTGGCGTTGCCCATGCCGCTACCCATGAGAACCATGGTCTGGTCGAGTAGGCTGCCTGCTCCATTCGGTTCACGGAGGCCTTTCAGTTTCTCCAGGAATCGGGAGAACTGTTCCATCTGGTAGGTCTCGATCTGGATGAGTAAATCAATATTCTCTGGCCGGTGGCCGTGATGCGAAAGGCCGTGATAACCCCGGTTGATCCCGAGATCGGATGCCGCGAAGCCGCTGCCGATCTCCAGGCTGGCCACCCGGGTCGAATCG
Organism: Verrucomicrobiota bacterium; assembly: GCA_046581765.1. Lineage (GTDB taxonomy): Bacteria > Verrucomicrobiota > Kiritimatiellia > SS1-B-03-39 > UBA6053 > JAPYUI01. The sequence goes on from JAYGFS010000324.1 coordinate 1,302, forward strand.
GTCTGCAGGGCGAGTGCAATCAGGTCGTAGAGCAAGGGGAGGTCCCGGGTCAGTCCCTGGTTTTGCGGTTCCCTCAGGGCTGTTTTCGGCTTGGGGATGTCCTGCCACTGTTGCCTGAGGTCGAGTTGGACCTCCACATCCCGAACGGCGGAGAAATATTCATCCAGTTTCTCCCCGTCTGATTTGCTGAGGGTACTTTGTAGGGAATGCGCTTCGCCGCGTACCGCATCCAGGATGGAACCGTGGAGTTTAATGCGATCCGTCGCACGGCGTTTGGCGGTCGCGTTTTCATCCAGGAACAGGGCGCGAAACAACTCGCGTGGGCCGGGAATCGGGGGTACGCGGGTGCTGCTGCGTGTCCAACTCATCTGGGGCCCCCCGTGTAAACCGTTTTCCGACCCGATGGTCAGTGAAGGAAAGCGCGTACGCGAACCCACGTGTTCTGCGGCCCGTTGGTCCAGGCTGATGCCTCCCTCCGGCATGCTTTTTCCATCGGCTGCCTTGACACCCGTGAGGAAGGTGTGGACCGCGAAGTGTCCACCCTTGAGCCCGTGATCCAGATGCGAAAATAAAGTCAGGGAATCCTGGTGGGCGGCCAGCGGCTTGAGCAGGGGACTGAGCTCGTAGTCACGACCCGTCTGTTTCGGCCAGAAGGCCCCGGGATACATGCCGAATTCGTTGCCGATGCAGACCATGCGTCGCGGCGCGGTTTTGGCCGGGCTTGCACGGGCCGCAGGGGGCGATTCCAGGAAGGGCAATGCCAGGCTGATTCCGGCGGCTTTCAGGAAGGTGCGACGTTCTTGCAGGGGATGATTCATGCGGGTTCTTTAGGTAATTTCACCTATTCTAACAGAAAATTGACAAAAAACTACGGCTACCTGCGCGCGGCCGACACTGAATGTCCGGCAGGGAGCCCGAATCAAGGGGCTATTTATCCGCGTTTTTTTTCTTCCGCTTTCGATCCTTCTCCAAGGTGGGGGCCTTGTTCCTGGCCGATGCCCCCTCCCCGGGCATTTGACCGGCCGTGATATTCACCTCTTTCTTCAATGACTCAAGGGTCTGACGTGCGGCCTCAATTACCTGCGCGTATTCCGGGTTGCCGGACTGGTTCGTCATTTCTTGCGGGTCCTTTTTGAGGTCGTAGAATTCAAATGCATTCGAGCCGGGAAACAGGACCAGTTTGAACCGTTCGGAGCGCATGCCAAAGTGCGGGTGCCCCGCGGCCCAGTAGGCATACCAGATGGCCTCTCGCCAGTCGCCGGGCGCCTGGCCCTTGAGCAGCGGGACGATCGAGCGGCCCTGCATCCGGGGATCCACCGTGATCCCGGCCAATTCGAGCAGGGTGGGGGCGTAGTCTACGTTGCTGACCAGGTCATGGTTCACGCTCCCCGCCCTGACCATTCTCGGGTATCGAACGATCAGCGGCATCTTCAGCGATTCTTCGAGGATCAATCGCTTGTCGTAGAGCCCGTGTTGTCCCAGCCAATACCCCTGGTCTGAGCTGTACACGATAACGGTATCGTCCTTGATGCCTTCGGCTTCCAGGTAATCGATGACCCGCTTGATGTTCTCGTCGATGGCAGCCACTGCACGGATATACTTGTGAATCATGTGCTGATAGGCGGCAGACATTTTGGAGCGGTCCGAATGGTCGTGGGGCCACATTTCAGGATAGGTATCATCGACATGGCGATGGTAATAGCCACGATTCCGCAGCAGGTGTCCCCAGTGCTTGCCCTTGAGCAAGGGGCTGGTGACCGCCACGTCCTCGTGCAGGCTCGGGGGTTCGGGCAGTAGCGTATCAGCGAGCAGGTTCTCATGCCGCTTGGGATAGTCATAGGGGTGATGGGGTCCCTTGAAATGCAGGTTGAGGCAGAAAGGTTTATTTCTGTCCCGATGCTTGAGCCAGTCCAGTGCGACGTCGGCATACACGTCGGCGTAGTATCCTGTATGGTTTGTTGTGGTCTTGTCTTTCCAGGAAAACGTCGGGTCAACATATTTCCCCTGGCCTTTCGTCACGGCGAAAAAATCCATCCCCCGGGGCATATGCTTCATGTGCCACTTGCCGATGACGGCCGTCTGGTATCCGTTCTGCTGGAGTTGCCGGTTGTAGCTGGGGGCCTCTTCCTTCAAGGAACAATTCAGATTGATTCCCCCGTTGGTGTGGGAATACTGGCCGGTAATGATCGAGGCCCGGCTTGGTGAGCAAATGGAATTGTTGCAGCAGACCTTGGTAAAGCGCATGCCTTCCGCGGCCAGGCGGTCGATCGTCGGGGTTTGGACATGGTCCTTCAGCCACGATCCGTAGGCCCCGATCGCTTCCAGTGCGTGATCGTCCGAGAGGATGAAGAGGATGTTGGGCGGCAGGGATTTAGCAGGTGCAGCAACGGGCAGCAAGCTGGCCAGGAAAGACATAGCGGTGAAGCTCAGGTGATAAAGCCGCATAGGAATTCTATCCGTTTCAAGGATTACGAACCTGATTAGCCCACCCCGGTTATAACTGCAACTAAACTTCCCCGCGTGTTTGTCGAGATGCTTCGTGGCTCGGGGAATGGTTTAGGGGTTGTTAATGGGGAATAAATTTCTGCGTGGTTTTCCCAAAACTAACGTACATATCTGAACAGCATCCTCAAAAACCGAATGCTGTCCTTCACCGGGCGAATCTTACTCTGTTCGGTTCCGTACCGGGTCTGCACCGGGATGGAATCCATCCGGATGCCGATGCGATCGAGTTTCAACAGGATTTCCGATTCGGCCGCGTAGCCCCGGGCCTCGGTGGAAACCATCGGCAGTACATCCACCTGATAGAGTCGAAAACCATTCTGGCTGTCGGGAATGTACTGGCGCATGTGCCGCCCGAGGAGTCCGCTCATCAGGCGATTGGTACATCGGCGCGCGATGGGCATGTTTGTCGTGTCGGCCATGCGGTTGCCTATTAGCACGGGGATTCCCGTGCGGTCGTAGGTGTCGATGAACAGCGCGACTTCGGCGGGGTCGTGCTGGCCATCCGCATCCATGGTGATCAGGGCCTCGTAAAAGTTGTCCAGGGCGTATTGAAAGCCGCGCTGCAGGGCCGCCCCTTTACCCTGGTTGCTTTCCTGGCGGATGACCTGAGCCCCGGCGCCTTTCGAAACCCTGGTGGTTTCATCCGTGGAACCATCGTCGATGACCACGACATCGACCCCGTGTTTCCGTACGGCTTCGATCACCGGGGGGATGTGCCCGGCCTCGTTAAAAGCGGGAATTACCACGCAGAATCTGGAAGGTCCGGGCATGGGCGGTTCAGAGGGTTCGCAGGTTAGAACGCGCATCGGGCATGGACGGTTGGTCCATGTAGCGACTGGCGACCTGGGCGTAGAGGTCTTCTGCCCGAAACGAAGAGCGAACCATGGGGCCGGAGGCGACCGCGGGAAAACCGATCTCGCGTGCGATATCCGCCAGGCGGTCGAAGGCTTCCGGTTCGACATATTTAACCACCTCCAGATGTTCGCGCGAAGGGCGGAGGTACTGGCCGATCGTCAGCATGGCGCACCCCGCGTCATACAGGTCCTGCAAGGCCTCCACGATTTCCTCCTCGGTTTCACCCAGCCCGAGCATGATTCCAGACTTGGTTCCAATCCTTGGCTGCCACTGTGAAGCAAAGCGCAGGGTGTTCAGGGAGCGCCCGTAGTTCGCCTGGGGGCGTATGCTTGCCTGTAGTCGTTTCACCGTTTCCAGGTTGTGGTTGTAGACGTGGGGTCCGGCTTCGAGAACGGTCTGGAGCGAAGACTCCACACCTTCGAAATCCGGGGTCAGCACTTCGATCGTGCACGATGGCAGGGCGGCCCTCACCTTGCGGATCGTTTCCGCGAAAATGGCGGATCCTCCATCGGCTTGATCATCGCGATTCACGCTGGTGATTACGATATGCTTGAGGGCCATTGCCTTGGCGGCAGCCGCCACCCGTCGGGGTTCGTCGGTGTCGAGACCCTTGGGTCGTCCGGATTTCACGGCGCAAAACCCGCAACTCCGGGTGCAGGTTTCACCGAGGATCATGATGGTTGCGGTACCGCGGTTCCAGCACGCATGGCGGTTGGGGCAGCGGGCTTCTTCGCAAACGGTGTTCAGGCGCATGGCATCGACGAGCGCGTGCACCTGCGTGAAACCCTTGTCGGTATGCAGGGATTGGCGAATCCAGGGCGGTAAACGTTGTGGCATGGCTGCACCGTATACGCGGCGGTCCCGGTGTCAAGGATTGGGGGTCTGGTTCAGTTCCAGGCGCAGATAGCGTCGATCCATCAGGTTGAGGTCGAAGATGCCGGTCGTCCGGGTGCCGTCGCCATGGTCTTCCATGGTCTGGCTGGTCGTATACGTGAAGCCGGGTTGGTTTATGTCCCAATCCATCAGGTTGGCGCTGACCCATGCCCGGAACTCGATATCCGGAGCCTCTATCCGGTTGCGGAAACGCACGGCGAGGTAGCCATTGGTTTCGAAGGGCGTGACAAGGGCTTCGCTCGCCGGGACCAGCTCCCGGGCAAAGGCGTAACGCACGAGATTGTTTAACGATTCCCCTGGCGGCACCGCGAGGATGCCGGTGATGGCGGGGTCCCCCAGTTGTTCCCGGTTGAACTGGGTCGTCATCCAGGTGTCGAAGTGGTGGCTGTCCTCTTGCCCCGGTTGGCCATCTGCGGCATAGCTCGCCCGCCACGCCGCGGCCGCATCCAGGTCCGATGGGGCGAAAGGGTTTACCCGTACCAGGCTGTTGCCGTCGCCGTCTGCGACCGACGGCCAGCCGTCTGCATCGCGATAGCGGACGGAGAAAATGGTTAGGCCATCCCCGTCCACCAGGGTAAGGCGCTCGCCCGTATCCGCCAGCTTGGTTTCATTTTCAAATGCACCTGCGATACGGGATGCGTGCTCTCCACCGTACCGGGCGATGAAGGCTGGCCGGTAGTTGACGACCAGGGTCCGCTCACCGGGATCGAGAAAATACCCGGCCGGAAAATGAAAGTTGACGCCCTGGGTGAAATAGCAGTCCGTCAGGTCCACGGTCTGGGTATGGACGTTGAGGATTTCCAGGTACTCAAAGTCGGAGGCCACGGTAGCCACGGCGAGCTCGGCAGCGGTAAATGCATCATCCGGATGATACATGATCTCGGTGATGGCCAGGCGATTGGAGGTGGCGGGAACGCCGATCACGTAGCTGGCTTCGTTCAGGGCTGACCACGCCCCGTTGTCCGCGCGGAAGCGGGCGGTGATGGTTTCACTCCCGGTAATGGCAAACGCGTTGCTGTAAGCCACGGCATGGGTGTTGACATCGGAGGCGGTACCCGAGGAGGTGCCGGTCAGCAGGGCCATGATGAGGAGGTCGGAACTGCTTTCACTCCGGTTCAGCGCGTGGATAGCCAGGAGGTTCGGTCCGACGACCAGTTGGTCAATATGCGAGGAGACATCCTCGGGGTCGTAGATGACGGCACGGCTGTCGGGCTGCTGGGCGGAGGACCTGGCGATCCAGTCCAGGTCGGCCAGGGGAGGGTCGTTTCGTGCCGCGATGCGCGTGCCGTTCAGGTAGGCCACATACCCGTCGTCATAGCGCATATTCAGGGTGAGCGTGTCCACCGCGTCCAAGGTGGCCTGGTCCGGGATGCTAAAGGGGATGCGGACGAAGCAGGTGGCGTTCACCCCCGACATTTCTGAAACATCTACCTGGATCAGGCTGGCGTAATCCCCGGGAAAG
>JAYGFS010000344.1:0-6260 GCA_046581765.1 Verrucomicrobiota bacterium
CATCGCGATGCGGGGGGCAGGCCTGAGTATCCTGCCGCGAAGGCTGCCCGGCTAAACATCCATTTACCCGCGTAAAACACGCTCAAACACAACCCGGAGCTCATCCGGAATCGGGATTTTCTTCAAGCCCTGCTCGGGAACTACTTCGCAGCAGACACTGGTCGTTTTCCCGGTCGCCATCAGCTCCCCATCCATGCGGACATCACAACGATAGGTGATCGAAGACGTACCGATTTGCTCAATCGTCAATGCTGAATCAAAATCATTCTCAAACCGCAAGGGTCGCTTGAAGTCGAACGAAGACGACACCCGCGGCCAGGAAACATGCCGCCCGTCGATATCCATGCTGATCGACATACCGATCGAGCGGAAAAAGGCATGCTCGGTGGCCTCCATGTATTTAAAGAATTCACTGAAATGGACAATACCGGCCATGTCCGTGTGTGCGTATTCGACCGTCAGGCGATGGGAGAAGTGACTCATGGGCAAAGTGTGCCCTGCCACCGGGATTCCGTCGAACGGAAAATGGGTTAAATGTATTCCGAATGAAGCGATCCGGTATCCACCTGAGGCGAAATGCGGCGCCGGGCGCGGTCTTCACCGGGCAGGATCCTGCCGACGGGGCTTTCCAAAACCGGTGAGATGGGCGAACCCGGAAGCCGTCTTCCTACGGCAGCGAAATGCGCAGGCGATAATTGCGCAGGGGAATCAGGACCGGTTCGAAGAAATTCGTTACTGACCCACTCCCCGGGATGGACGCCGGAAGGAGGCTGCTCCAGTCCCCATTCACCAGGTCATCCTCGACCTCGATCTGGTACAGGCGCTGCGTGCTCGTCGGGAAACTCAACCCGACCTGGGGAACCGGTGCATCGAAGGCGATCGAGAGTGAAAAAAAGCTCAGCGGATCATTGGGGTCGGTGTCGGTGACAAACTCGTACGCGTTGTCCAGGGTATCGTTGTCCACGTCATTGGTGCCAGCCCAGGAACTGATGTCCCCGAAGTGGAGGATCTCCCAGTCGTCGGCCAGGCCGTCCGCGTCCTCGTTTTCCAGGAGAACCACCAGCACGGGGTCGCTGCGCACCTTCTCCCCGGCTGAATTCTGCGCCTCGGCGTACAGGCTCAGTGGCCCGGACGGGTAAGCCCCGGTGTCAAAGACCTGGGCCGGTTGTGCCTTGCCCTCGACGAAAAGTACCAACGAGGTAATGACCCCGGCCGGCGTCACGGCCGCGAGCTCGGTGCTTAGCAGGTGGTGCCGGATAAAAGTCTGGCCCGCTGGAGGCCATACGACGTCACAGCTCATGCCGTGGTTGTCCACGACGACGGTAAAATTGGTTTGCCCCTGGGTGTGCACCGCGCTGCCCTCGTAGGCCACGATTGACATGGCATGCGGCCCATCCGCCAGGCCCGTCGTATCCAGGGAATAGAGTGCGTTCAGCACCGGCTGCCCGCGGGTCAGGCTAAGCAAACCGCGCGCGGCCATCTGGGCGGCATTGGAGCTGAAGGTCCCGTTGTAGTCGGTATTGGCAAAGCCAAAGCCGGTAACATCGAAATGTACCTCAAGGGTAGCGCTCTCCCAGGTGTTCGTGTTGGCGAAAAGTTGAAATTCAGAGCTGTTCTCGCTCTCGTCGTTCACCAGGGCCCGGGCCGTACAGCCCTCCGGTATCTGCAGGTTGGCATCGGTGTTGATGGCATCCATCAGTCGGGTGACCATGTCCAGGCGGGTGTCGCCGGGCAAGCGACTGACCACGTGGGTGAAGACGGGGCCATCCAGGCGCTTGATGGCGGCGGACAGGGAATGGCCGAAGGAGGGATTGCCTTCCACACGCAGGGCTTGCCGCGCACGCGCAGGGGTTTCGAGCAAGGTGGTGGATAGGGCCTGCACCTGGACGGTCTGCCTCGTGGCCGAGCCGATCTTCGCTTCCGCCGAATAGGCGATCCCGGCACCCGGCACGCCCAGGGCCTGCTGCTTGAGCAATAAACGATCGGCGTGACTTTCGGCATCCACACCAAATCCCGGCGGAAGGGCCAACGCGGCCTGCAAGCCCGCTGCGATATCTGCCAAGTCGTCATTCATTTGAACGGTATAGCTCCGTGTCGTCCCGTTCACGGTTGCCTCAATGATGTTCCCCGCCGCAGGGACCAGATTGGTCACGGTGTCGTGGAGCAACCCATCGATGTAAAGCTCAATCCGGTCCACCCAGCGCTGGGGTTCCGTACTCCTGGCTGAGATGTTCAAATCGAGGTTCCCGCTCACCACCGGGTTCACCCCGCCCAGCACGGACACCACGAGCGGAATGGCATAGGGCTGACAGAGGGGGTCGCCAAGGACGATACCCTGGTAGGGATGGCTCAGCCCCTGGTAATAACTTTCCCCCATGCTGAATCCCCGGGCATAATAATAATGCGTCAACGCCGCGGGGAATTTGTTCGTGAAATTGCAGGGCTCAACAACCGTGCCGTACGAACCGACACAGCCAGCCCGTAACCATTCCTTGGCCGAGGTCTGGCTGGGTACCGGGTCGATCAAGCCGCCGTACGAGGTTAGATGGTCGGCCAGGGCGCCGGGCACATAGATATTGCTGTCGATGAAAGGGGGTTGGGGATGTCCGGTGACACAGGCCAGCACGTTGCTCTCGGAGACGATGAAGTCAGCAAAACGAAACTCCACCTGGACGGTCGGCTGCACCAGCCTCTGCATAAACTGAGCTTCATCGAACTGCGGCCATCGCACATTGCGCGCGGCATCGGACGTATAGAGATAATAAGCGTTCCCGCCGGGGATGGAAAAGTCGGCGCTGACGCTACGGTCGATCACCGTCTGCGCCTCCGCCAGGGTATCCAGGGTCAGGATGGCAGACAGGCGGTATCCATTTGTGTTTGCGGGCTCAAAGGAGGTCTCGGTTCCCGCGTACTCGTTCAGCGCGCCAGCTGCCAATTCACAGGGGATGGCCAACGAGTAATCCTTGAATCCATAATAGAACGTAGAGGTGAGTCCGTTTTCCTTGCCACTGGTCCACACCCGGTAGGGACGCCGGAAAGTAAAGACAAAGGTGCTGATCTGGTCGGCCAGGCCATGGGTATCCAGATAATCAAGCGCGGGGACCAAGACCGTGGCCCCGTAGACACCGAGCGAGATAACCGGGTCAAAAGGTACGTCCAGGTGCAGGATATGGTTCTCGGGAATCCCCCGCGCATCCGCGTAATAGCGTCCGATCTCGAGGGACTGGGTCTCGTTATTGTTGACGATAACCAGGGTCTGCAAGGGACCCCCGCCCGCTCCCACCCGGACGGCAAACACGGTTGTAAGTAGCCATAAAGCCTTTAGAATATACTTCATCTTGCGTTCAACTAAGAAGATACCCCGGATGGCTTACAGGATAAAGTACCCGGGGGCCATCGATAATAAAGCCAAGCTGTACTTGACCTGTAGGGGCCGGATACGTAGGTTTTCGCGTTTTTTCAGGCAACCACTCCCAGGAGAGACCACGCCATGCTCGAAGATACGCAGGAGAACGTAGACGACATTTTAGATCCCACCGCTGAAACGGCTTCGGAAGAAGCCGAGGACGAAACGACGGGCAGCAATGAGCCCGCTTTTGCGATCCTGTTTGAGCTGGACAATCTGATCGGGAACGCACGCTACGCAGCCTTTGAGGTGCTCAGCGGTATCCTGAAGGAAAAGAACATCACCTTCACCGGCCCGGAGTTTGCCCGGTACTGCCTGTTTTCCAAGCCACAATTTTACATTGAAGCGGTCCAGGAAGCTGTAGGCGCCAAGAAATTGTCGACCACGAAGCTGATTGAAGACGTGGAAAACGGTATCGGCCTCTATCTCAATTCATCCAAACCGGATCTCCCGGATGGCCTCAAGAAAATCCTGGAGAAGGCCGAACCCCGCGGCATCCAATTCGCTGCCGTCAGCTGCCTGCCGCAAAAAATTCTCAACGCCTTAACCTCCAGGCTCGATCTCGAAAGCCTCGGTATCAAGCTGTTCACCTTCCAGGATGTGGACCGTCATTTCCCCCGCGCCGACGCCTGGTTGCGCGTGGCCAAGGAAATGGAGGTCGATCCGCGTAGCTGCCTCGTGCTCGGAACCAGCCAGTACGCCTGCAAGTCGGCCCTGACCGCTGGCATGCGCACGGTCGCGATTCCGGACCCGTTGACGGGTTTCCAGGACTACGGCGGTGCTTTGATGGTCGTCGACAATCTGGATGAGATTGACCTCGACGAATTGTTCGAGTATCTGCCGGAGTAAACGGGCAGCCAGGTGCCGGTAGCACCGGCTTTTCTCAAGACATGACCGCGCCGATCGATCGCCTGCTGGACATCATGGCCACCCTCCGTTCAGAGAACGGGTGTCCATGGGATCGCGAGCAGGATTTGACCACCCTTAAACCCTACCTCATCGAGGAAGCCTATGAGGTGCTGGATGCGATCGATCGCGGGGATGTCGACCAACACAAGGAAGAGCTCGGCGACCTGCTCCTGCAGGTCGTTTTCCAAACCCAGATCACGATGGAGGACGACCAATTCGCCTTCGATGATGTGGTCAACGCGATTTCCGACAAACTCGTTCGCCGACACCCCCATGTATTCGGCGACCTCGCCGTTTCCGGCTCCGATGAAGTGCTGCGCAACTGGGATGCGATCAAGCGGGAAGAAAAAGCCGAGGCCGGCAAATCCGAGTCGGTGCTGGACAGCGTACCCCGGGCCTTACCCGCCCTGATGCGGGCCCACGAGCTGCAAAAACGTGCCGCACGGGTCGGCTTCGACTGGCCGGACGCTGCGGACGTGCTGCCCAGGCTGGACGAAGAACTTGCCGAAGTGAAAGAAGCCATCGCATCCGGGGATGCCCCGGCCGTCGCTGAAGAGCTGGGCGACCTGCTGTTCGCCGTGGTCAATTTCGCACGCAAGAAAGGACTCCGTTCCGAGGAGCTTCTCCAGGCCGCAAACGCGAAATTCAGCCGACGCTTTCACGAGGTGGAAGCCAAGGCCTCCGCACGGGGACTGGATATGAACGGCATGAACCTGGAAGAACTCGACGCCCTCTGGGACGAAGTAAAGGCCGAATCACGGACGTGAAACACACTGCTCATCAACTTCTCACGCTGCTGTTCATCGTTGCCTGTATCGCTTGGACCTTCTACGAACCCTATGCACCCGGGCGGGCGTCGCAGGCCGTTCCCGCCAACGCGGCCTTTTATTCCCGGCATGTTGATTTCGCGGGACAGTGGCAAACACTCATGTGCAACCCGGCCATTCACGGGGCCCTCGTGGCTGCGGGTATTGAAGAAAAGAAACTCAAGGACCTCGCGGTCGACTCGAACACCGCCCAATGGGTCGACAAACTCGCGAGCGACGAAAGCGTCATCGCCTGGCTTCCCGCCATGGGCCATCACCAGAAGCCCGCCTGGTTGATCGTCTCCTGGATCGGCGGACGCGGGCAGCAGCTGCGCCATCTTCTCGCTATCGCAGGGCCCAGGGAATTCCACCCCCGGAAGCCCTATCGGGGGCGAAAGATATGGAAGATTGACCTCGGAGAAAAGCCCGGCAAACCCAGCCTGAGCCTATCCATCGCCGAAGGCCTGCTGATCGGCTGCTACAGCGAGGACCCTTTCGCCATCCACGCCGCCATCGACAGCCTCGACGGCTTGCAGCCCAACCTGGGTGACCTGCCTCAAGGGGCCCTGAGCCAGCTCAATACCTGGGCGGGCGATGCCCGCGATCGCGGCTTCCTGTACCTGCCTTCGGCGACCTTTCCCCAACCGGGCTTCTTTCGCGTGGACCAGGTGAACAAACGACACCTATCCGGCTCCATGCAGGCTGCCTGGCTGCATACCGACCACCCCGCCTTCACCCCCGAGCACGGCATCGACCAGACCCGCAAACTGCTCGGTGACATCCCCCTCGGGGTGATGATGGTGCCGACAGACCTCCTGGCCGAACTCTGTTCATTCAAACTGCTCTCGAGTAAAGCCCAGAAGTATGGAACCCTGCTCAATCACATCCCGGCCAAGAACATCACGCTCGCCCTGCTCGGTGACGAGTACAAGGGCACCATGAAGGACATCGGCATTCCTTCGCTGGTCCTTGCGGTGAAATTAAGATCCGTGGCTCAGGGCCCCGAGTTTGCCAAGGCCTGCATCGAGACCATGAACGGGCTGTACAAACTCGGCCTGCGCAGCGAGCGGCTCACCGGACACGCGCGACCGGTCTTCGCCCTCCAGGGAACCGGCGACGAGGTGTACAGCTACGTCCGG
>JAYGFS010000563.1:0-3802 GCA_046581765.1 Verrucomicrobiota bacterium
CAGCTACCTCTGTGATACCGACATCAAGCGTGCCACGGGCAAGGCCGGGAAATACCCCGGGGCCAAGTCCACCACCGAGATGAAGCAGCTGCTCGACTCCAAAGACGTGGATGCGGTGGTGGTTTCAACCTGTAATCACTGGCACGTACTCGCCTCGGTCTGGGCCTGCCAGGCCGGCAAGGACGTGTACGTCGAGAAACCGGTTTCGCATAACATATGGGAAGGCCGCAAGCTGGTCGAGGCGGCACGAAAGTACGACCGCATTGTGCAGGGGGGTACGCAGCAGCGAAGCGACCCGATGCAGGCAGAGATCAAGGCCTTCCTCGATTCAGGAAAAATTGGCAAGATGAAATGGGTGCGATGCAACCGCTACGGGGTACGCGGATCCATCGGCAAGCGAAGCACCCCGCTCAAGCCCCCGGAAGAGGTCAACTATAACCAGTGGCTGGGGCCGGCCCAGGATATTCCGATCATGCGCGAGAAGTTTCACTACGACTGGCACTGGGATTTCAACTGCGGCAATGGCGAGCTGGGCAACTGGGGCCCGCACCTCCTGGATGATTTGCGCAACGTGGCGTTTAGAGACAAGGCGGCCTATCCCGACATGGTGGTTTCCGGTGGGGGTCGCCTGGCCTGGCATGATGCCGGGACGAGCCCGAACACGCATTTCACCTACATGAAGGTCGGGGATATTCCGGTTATCGTGGATGTGCACAACCTGCCCCTGCAAAAAGGCGTGAGGGGCAGTGATATTTACCGGCACCGCAAGTCCCGGGCATTCCTCATCATCGAGTGCGAGGGCGGCCGGTACGAGGGCGGTCGCGGAGGGGGCCACGCCTACGATGCCGACGGAAAAAAACTGAAACAATTCAAGGGGGATGCCGGCCGAGGCCATGCGCAGAACTGGCTGAACGCCATTCGCTCGCGCAAGAAGGAAAACCTGAATGCGGAAATCGAGGAGACCCACTACTCGAGTGCGTGGTGCCACCTGGGAAATATATCCTGTCGGCTTGGCGGGGCCTATAATGAGCAGCAAGCCCGGAAAACCGTGGACTTTGACGGCTGGGACATGGTGATCGACGACTTCCACAACCATGTATCGAACAACGAGATTGACCTGAGCAAGGAGTCGGTGCGGCTCGGCCCGATGCTGCATATCGATGGAGAGCGGGAGACCTTCACGGGCTCTACGGCGACGCCGGAAGCCCTGGCCTTGCTGGGGCGGGAATACCGCAAGGGCTTCGAAGTTCCGGATAAGGTTTAAACCATCGGTGCTCCACTTGTGAGCACGCATGAAAAAGTGGGCCGCTTTTTCAGTATAAGCGTGTTGGCTCTTCAGCGCCGGCGAGGCATCCGGGCATCCACGCGTTCCCGCCAGGCCGCCAGCTCCTTGCGCAGGCGTTGTGCCAATTCCGGCTGCTCCCCCGCAAGATTCTTCCGTTCCCGCCAATCATCCTTCATGTCGAACAGTTCCAGGTCCCCGTTATCGTAGCGTTCGATCAGCTTATAGCGCCCGGAACGAATGGCCCCACCCAGGCGGTTTCCGCGATGCCAGGCATAGTTGGGATAGTGAAAGAATATCGACCTGCGCTTCAGTTGGCCCGATCCCGTGAGCACGGGCAGCAAGTTTTCACCTTCCAGGTCTGGATCGCTCGATGCGATGCCCGCCGCACCCAGGATGGTCGGGAAATAGTCCATGCTGATCACCGGCACCCTCGATTCCGATCCGGCCTGGATCTTTCCCGGCCAGCGAACGATCAGGGGTACGCGAATCCCACCCTCGTATAGATGCCCTTTCGCTGCGCGCAGGGGCCGGTTATCGGACACACCGGCAAAGCCTCCGTTGTCCGAGGTGAAGATCACGAGGGTATTCTCGCGCAGCTTCAAATCATCCAGCGCGCGGAAAATCCGGCCATAGGAGGCATCCAGCGCCTCGATCATCGCCCCGTAGCGAAAATCGTTCAGGCCTGGACCTTGGTGTCCCTTGTATTTTTCCAGGAAGGACTCGGGTGCCTCCATCGGCCAGTGAACGGAATAATTCCAGAGGAAGATCATAAATGGCTTCGCGCGATGCGCCTTCATGAAGCGGATCGTTTCATCCGCCAGTCGATCCGGCAGGTACTCACCCTCCTTCCGGTTCTCCAGGTTGGGGATCCTGTAGGGGTCGAAAAAGGTGGGTGGGCCTCCGTAGGAGCAGCCTCCGATATTGAGATCGAAGCCCTGGCTGGTCGGCTCGTATTCCGGCAAGCCTTTACCTTTCCCGCTGAGATGCCACTTTCCCAGGAAGGCGTTGACGTACCCGGCGCGCTTGAGGTGCTCAGCGATGGTCTGGTGCTCAGCGGGCAAGTGATCCAGGCATGTTGCCGGCAGCCATGCCGCCTTCTCCGGGGTGAAGCCGTCGCGATCCGGGAGGTGATTGGTAAGGTGCAGGGCGGCCGGGGATTTGCCGGTCAGGATGGCTGCGCGGGTAGGGGAGCAGACCGGTGCCGCGGCATAGGCATCGGTAAAGCGCATGCCTTCCCGGGCAAGACGGTCGATGTTCGGGGTCTTTACCGCCGGGTTCCCCTGGCAGGCCAGGTCGTGCCAGCCGAGGTCGTCGACGAGGATAAAGAGGATATTCGGCCGGGCAGCACCCTGGGTAAAGCAGCAGGAGACCGTGAGCAGGACCCCATACAGGACGGTCCTGACACGGTAAATCCCCAGCAGGGAATGCGCTTTCCGTTTACCAGTCATCCGTTCGGAAGGGGCTCGCGGGAATGCCTTCCCGATTATAGAGGTTTGCGCCTTTAGGATTGCTGGAATAGGCGTAGCGAACGGCCACGGGCGTCTCGACATCCGGGCTGGAGAGGATCACCTTGTCGCCGTCAATTTTCGCCTCGGCCCAGACCCACTTCTTGTCGGCTCCGGCAATGGAGAAACGCTCGAGGGTGCCGTCCGTGACCTCCGTGACGGGTTCGAGGCCTTCCTTTTTGCCGACGATTAAGCCGCCGCCGACATGCTCGAATTGCACCGTGATGCTTTGCCCATCAAGGGTATGTTTAACCGGCAGGGGGCCGCAGGGGACGATCTTTTTCCCGTCGTCACGGGCGAGGGCCCATTGCGCGAGGCGATGCCCCACGTCCTGCTTGTTGCGGGGGTGAATATCCCGTTCCTCGCCGATATCGATAATGACCGCCATGCCGGTGTTGGGTAGATCCATCGCTTCGCGCTGCGCCTCGCGGATGCGTGCGTAGCCATCGCCTCCCTGGGGTTGCTCGTTATCCCCCTGGAAGTTGGCCAGCTGTACCCAGTAGAAGGGGAAGTCCCCCTGCTTCCACAATTGGCGCCAGCCTTTCACCAGGGCGTGTTTCTTGTGGTAGTAGGTTTCGTATTCGCCGCCGTTGGATTCGCCCTGGTACCAGATTGCTCCCCGGATGCCGTAGTTGATAATGGGATGGATCATGGCGTTGTAGAGCATGGCGGGTCCCCGCTGATTCTGTCTAAGTGCCGCGGGTTGGGGTAGTGGCTTAGGTATTTTCCCTGCCGCGAGGTCGCTTTCCGCCTGGCTTAACCACCGGCGGACCTCGTCGATTCCCTTTTGATAGGTTGCCCTGCCCGCCTCACTTGCCGGGTTTCGATTTTCGATTTCAGCCTGTATCTTCGCTGCCCAGTCGTGCGTTTGAATGGTCTTCCAGCCCTCGGGTGGCGTCCAGGGCTCGATCTGCGTCCCTCCCCAGGAGGAATTCAGCAGTCCGATCGGCACGTCCAGCTCCTCATGCAACCGCTTGCCGAAGAAGTAACCAACCGCCGTAAAGCGTGAAAC
>JAYGFS010000436.1:0-5468 GCA_046581765.1 Verrucomicrobiota bacterium
CAGGTGCCATTTGCCGAATAGTCCGGTGACGTAACCCGCTTTCCGCAGGACGTCCGCCAGCGTGACGGCGGAGGGATCCAGCCCCCGGTACAGGCGATGCGTGATCGCGGCCCCGGCGGTATTGAACTCAAAACCGAATCGCTGCTGGTATCGTCCCGTTATCAAGCCCGCGCGCGAGGGGCTGCAGGAGGCCGCGGTCACGTAGGCGCAGGTAAATCGCACGCCCGCCTTCGCCAGTGCGTCTATGTTCGGCGTCGGGATATCGGTTGAACCGTAGACCCCGGTATCAGCGTAGCCCAGGTCGTCTGCCAGAATAAGGACGATATTCGGGGGGCGCTCACCCGCCCCGGTCACCTTTGCAATCGGCTCCAGTAGGCCCTGGCGTACCCTGAGCGCCGTGGGGTCCGTTGGAAATACGGGGTCCCCGGGGCGTTTTTCCCCGGCCTTCCCCTGCCCCGCTATCTCCACCCCGGCCGCGATACCGGTCCAGAGGATCAAGCCCAGGCCGCATTTGACCATGCGGGGAATGCCCATCAAGCGATGCCGGTCCAAGGCTTGGCGCAAGGGTCGCGGACCAGGCGAGCGAGGCGTCACGGTTCCACCGCTTGTTTCAAGTACCGGTCAAACCATTCCACCTCCATCGCGGTCACCTCCTGGAACTTCTCGCGGTAGATCCCGTAGTGGGCGATGCCTTCCATGACGTGGTACTTCACCGGGGTCCCGTTGGCCTTGAGGATATCCGCCACCCGCTTGCCGTTCTTGGCGGGGTTTTCCCGACCTGCAATGCAGCCGGTCATTTCCCGCTGGCCGCCCGTAGGAGCTTGAAGAACTCGGTATTGAACCCGCTGCCGGGTTGATCGCCGAGGCGCGTGATAACCACCTGCTGGCTGGGCAGCACAAAGAGCCGCCGGTTGAGCTTGCCCTGGGCGGCGTACATATCCCTGGGCGCGGAAGGAATCAATCGGCCCGGTTTATTTTTCCCGGCGGCACGGGGCACGAAGGGGCCGCCATTGAGCCACCAGAGGTAGCCGTAGGAGGGGTTCAGCTTGGTCGAGGGCGAGGTGGCGGCCTTGATATACGCCTTGTCCTCGAGCACGTTTTTCTTTTCCCAGTTTCCGTTGGCCAGCATCAGGATGCCGAAGCGCGCGAGGTCGCGCGCGGTGGTGGCAAAGCCGTAACGGTTGGCATCGGTCCGCACGCTGGTCTGCCAGGGGCGCACGGCCCAGCGCGAATCCTTCATGCCGGTGGGGCCGGTGAGCCATTTCCCCGTCAGTTCATTGGCGTCCATCCCGGCCGCCTTGGAAACGCAGGTCAGGGCGAGCGAATAGGCCCCGGTATTGTAGAACCACTGGGTACCCGCAGGGGCCACGTACTGCAGCCGCGGGCTGAGGCCACTGCTCATGGTGATGAGGTGGCGGATGGTGATCCCGGCCTCGGCATCGGCCGGCGCCTTGGACCAGCCCTTGCCCAGGTAGGTGTGCACGGGATCCCCGATCTTGAGCAGGCCCTTGTGCTGGGCGATCCCCACCAGCATGGCGGTCACGCTCTTCTGCGCGGAGGCCACGTCCTCGATGGCCCGGCCCCCGGCGTCCTCGCCCAGGCGCATATGCTGGTAGGCACTGCGCGGGCCACCGGGGTTTTTCTCCGCCGGGTTGAGGGGCCAATAGTGCTCGGCCAGGAGGCGCCCGCGATAGAGGATGACCACGCCCGAGGATTTGTTTTTGCCGGCATAATCCATGAACGCCTGGAGCTTGGCGACATCCCAGCCGATGGAAACCGGGTCAATCCGTTCCCATTCGCCCTCGGCGGGCGGGAAATAGAGGGCGGCATCCTCCCGGGCAGCTGCCCCCAGGGACAGTTGCAGACAGCAGCACAGCAGGGGGATCTTTTTCATGTCTTTTTTTCCCAGAAGCTTCCCACGAATGCAACGTGAATCAACGCATGCCACGCCCGGCCCGGGTCACGGCTTAAACGTGAACGCGGCCCGGCTTGCGCCCGGCCCGACCCGGACTTCCAGGGCCTGCTCACCGTATGCCTCGTGCCAGGCGGCCAGGGTATAGCTGCCCGGCGCGAGACCATCGATCGCAAAGTGTCCGGCCGCGTCGCTTACCGCGTAAAACGGGTGATCCATGACAAAGAAATGGGCGGTCATCCAGGGGTGAAAATCACACTTGATAGTGATCGGTCCCTCCTTTTTTGTGAGGACCTTCTCTCGATCCTCCGAGCCGGGGGGCTGGGCGATGTTGAAGGGGCGATTCTTGCGTGACAGCGACCGGACATTGTGGATGAACGGGTCGCTGTTCCGCATATGCAATACCTGGCCGACCTGCAGGCCCTGTACCCGCGGGCGGAACATCGAGCGCTCCTGGTTTACCAGGGCCGCATCCGTCGGCACCGGGTACGCTTTCGACTCCAGCCCCTTTTTCACGTAGACGAAGACGTTGGCAAGCCCCCCCTCTGCGCCCACGAGCACCCGTTCATCGCGGATGGGCTCCGGGTAGTCGGAACGGCTCTCGGCGTTCATTTGTATCAGCGGGCGTTTCGGGGGCGGACCTGCGAAGCGGACCCGTCCCGAGAGCAGCTGTTTGCCGGGCTTTTCCCCGGGGCTCCTGCGGGCACCGGGCTTCCCCTTCGGCTCGCGCGTCCCGGGGGATAGCGCTTTCTGCCGCGCGACGTACTCCAGGATCTTGACAAAGGACCGGCCGCGATTGGCCATGCCGGGATCGAGCTTCACCTTCTCCTTCCAGAGTTGCCCCACCCGTTGCCGTTGCGGAGCGCTCAGCCCGGCCATGCGCTGGTCAACATACGCTTGATGAATCCGGCTGGTTTCCTGGGGATTCCGTCCGCGTTCCGGCCGGTAGCCCTCGGGCTCCTTCGTCGCCTCGATCCGGTCGAACAAGGGCCGGTTTGGCGAAGGCTTCGGCTCATACGCGATTTCCCGGTTGTGGGAATGCGCGGCTTCCACCTTCCTCCCCACCAGTTGAATGCCGCCCCCGGGGCGATCGCCGGTGAGCTCGAGCTTGATCACCTCGCCACAGGCGCGCTCCATGTGCCGGGCGGGGCCACTGGTACTGGTCCAGACATTGCCCGCCGCGTCGAACTCGATCTCGCGGGTGTAACTCACGCGCATGGGCAGGCGAAACTCGACCAGCTCCTCCGTCCGCGGGTCAAAGCGATTCAGCGTGTCGTTCCCCGTGCCGCAAATCCACACGAAGCCTTTCGGGTCGACATTCAGGGCATAGGGGATCTGGTTTGCTGCGTCCGGCAGCTCGTAGACCATCCACTCCTCGCGCTTCGGGTCGAAGCGGGCGAAGACCCCGGAACCAAAACCCGGCACCCAGACCATGCCGTCCGGTGCGACGTGCAGGCGGCGGGGACCGCGGAAGGGCGGGTTCCATTCCTTGATATCGCCGTCCGGCGCCCCCGGGTCGATGCGCCCGATACGATTGCCGTTCAGCTTGGAGTACCAGATCATCCCGTCCACCGGCGAGAAATCGAGCCCGTAGGGGGTAACGCCCCGCGATTCGCCCTTGCCCGCGGCGACCGCCTGGTCTTTCTTGAGCAGCGGGTATTCCTTCACCTCCAGGGAGACCGGGTGCAGGGAAAAACAGGAATTGCGCCCCGCGTCGGTGTACCAGACCAGGCCCTCGGGGTCCTTTGGGTTGATACGGAGGGTATGGGGATAGGACCCGCGTTTCGCCGGGGCCTCCGCGCTCGAGCAAACGGTGTATTTTTTCGTGGCCAGGTCAAACTTGGCAATCTGGCCGGAGGCGCAGAGGGTGTACCACATGTGGCCGTCGTTCCCGAGCTCGATCGAGTGCGGCGCATAGGATCCACGCGGAAGTGGGTAGGCTTTCTGCTCGCCGGTTTCCGGGTCCAGCGTCACGGTTCGACCCTTGCTGATGTTCACCGCGTAGACCAGCCCATCCGGCCCGAGCTCAAGGTCATGGAAGGAACCCTCGAAGGGCTTGCCAAGTTCCCACGAGGTGATTTTTACCTGGGTGGCCATTCCGCTCGGCGCCGGCGGCGGAACAAAGGGCGGCCACTTCTTGACCGCATCATCCTTGTAGGTGTCGATCAGGCGCTGGACAATGGTGCGCTTGGTGTGCGGGTACAGGCCACCGTAGCCATCCATGCGGGTGATCATGGTTTCCCAGTCGATGGGTTTTTCCGGGGTGCGGAAGGGGATCGTCCCGATCTGGTGGCAGTAGCTGCACATCATCTTGAAGTTCATCCGGTCCCGCGGGTCGTCGAAGCGGAGCATGCTGAACCCGCTGTTCGCGGGGCGTTGTTCCTCCAGGGCCTCGCCGCTGGCCGGGCGCATGGGGATCGCCAATGCAGGCCCACCCGGCTTGACCGCCTCGATCCACTGGTCCAGCTGGCCCATCAGGCGTACCCGCACGCGGTGGTCGACCGCGCGCAGCGCGTCGATGGAAAAGGAACCGTCGGCCTGGCTGAACACCGAGATGCTCTTGCGGTGGTCCCCGTCGAAGGCCGAGACCATGACCCCCTCCATGACCTTGCCCGACGCCCCGGTGACCGTGCCGTGGATGCTTTTCCCCGCGACCGGTATGGCGACCGGGACAAGCAGTACCAGGGCATAGTGCAAGGCTGTTTTGATACCTTCTGTTCTCATCATCTTCATTGCTTTATCTCCAGTCCGGCGCGTCGGCCATGACATCTTTGTAGAGCCCCCGCCATAACGATCATGGTGATTGGATTCTTCATGTTTATTGCTGCTGCTTGATTTCCTTGGTTCAAAAAACGCTTGCTGATACCAGGGGGAAGACTTCCCTCACCATTCCAGCCTCCCCGTGCTTGAGGAAAATGAATCCGTATCAATTTCCATTTTTCCAAGCATGCTTAAAAAGAGATTGCACAGTGGCGTGTTGTGCCGGGCATTATGCGCGACGTATTGCCCGTGACTGAATCCTCCCCCGGCAAGCAGGATCGGGTTGTTGCGGGGGTCGTGGGCGCTGGCGTTGCCGAGGTTGCTGCCGAGCAGCGTGAGTGTGTGGTCGAGCAAGGTGCCGCCGGCTTCGCTCTTGGTTTTCATCGCAGTGAGCAGTTCATCGAAACAACCCATGATGGCGCGCTCGATCTTGAGCAACTGCTCAATGCGTTTGGGGTCACGTCCATGATGGGAAAGATTATGGTGTTCAGAATCAACACCGTTAATCTTTGGGATGCCGTGGTTATTTTGAATGACAATACTGATCACGCGCGAGGAATCGGTCTGCAAAATGAGCGGCACGAGATTAAACAGCAGACGAATGCGGCCGACGAGATCAGTCTTGTCGTGGATGTCCAGCGGGGCCTGCGCCTTCACTTCGGGCTTAGGCCGGCCGAGCCAGGCCTGCGCCTCGGCGAGGTCCTTCTCAGCGATGCGGACGGAATCAAAATATTCCTGCAACCGCTCGCGGTCGGCCGCCGGGGCGGTCTTGAGCAGCGCGCGGGTTTGATCGAGC
>JAYGFS010000477.1:0-3269 GCA_046581765.1 Verrucomicrobiota bacterium
CCGCCGACCTGAGTGGCCTGCCGCCCTCGCCGGAGGAGGTGGAGGCCTTCGTTTCCGACCCGGCACCGGATGCTTATGAAAAGCTGGTCGATCGCCTGCTAGAGCGTCCACAGTTCGGTGAGCGCTGGGCCCGTCACTGGCTGGACGTCGCCCGTTTCGGGGAGACCGACGGCATCCTGACCGTGAACGAGGACAAGCCCCGCAAGGATGCCTGGCGTTATCGCGACGCGGTCATTCACGCCTTGAACGAGGATCTCCCTTTCGACATTTTTGTACGCTATCAATTGGTTGACGCGCCTGAATCCCATGCTGCGCGTTACGGTGCCCTCAAGCAGTTCATTCAGCTGGGTACCCGCCTGCAGAACAATGCCGACCCCAATGACCGGCAGTGGCATCGCCTCGATGACATGGTGTCCACGACCGGGAACGCGTTTCTCGCATTCACCTTCGGGTGTGCCCGGTGTCACGATCACCCGGTCGACCCGATGTCGACCAGGGAGTACTACCAGCTTACCGCGGTCTTTTTCGACGATGTCCGTGAACCGGCGATAGCGAAAAAGAAAAGGATCCCCATTCGCATCACCCGGCCGCATGTCCTGGAAAAGGGGCGTTGGCAATCATCCGGTGAACCGGTGGAGCCGGGATTCCTGGATGTGCTGATGCGCCAACCTATCGACCATGGGCAGGATGGCGAGCCGCGGAAAGCGCTGGCGGACTGGCTGACCGACGTCGAGAACGGAGCCGGTGTCCTGCTCGCGCGGGTGGTCGTGAATCGGCTCTGGCAGCATCACTTTGGCCAGGGGCTGGTTAAAACACCCAATGATTTTGGCACACTGGGGTCACGCCCCAGTCATCCGAAGCTACTGGACTGGCTGGCCGCCGAGTTGATCGCCAACGGTTGGCGCTTGAAGCCCATGCATCGCTTGATGGTGACCAGCGCAAGCTACCGGCAGTCCGATACCCTGGACCCTGCGGCCCGCACCATCGATGCCGGCAACACCTTGCTTTGGCACTGGCGCCCCCGGCGCCTCGATGGCGAGGCGATTCGTGACCGGTTGCTCCATGTTTCCGGGGCGCTTAACCCGGAGATGTACGGTCCAAGCCTATCGATCGGGGGCTATAAGAAATACGTACCGGATGGTCCAAACCAATGGCGCCGCTCAATCTATTTACAGGCACACCGTACGGTTCGGCACCCGACCCTGGGCCTCTTCGATCCACCGGATACCGAACGGAGTACCGGCGCACGCAGCACGGGAACCACGCCGGAGGGAGCCCTGTTTGCCCTGAATGCGCCCCTGGCCTGGCAACTGGCAGAACATTTTGCGCAAGAGGTCCAGGAGGCGGTGGGGACCGAAGCGAAGGCGCAGGTACGCTACCTCTACCGGCGGGCCCTGTCGAGGGACCCCCTGCCCGGGGAACTGGAGATCGGCCTTCAGTTCTTTCGGGAAAACGGCGAGCAATCCCTGGTTCAATACGCACATCTCATCTTTGCATTAAATGAATTCATCTACATCCATTAATCGCCGTCGCTTTCTTGGGCAGCTCGGCCTCGGCAGCATGGCCCTGCAAGCCCTCCTGGAGCACGAGGTTGCGGGGGCGATCCCAGATTTCAGTCCCCGCGCAAAGAACTGCATCTTTTTGTTCATGTGCGGCGGGGTCAGCCACCTGGAAACCTTCGATTACAAGCCTGGCCTGGCACGGTACGCGGGTAAAACCGCCTCGGATATTTTTTCCGCCGAGGAACTGGCCGGTTTCAATCCCGAGAAGGCCGTCGAGCAATGTCGAATCATGCCCTCGGTTTTCACCTTCGCCCAGCACGGCCAATCCGGGGCCTGGGTGAGCGAAATCTATCCGCACCTGAGCCGGGTCGTGGACGATATCTGTTTCATCAAGTCGGTGACCACCGACTCGGCCATCCATTCAGTGGGCGAGCAGCTCATGCATACCGGGCACAAGCGCCCGGGTTTTCCCAGCATCGGCTCCTGGGTAAGCTATGGCCTCGGCCAGGAAAACCAGGACCTGCCGGCGTACGTCGTGATGAAGGACGGCATCTCCACCTCCGGGGACGACGTGTTCCAGCACGGCCTGTTACCGGGGAGGTGCCGGGCGACCGTGGCCCGGGTGGAAAACGGGAAGCCGCCCTTTCCCCACCTCCAGGTACCCCCCGGCATGACCCGTTCCGCGATGACGGAACATCTTGATGTACTCCAGCGCTTGAATCGGCGGCATCGCGAGCGGCATCCCGGCCAACCACAACTGGAAAGTCGTATCGAGGCGTTCGAGCTCGCATTCAGGATGCAGGCTGTCGCACCCGAGGTGTTTGACCTTTCCCGTGAACCAAAGGCGGTCCACCGCCTCTACGGAAACAACGGCTTTTCCAGGCACTGCCTGACGGCGCGCCGCTTGATCGAGCGAGGCGTACGTTTCGTGGAGATTCTCGACGGGGCGACCGGGCGCAAGTGGGATGCGCACGGCAATCGCGGCGGCCTCGAGGACAATCATCGATCGAATGCCGCGCGAACAGACCAGGGCATTGCCGCCCTGGTCTATGACCTCAAGGCGCGAGGCCTGTTGGACGACACCCTCGTGGTCTGGGCCACGGAATTCGGCCGGACGCCTTTCGAGGAAGCCAACAAGGAAAAGAAGCCGGGACGCGGGCACCACCACAAGGGCTTTACCCTCTGGATGGCCGGAGGCGGGGTTAAAGGCGGCATGAGCTACGGGGCGACCGATACCTTCGGCATGCATGCACAGGAAAACCCGGTTTCCTATCACGATTTCCATGCGACCATCCTGCATTTGCTCGGCCTGGATCATGAGCGCCTGACCCTTCAGCACAACAGCCGGGATGTTCGGCTCACGGATGTATATGGAAATATTCTCCATGACATCATCTCCTGATCCCACGTGGCACGGCACGGGAAAAGGGGTTATTCGGGCCCAGGTGTCCGCATGGGCCTCGAAGTTACCGGTGAATCCTTAACCGGTCCGCTTCCCCCTGGTGCGCGTACTTGACATAGGTGCCCAGGGATTGCATCGAATGTGCATGAAACGTATACGTATTTTCCTTTCGATATTTGTGGCCCTGTTTATTACCGTCGGCAGCCCGCGGGCGGCCGCGCCTAACTTCGTTATCATCTTCATCGACGACCAGGGCTACGGTGACTTGAGTTGCTTCGGGTCGAAGACCATCAAGACACCGCATATTGACCGCCTGGCCACGGAGGGGCGAAAATTCACGAGCTTCATGGTCGCCTCACCGGTGT
>JAYGFS010000489.1:0-8379 GCA_046581765.1 Verrucomicrobiota bacterium
GGTTGGCGGCACGACGCCGGCCACGGCATACGCGGTTGCGTGGGGCGGGTGCGCGTGCACACAGGCCTTGGCCTTCGGTTGGCGTTTCATGATGCCAAAATGGGTAAGGGCTTCGCTCGTCCGTTTGCGTTCACCCGCCAGCTGGTTGCCGTCGAGGTCCACCAGGCAGATATCCGAGAC
Source organism: Verrucomicrobiota bacterium (assembly GCA_046581765.1). Taxonomy (GTDB): domain Bacteria; phylum Verrucomicrobiota; class Kiritimatiellia; order SS1-B-03-39; family UBA6053; genus JAPYUI01. Next base: position 181 of record JAYGFS010000489.1, read on the forward strand.
CTGCATGAAGCCCTTGGAGATCATGGTCGGGGTACAGAGCGCGAGATTGTCGCCGACGCGGACCGTGATGTTCCCGCCGTTCCCGTCGACGAAGGTCATCTTCCAGATGCGTTGACCGATATCGACGATGCGCTCCTTGATTGCTACGATTTCGGGTGCGTTGAAAAACGCGGCGATCTCTTCCGGTGTAGACGCATCCTTGCCCGGTTCCCAGGTGTATTCGTAACTGGGGACCGTCGGTTCCTTGCCTGCCGTCGCGGGTGCCGGGGGCACCACTTTATTCCTGCGGGCCCAGTCCTTGATCGCGTCGCGGGCCGATGGGGTCAGCAGGGCATCGTCTGGAATAGCGTCGACGGTGCCGCCTCCCCGGATCAGTTCGTCTACTTCACGGGCTGTATATAGTTTTTTCATCGTACCTCGTCCAATACTTGATCAGCATCCACTGGGGTGACCATAAGGGGCTGTCGCCGTCAGGTGCTTTCCAGTGGCTGATAATTAAATCGATCAATAATTCCTGCGTTAAATGCATCTACCGGCGTCGGCTTCAAAAATGCCGCCGCGGCTTCACCGCTTTCGCTGTACCCGATTAAATCACCGTCGGTCGCGCCGAGGTTGTCGTACACGACGTTACTGTTTCCCGCGGGAAACGGAGGATCCAGCGAGGCCCCGGCCAGTTGTTTCCCGGTCACCGGCATGACCACCAGGTATTTTCCACCCCGGTATGAAGGTTCCATGCTGCTGAGCACGATTTTCCCAATGACCTGGCCGATTCTCATGCTTCGGCCTCATCCAGGATGCAGGTGATCATGAAGCGCGCCGGGGAGTGGGCATCGCCAACCCGCTCGCGAATCCCCCGGCCATCGGTCGTAACCAAGACCCGCTGGTGCAGTCCGGCATTCAGCCCGTCCAGGGCAAGGAAAGGTTCGCCGGTCATCTCATCGGCCTCATTGATCGCCTGGCACATGGCCAGGCGCCAGCCACGGAGGCTTTTGTGCTGGATGGTGCAAATCGCGTTGCCTTCTATGCGTGCGAGGATCATCAGAACTGGTTCAGATTGTTCACCATCACGCAGCGGCGCTTGCGGGTGAAGGTCATCGGGGTGGTAATTCCTTCCCCGGTCGTCGTCGCGATGGAAAAGCTTCCGTACCCTTCACCACCGCTGCCCAGGCCGGCGAGGCAATGGCCGTTCTTGATAAAGAGGGTCGAGTCCAGGGCTTTCGCCATGGCGGTCATGTGCTCCACATTCAAGGAGTGGATCATCGATGAGTGCTTGTAGCCGTGTTCGGATATCTTTGCCTGTGCGATCCCCTCGTGTACATCGGGAACCCGGATAATGGGAATCATGGGTGTCATCTGTTCCTCGATGACAAACACGTGGCTGGCATCGGTTTCTGCAAAAAGCAGCGGGGTATCCTCGGGAACGCTTAGGCCTGCGCGCTGGGCAAGGACGCAGGGATCCGCCCCGATCAGTTCGCGGTTCAACACCGCGTGTGAGCATCCACCATCGTCCTCGCTGAAGGTGAAAACCTCGCTGGTCAGGGTCGCGAGCTGCTGGCTGTCCAATTTGCGCGCCCCCGCTTTTTCAAAGGCCTGGAGGAAGCGATCGTACACCGCATCGACCACGAAGACCTGCTTTTCGCCGATACAGAGCAGGTTGTTGTCGAAACCGCCGCCAAAGATAATGTCCTCGGCGGCCTGGTCGATCCGGGCCGTTTCGTCCACCACGACCGGTGGGTTGCCCGGGCCGGCGCAGATGGATCGCTTGCCGCTCTTCATCGCGGCATCGACCACGGCGGGTCCCCCGGTCACGCACATCAACGCAATATGCTCGTTTTTACAGATATCGTTGAAGGATTCGATGCTGGGCTCTTCGATGATCGTTACCACGTTGGGGATGCCGATCTCCTGCTCGATGGCCCGGTTGAAGGTGCGGATCGCTTCCGCCGCGCATCGTGCGCCGCTAGGGTGGGCGTTGAACACGACCGTGTTGCCGGCCGCAACCATGTTAATGATGTTGCAGGCAATGGTGGGAATGGAATGGGTCACCGGGGTAATCGCCCCGATCACCCCGAAGGGCGTGTGCTCCTCCATGGTGATGCCCCGGTCACCACTCATCCCGTAGGGCTGGATCCATTCGGTCCCGGGAATTGCCGGGATTCCTTCGAGCTTGGTGACCTTGTGTTCGAGGCGCCCGATCCTGGTTTCGGCAAACTCCAGCTCGCCCCACTCGACGGACTTGTCTGCACAGATCGTTTTCACGATGTTGACCACCTTGGCCCGGCCTTCGAATCCCTGCAGGCGCAGGGCCTCGAAGGCATCCGCCGCCGCCGCCGCGGCTTGTTCGGCGCTGGTAAACACGCCGTGCTTCCCGTCACCAGGTGCCGTTTTTCCGCCGCACCCACAGCTGCCCGGGTCCTGGTTGCAGGTGCATTCCGCTTTGCCGCAGGCGCAGGGGCTTTCTGCCGGGGCGCTCGTGTCATCCGGCGTGCCCAACTGGTTCAGCACATCGCTGACAACATCGCGAATCAGGGTTTCGTTGAGTGTGCTCATCGTGGTTTCTCCGCTGCGTTATGCTTCTGCCTTGTATACTTTTTTGCCGAGCACATCGACGGCGTCAACGATGCCGACGACCGCCGCATCGATCGGCATGCTCTTCAGGCCCGAGGCCTGGCGTGCCGAGCTGCCCTGGGCAAACAGAATCAACTCATCGACCCCCGCACCCAGGTTGTCCACCGCGACCAGGGTATTCTGGCCGGGACGCAACCGGGACGGGTTTTTCTCGTCAATCAGCATCGGACGGATGAGCAGCAGTTTCCGGCCACTCATCTTGTCGTCCTTCTTGGTCGAGACGACCGAGCCTATGACTCTGCCGAGAAACATCGGCCTACTTCTTTCCCGCTGGGGGTTTCGGCAGGATCTGGTCCACGTCGCCGTGTGGGCGCGGGATGACCTGTACGCTGACCACGTCACCGATCTCGTTGACCGTCTGTGCGCCGACATCCACGGCTGCTTTTACCGCCGCTACGTCACCGGTGATGACCGCGGTAACGAGGCCGCTTCCGACCTGCATCTTCGGGCCGACCAGCTTCACGTCCGCGGCTTTCAGCATCGCGTCGGTGCCGCTTACCAGCCCGACCAATCCCCGGGTTTCCAACAGTCCAATGGCTTCCTGACTCATGTTTCTATCTCCGTTCGGTTTCTGTTTAAACTATCGGCCCGGCGGTCGTCCGCTGAGCCTCTAAAAGGCGCTTTGTTTCGCGCGCCACGATCAATTCTTCGTTTGTGGGGATGATGAGGACCTTTACCGTCGAATCATCGCGCTGAATTTCGCATTCGGTGCCGACCTGCTTGTTCTTTTCGGGGTCGAGTTCCAGGCCGATGCAGGATAAATTGGCGCAAACCGCCTCGCGCAACTCGGGATCGTTCTCGCCGATACCCGCGGTAAAGACGAGGGCTTCGAGGCCGTTCATCTCGAGATGATACTGGCCGATGTATTTACGGATACTGTAGACGAGGTGGTCGATGGCCAGGCGGGCATCGCCGTCCCCGGCGTTCTTCGCTGCCCGGATGTCGCGCATGTCATTTCCCGCTCCGCAGGAAAGTCCAAACAGGCCGCTTTCCCTGGTCATCGCGGTCTGCACCTCATCGATACCGAGATTGAACTGGTCCATGATGAAGGGCACCGCGCCCGAGTCGAGATCGCCGACCCGGTTGTTCTGCGGCAGGCCGGATTGCGGCGTGAAGCCCATGCTGGTCCCGATGGCTATGCCGGTGTCGATGCCGGTGAGGGAGCTGCTCCCGCCGAGGTGACAGGAAATCACGCGCAGGGGTTGGCCGGCGAAGTCGCCGGGGCCGTCTACGTAGAGGCCACGCACGCGCTCTGCGACGTCTTCGCGTTGCATCAGTTCTGCAGAACGCTCGGCAACGAACTTGTGGCTCGCGCCGTGGAACCCGTAACGTTCGAGGCCGGCCTCGCGCCAGTCCCTGGGCACCGCATAGACCTTCGCCGCTTCCGGGACCCATTGATAAAACGCGGTCTCGAACAGCGCGACCCGCGGCGTGTCCGGGGTTCGTTCGGCAAAGGTGTGGATCCCATTTGCGTAAGGCGGATTATGCGCCGGGGCGAGGGAGGCGAAGCCGTTTAAGGCCTCGATCACCGCGTCGTCATCGCATACACAGCCCGACAGGTTCCGACCCATCACGGTTTTAAAGCCCACCGCGTCCAGATCGTCCAGGCTGTCAATGGCGCCTTCGTTGAGGAGGGTGCTGAGGCAGTCGTCGACGACCTCGTTGTAGTCGCTCACCCGCTCGTATCCACCCTTGGCGAGCACGGCTTCATCACGACCGTTCATGTCGAATAGACGGTACTTGAAGGAGGTGCTGCCGAAGTTGGCTACGAGTATTTTCATGGGTTGTGCTTATGTGTACGTGTACTCAAAAAGAGCGGGCATGATGGATCCCGCTCCTGCGAGCGCCGTTACATCCAGTCGCCCAGGCCGCCGAGGTCGTCATGCGGGCGCGGAATCACGTTCACACACACGATCTGGCCTACTTGGCCGCCCGCTTCTGCACCCGCCTCGACGGCTGCCTTCACGGCGGCGACTTCGCCCTTGAAAAACCCGGTAGCGAGACCGCTGCCGACTTTGTCCCAACCGGTCATCTCGACATCAGCTGCTTTTAATGCGGCGTCTGCCGCCTCGAGTAATGCGGTCAAGCCGACCGTTTCAATCATGCCTATTGCTAAGTTGTTAGCCATGGGTTTTCTCCAGTTAAGGGGGTTAAATTACTTAATGCCGAATTGCTTCAACAGGTCCGCGTTCGGACGTGGGATCACGTGGGAGCCGGTAAGTTCACCGACCTTGTTGGCCGCTTCCGCTCCGGCTTCGACGGATGCCTTTACACTGCCGACGTCTCCGCGAACGAGAATGGTGACAAATCCACCGCCGATTTGGATCAGCTTGGAAATAGATACGTTGGCCGCCTTGACCATCGCATCTGCTGCTTCGACGTTACCGACGTAGCCCTTGGTTTCTATGATGCCTAATGCTTCACTCATGGTTTACCTCTGGTTTGGTTTACGCGTTAGATTTATTTAATTAACTCGACCGGCGATTGCGCATTCAGCCCGCAGGCGTTTGCCTCGTCCGTATCGATATGAACTTCGAGTTTAAAGTGGGGGTCGACGCGAACGAAGATGCGGTCGAAGGTCACGCCGACCTCGCCGCCGACACGGAGTTTCATGTAGTCGCCCGGCTCCACGCCGTAGAAGGCCGCATCCGCCGGCGCCATGTGTACATGGGGCGCCGCCCGGATCACGCCGTCGTCCATTTCAAAAAAGCCGTTGGGGCCCATGAGCATGCAGCCCGGGGTCGCGGGAATATTTCCGGACTGGCGAACCGGTATATCAAAACCGAGCGCGATGGAATCGGTGAAGGCGAGCTCGACCTGGTTGAGCTCGCGACAGGGGCCCAGGATGCGCAGGTTGCTGATCACCCGGGAACGCGGGCCGACCAGGGTCACCGTCTCCTTCGCAGCAAAGGCACCGGGCTGATACAGGTCTCGCATCGGTGTCAGGGTCGCGCCGGGCCCGAAGAGGATTTCAACCGCCTCCGGGGTCAGGTGGCAATGCCGGGCACTGGCGTTGACCAGCAGGGGGCTCGGGGGCCGGGTCACCGGGGCCGAATCACGGTTCAAACGTTTCTGCAGGCTGTCCCGTACCAGGTGCTCAACCACCGAGCGGGGAAGGTCCTGACCTGTGTTTGCTAGGATTTCGTTTATGATATTGTCTGACATAATGCCCGATTCACCCAAAAATTAGGGTATACGGGCGATTATATGTTGGGTTATGTTGGTTTACAAGCGTGTAAATGAATGTAAAACCAAATTGATTGTGTAACCTAATGATCTATAACGACTTAGCCACCTGTATTTATTAACGGTCCTTCACGCAGGTGGAAAGCCAGGCCCCCAGGTCGCCCCGAACCGGGAGGCCCGTGCCTGGACCCCTCGCCCCAGTCAACGATGCACGGGAGCGGGAAAAACGATCGTCCCAAGCGCCGTTGGGGCCTGCGCCAACCCCTTTACCCCGTCTCGGGCATGAAGGTCGGCATGTAGGCACAGGAAGATGGGGGCATTTCACCGCGGACCTGGCTGAAGTGCAATTCGCAGTTGCGCGCCCCGAGCGCGTACATGCGGTGCGCCAGTTCGGGGCAGTCTACGGGGAGGAGGAGCACCAGGGTTTCGCCTCGGCGCTGATTCAATTCGTGCGTGATGAGGGCGCCGAGTTGATCGGGTTCGCGCGCGAGGCCGGGTCCGAGCATTTTGCTCCCGGGATCGATGACGGATACCACGGCACCCTGCAATTCGCCATCATCGGATTCGAGTACGGCCACGTGCCAGCAGCCGGGTTTGTTTTCGATGAAGTACTGGTAATCCTTCGTGCGGTCGATACCGAGCAACTCCTGTTCGAGCGCGGCGATGGCCTCGGCATCCTCCGCGATCGCGTCGCGTATAAAGCCGCTGCTGAGTTCCGCTTCGGGGAAGCCCTTGGCGGGGATGGTGATGAGCAGGTCCTGGAAGGCGCGCTGGGGGACAAAGCCGCGGCGGCTGTAGAGCGAGAACGAGTCCAGGTTCAGCGCGCTGGAGACGAGTCGCATGGGCAGGTTCAGGGTTTCGGCGTAGTCGATAATCCAGTCGAGCAAGCGGCCTGCGACGCCTTTTCCAAAATGGTCGGGATGGACATTCATGATGCCCAGGGAAACGTGGGTCGATCGGGGGTGGTAAAAGCAGGAGCCCGCGATGTCACCGGTTTCCATGTCCTCGGCAACCAGGCAGCAGCCGGGGTCGAGGGCTTCATAGACTTCGCAGAAGAGCATCTGGTCTTCCGGCGGACCGGTAAAAATTGCGTTCATCCCGTGGGAGCGGTACCAGTCGTTGGTGGAAACCGTGATCAGGCGGGCGACGTCAAGCCATTCCTCCTCGTGCATGGGTCGTAGGGTCAGCGCATCCATGGGGCCATTGTAGCGGAAAGTTCTTCGCTTGTGAATGCGGCGTTTGCGTCTGGCCCGGAATAAATGCCGTGCTATACCGACCCGCCGTGATCGATCTCATCCAGTCGATAACCGAAGCCGTCGCCGTGGATGCTGCTTAGATCCACCGCGCCTTGCCGCCGTCGATAGATTCCCGGGTGCACCGCCGCCTCGGCATTCGAGGCCTCAGGGTAAAACTGCATAGCGTTCGTTTCCACCCCCATGATCGTGCCCGCATGGGCGGCGAGCAGCACGTGCGGAATTTGCGCCAGCATGGGGTTGGTCAGGTCCTGGACCATGAGGTCCATGCCGTGGGCCTTGGCCCAGCAAAGGCTCAGCAGCGCGCCGGTTTGCGTCTTGCAGGTTTTTAGCGCAACCCCGGTCCAGCCCAGGCTGCGGCCCAGGCGGACGATTTCCCAGTCGTGGGCGCTTTCATCCATGAACAAGGGCTTGCGTTGGGATACGCTGTGTACGTCGATCGGATTTTCCTCCAGGTCGTAGGGGAAGGGTTGCTCCACATAGAGAACCAGGTCGTGGATGGCCGGGTATTCACCCTTCAGTTGATCGAGGATGTTGTTGACGTAGGCGGGGTCGGTGACGGTGCAATTGAAGTCAGTGCTAAGGGAGGTGACGCCCATCGCCAGGGCGATCTCGCCGATGCGGACCATGCGCGCGTAGTCCCAGGCTCCATCGTTCCCCCGCAACTTGATTTTCAGGCAGGTCAATCCATCCGTCGCGATCCATTGCTCCAGGGTAACCGGGTAGCCATCGTCCGGTTCGCTTCCGTCGAGGTCCGCGGCGGCCAGCGCGTCGAGGCCGCCGACCAAATGCCAGGCGGGGAGCACATCCGGTCGCGGGCGGATGAGATAATGGTCCGGGTACACCCCGGAAAAGTCCACCTCGCTGTCTTCAGCCGGCTCGATGAAGGCGCTGAGATCCCGGTTGAGGTACGCGGCGTTGTAGGTTTCATACACCGGGCACCCGTTCAGCTTGCCGTAGGCGTCGTGCACGGCGATATCGAAGAGCGAGCAGCAGACGAGGGCGGCCAGCCAGGGCATGGATTCGCTCCGCTCGGCATTAAAGGTTTCCCATTCGCACTTTAATTCCTGCCGGATGAAGTCGTGGCCGATCTCCAGTGCGTGTCCCGAGCCGGTCGCCTTCGACCAGGCCG
>JAYGFS010000571.1:0-25163 GCA_046581765.1 Verrucomicrobiota bacterium
ATTATATGGGGTGTCACAGTGCTCAACGAGAAAGGCGAACCCATTCTAAGCGGAGCAAAACCTGGGGCTCCCAAGGATTCTTTGATTGCGGCGTTACCTCCGGTTAAAGCGACCGGTGATTTTCGGGGTGGAAGCGAAACATCGAAAAGCCCAAAAGGTTCTGACCTCGAAACTTCTTTGCCGCCGACAAGGTCTGCGAGAAGAATGTGGCCTTTGATACTTGTAATAGCCTTGGTGGGTTTTGCTCTTGCATGGTTTTTCTGGGAGAAACAGCCCGCCATCACCCTGCCGCCCGATGCCGTCGTCGCCTGTGATGGGGACACCAGCACCAACGCGCTGGGTGTCGCGACGGGCCTCGACAACTGTTCGGCCACGGTCACGGTCGGCTTCGTGGATGTTATTACGCCGGGTGCATGCTCGCAGGCCTTCACCATCGTCCGCACCTGGACGGTCACGGATGCGTGTGGCAACTCGAACAGCGGTGATCAAACCATCACCGTCGTCGATACGACCGCCCCGGTCCTGAGCATCCCCGCGGATGCGGTCATTGAGTGCGGCGGGGATACCAGCACGAATACCCTGGGGGTGGCCACCGCCACGGACAACTGTTCGACGAATAGTACCATCAGTTTTTCCGACAGCGCGGTTGCGGGCGCCTGCCCGGATGCGCAGACCATTACCCGGACCTGGACCGCCCAGGATGCGTGTGGCAACTCGACCAGCGGTGATCAAACCATCACCGTCGTCGATACGACCGCCCCGGTCCTGAGTATCCCCGCGGATGCGGTCATCGAATGCGACGGGGACACCAGCACCAACGCGCTGGGTGTCGCGACGGGTCTCGACAACTGTTCGGCCACGGTCACGGTCGGCTTCGTGGATGTTATTACGCCCGGTGCCTGCCCGCAGGCCTTCACCATCACCCGCACCTGGACGGTCACGGATGCGTGTGGCAACTCGAACAGCGGTGATCAAACCATCACCGTCGTCGATACGACCGCCCCGGTCCTGAGCATCCCGGCGGATGCGGTCATCGAGTGCGGCGGGGATACCAGCACGAATGCCCTGGGGGTGGCCACCGCCACGGACAACTGTTCGACGAATAGTACCATCAGTTTTTCCGACAGCGCGGTTGCGGGAGCCTGCCCGGATGCGCAGACCATCACCCGGACCTGGACCGCCCAGGATGCGTGCGGAAACCTGGCGAGTTCCGACCAAACCATCACGGTCGTGGACACAAGCGCGCCCGTGATCAGTGCCTGCGCACCCGACCTGAGCGTGCAGTGTTTCGCGGATGTCCCTGACGCCGACCCGGGTTCGGTCGTGGCAAGTGACAATTGCAGTCCTACCCTCGTGGTAACCGTACTTGCGACGAATATCACCGGTACCGGATGTGCGGCGGATCCGGGCCTCGTGGAGTACGTGTACCAGGTGGCTGACCGTTGTGGAAACACGGTGAACTGTACCCAGACCATCACGGTGGTCGACACCCTGCCTCCCGTCATTTTTGCCTGTCCGGCGGACGGAACGGTGGAGTGCTTCGCCGATGTCCCGGCCCCAACTCCGGGGCTGGTTCCCGCCACGGATAATTGTGATACCAACCTGGATATCCGTGTCGTGGCGACGAATGTTACCGGGGCAGGCTGCGCTTCCGACCCGGGGATACTGGAATACATATACGAGGTTGTCGACGACTGCGGAAATGCCACGCGCTGCACCCAGACCTGGACCGTGGTCGATACGATCGCTCCGACGATTGTGTGCCCTCCGGATTTCACCGTGACGGCCGACGCGATGTGCCAGGTCAGCGTGCCGACCCTGGCCCCGGATATCCTTTCCGACAATTGTTCTGCCGTGGGTGTTATCACCGTGACGCAGGTGCCGCTCGCGGGCACCTTGGTAACCGGTCCGGCCGCGGTAACGATCACGTTGACAGCCGTGGACGAATGCGGGAATTCCAACAACTGCTCCACCGTGATGCAGGTGGACTGTAACCTGCCGGTCATCGATGTCAGCAAGTCCCTGGTTGGGGTGACCAATAATCTGGATGGCACCTATGCGGTTGTTTACCGTGTGGTCGTTACCAACAGCGGCCTCGGGACAGGCAACTACGATCTCGACGACGCGCCGGGTTTTGATGCGGAACTGGTTATCAATGGTGTGACGGTGAGCGATCATGGTTCAGGGGCCTTCGACGGATTGTATGATGGAAGTGCAGACACCTCCCTGGCCAGCGGCGTACGGCTCTTGCCCGCCGAGAGCCATACCTTCACCCTGAACTTTGATGTGGATGGTTCGGCCCTTGCCGCTGATCCATCGCTGGTCGATCTGTGTAATCCGGTTTCTCCAGCTCCGGGTGAAGGGCTGTTTAATGTGGCGACGGTACGTGTTCCGGGTATTTCGACCAATACCGCAGAAGCTTGCGGGGATCTGGATCTGCCGGACATCTCGCATGTAAAGGCCCTGGCGGCGGTGACCAACAACCTGGACGGTACCTTTGAGGTGGTCTACGCCATCGTGGTCACGAATTCCGGCGCAGGAAACGGCTCCTATTCGCTTACGGATACGCCAGGCTTCGACCCCGACCTCGTCATTACAGCGATCCTTGTGAACGATCATGGTTCGGGCGCGTTTGACGGGTCATTTGACGGTGTTGCGGATCAAACATTGACCAGCAACACGGTAATAAACGCTTCTGGTGCCCACCGCTATACCCTGGTCTTCAGCGTTGATGCGCGTGCGCTGGTGCTGGACCCGACCCTGGTCGATCCATGTGATCCCGTGAATGCGGGTCCCGGAGAAGGCCTGTTTAATGCAGCTACCTTGTTCGAGCCCGGCACCAGCACGGTGGTCGATGCTTGTGGAGACCTGCCCCTGCCCGTGCAGTCCATTGCCGGAAAGGTTCTTATCGATGAGAATGCAAACGGCGTATTTGATCCTGATACGAATGGTATTGCGGCGGTTACCATTCAGCTCACGGATACGAACGGCACCGTCATCGCGACGACGGTAACCGATGCAAATGGAGATTATATCTTCACCAATATTCTGCCGGGTGTATACCAGGTGCTGGAAGTCGATCCATCGGGCTTCTTCAGCACGACGGACGTAAGTGGTCCGAATGACAACACGATCATGGTTAGCCTGGCTGCCAACCAGATGATTACCGGGCAGAATTTCGGCGACTCCACCTTTGCAGACCTCACGGGTCATGTGTTTGAAGATACCGATGGCAATGGCGTGCAGGATCCGGGCGAGCAGGACCTGGTAGGGGTTTCGGTTGTGATTACCGACAGCCAGAGCAACAGTACCGTGCTGGTTACGGATGCCAATGGCAACTACGCCACGAGCATTGTACCCGGAACCACCACGGTGGATGTCGACGAAACCACATTGCCGGTCGGGGTGGTTCAGACCGCCGGGATAGATTCACAGACCTTTAACCTGACCGCCTTGTCCAGCACCTTCGTAGGGAACGATGGCTACCAACCGCGCGGCAGTATCGTCGGCCCCGTGTTCAGCGATGAGAATGGGAATGGCGTGCAGGATCCAGGTGAGCCGGGTATCCCGGGCGTAACCGTGATCATTACCGATATCCTGGGCGGAGTAACCTCGGTCGTTACCGACGTGAATGGGGACTACATGGTTACGGTGCCCGTGGGAGCGGCGACGGTCCTCGTGGTGGAAAGCACCTTGCCCCCGGGGCAGAACCAGACATCGGGTGATAACATCACCGTGGTTAACGTACTCCCGGGCGTGGTGACCCAGACGATCGACGGGTTCCAGACGCAGAACAACAGTTTTGGTGATCGCGTATGGGAAGACCTCAACGGCAACGGTCTCCAGGATCCGGGCGAGCCCGGTATCACCGGGATCCTGGTCTCCCTGTTTGATGGCGGAGGTCTTGTCGGCACCACGACCACCGATACAAATGGCCTGTACCAGTTCACCGCACTGCCGGCTGGGGCCTACTTCGTGGAGGTCAGCATCCCCACCAACTTCGTCGCCACGACCCCCTTTGTGTCGGATCCCAACCTGGACAGCAATGTGGATGCGACCGGCTTGAGCGATGTGTTTAACTTGACTTCAGGTGATGTGGTGGATTCTGCAGATGCGGGCCTGATCCGCCCTGCCCAGATCGGTAACACCGTCTTCGTGGATGTCAACCGGGACCAGATCGCCAACGAGACGCTGGCCGAACTCGGCCTGCCGGGCGTCGGGGTTGATTTATTCCAGGTTATCGGGGGCGTCAGTAACCTGGTTGCCAGCACGGTTACCGCTTCCAACAACAACAACCGGGGCTTCTATTCATTCACCGGTTTGTTGCCGGGGGACTACACGGTCGTGGTGCACAATGAACAGGTGCCTCCCGTTGTCCAGGATAACACGACGCCCTTGCAGTTCAGTTTCGCTATCCAGAGCGGCAGCAGTATCACCACGGCCAACTTCGGCTTCGTGGCGAATCCAACGGCGATCGAATTAATCTCCTTCTCTGCACATGAATCCGTCGGCGGGGTCCTCATCAACTGGACCACGGGATGGGAGCGGGACAACCTGGGCTTCATGATTTACCGCAGCGCAACGATGGATGGTCAGCGGGACCTGGTGAACCCGTACATGGTCGGGGGCCGGGGTACCGGGGCCGGTGCTTCGTATGCCTGGATGGATACGGGGCTGGAAGCCGGGCACTACTTCTACTGGCTTGAAGATATCGACTACGATTTCAGCCGGACCCTGCACGGACCGGTCGTCGTGCCGGTCGCAGGGAATGTCCTGGCCAGTTACGACTCGGTCGAGCAGGGCATCGTCAAGATCGATACCGATGATCCAGCCCGCGTGGGGATCCGCGTGAACGGCCGTGAGGTCGCCAGCCTGACGGTCGAAGGTGGCGTGATCTTCTTTGTCGGGGCTGCCGGCGAGGCGGTCGATGTGATCATGACGGACGAGCCCCTGCGGATGGCGGTGCAGGATGCGCCCCCGGTAGCAGGCGAGACGGTCATGATTCAGCTGGATGAGGATCTGTCGGCGCATTTTGCGACGGTCCAGGGGCGCAATTACTTCGTCCTGGGCTTTGAGGGCCAGCCCGTTGTCCTGGATATCAGTGATCCGGACAAGCCGGTTCAAATAGTCGGCGAGATCGTTGAGGGTGAGTCGGGCCGCAGCGTATACTTTGCAGCACCGGCCAGTGTCCCGGTCCGCACGGGTGACCTGTAGATCCGGTTGAAAAAACGGTGGATGCAGGGCGGCTTTTTTGTGGGCTTGTCCGTTGCAATTGCAGGCCTCGTCACTAGGCTTCCAGGCCATGAATGATCAGGTAAAGGGTGGCATGCAAACGGCGGGAACGATTATCCTGCTCGTTTTGTGCAGTGTGGGTTTTGGTTCGGTCTCGAATCAAATCCGCGCGCCGAAAGAGCGCCTGCCCTGGGTTTACCAGTGGACCAGTCGTATCGTCGATAAGCTGGAGGAGCGGGGCATTGGCATCTTCACCACGGAGCAGGTGGACGAAGCCCTGCAAAGCGGCGAGTACTTGATTGTCGATGCGCGGACCCTGGCAAAGTACGATGCCGGGCACATACCGATGGCGGATCCTTTACCCGTTTCCGAGTTTGCGCATTACTTCCTGAATATCTCCGTGGTGGCGACGCCCGCCGATCCCTTATTGATCTACTGCAACGGGAAAAACTGCGATGACTCCCTTCAGCTCGTGGACCAGCTCCTCCAGCAGGGCTATACCAACCTGACCGTCTATGTCGATGGCTTCAGTGCCTGGAAGGCCGCAGGCAAGCCCATCGAGCCCGACCCGGGCGAGACCATCGTCAAGCCGGAGCTGCCCTGATGATCGCCCTGCTCTCCTTCCTGTTGCGACTGATTGTTGCCGCGGTGTTCATCTATGCCGGGCTGGAAAAGATCGCCGATCCCTGGATCTTCGGCAAGCAGGTGCACGCCTACCAGATGCTGCCGGACGAATATATCAGTGCGGTCGCCATCTATCTGCCCTGGCTTGAGCTGATCGCCGGCTTCGGGATGATCCTTGGTGCCTTTTGCGTACGCTCAGCCGGAAGCGTGATATGCATGCTGCTGTTACTGTTGTTTGTCGGGGTCCAGGGCTACGCGCTGGTAAAAGGAATGGTTATTGAATGCGGCTGCTTTGGTGGATCCAAGGAGGTTTCATGGCCGGGGGTGATCGTGAATGGTGCCTGGCTCCTGATAGCCTTGGGAGGACTACTCCTTGACCGGAGGCCGGAGGCCTAATATAGTGTAATTATCCCCCTGTGAAGGGGTTCCATGATGAAAAAAGAGAAAAACGGTTTTACCCTGATCGAGATGCTCGTTGTCATCGCGATCATGGCCTTGCTTGTTTCAATGCTGATGCCCGCGCTTGCGACGGCGTTGAATAAAGCCAAAACAGCGCAGTGCAAGGCCAATATGGGCCAGTTGGTCAAGGGCATGCATGCCTACGGGCAGGATAACCGTGATGCATGGCCCAAGGTAAAGGAACCCTACGTAAGGCCGAATGGGAAAGACGCCAAACGGACCTGGTCCAGGGATTTCCTGTTCGAATACTTGTTTCCCGGCAGGGAGTGGAGGGAGAAGAGCGGCTGGCCGAAGCAGATTAAATGGTACGGGCATGTTTTTGGCACCCCCTTTGTCTGCCCCTCGTCGAAGCGGGGCCTGCGGCCCAATCACGGGCACAGTGGGCAGCATTACAGCTTCTCCTACAATGGTCGCCTGGCCGAACCGCAGCGGCCGTCGACGGACGAGACCCGGATCGATGAGTGGAACAAGCCGATGAACAAGGTGGAGTCACCCACCTTTGCGATGGCATTGATTGATGGGTTTTCCCTGGGCACGGGACCCGTGCGTTTTAACAACCATTACGCAAGCCTGGAACGCCGGCACGCTAACCGCGTGAACATCGCCTACGTGGATGCCCACGTGGTCACGCGGGATCCCCGGGAGGTTCCGCGAACCGCGAAATTTAACGGGAAGGAGCGCGATGATGCCTCGGCGGTGTTCTGGCGGGGCTATACCCGGGACTAAACCCGGGCGGAGCCCCGTCTAATCGACGGACAGATCAATCATCAGGTCGGCCGCAATTTCTTCCAGCTCATCCCGCAGGGTCTCCATTGAGACCGTATCCGGAATCCGGACCCTTGCCCGGGCCTTGAATAATTGTTCTGCGGACATGGGTGCGCTGGTGCATTCGGTAGACAACTCATCCACATTGATGTGATGGGCCGTCATCGCGCGCGTGATCTGGCTGACGATACCCGGGCGATCCTGGCCGACGATCTCGATCGTCGCCGCGCGAAGCGTTGTCCCCGGCGGGGCGTCCGGGCTCTCCGTCACCTGGACGGCGAGGTGCGGCTTCAAGCCCTCCAGGGCGGCCATCAGTGAATCGCGCTCTTCGGCAGGCAGGACCACGCGTAGAATTCCCGCGAAATGACCCGCAAGGTGGGCCATGCGGCTTTCCTCCCAATTACCGCCATGCTCGCCCACCAGGGTGGACAGTTCCTCCACCAGGCCGGGTCGATCTTCTCCTAAGAGGGTCATCACCAGCGAGCTCTTCATCCGATTGCACTTTTTATGGTTTGAATTGTCATCCGCCTCCGCATAGTAAAGCACCATGAAATTCACCCCTGCAATGTCGAGCATCTTTGCGGCTTTTCTGCTGTCGGGCTGCGGTTATTTCGAGAAAGCTCCACCTCCGCCCCCGGTAAAAACGTACCAGGTCGCCGCCTTTTACGTGCCCGGTACGGAGGCGGACTGGGTGAAGATGGCGGCTGCGTCACCCTATTTTATCGGTCATATCCAGCCAAAGAAGTCGGTGTGGGATCACCGGCGTGAATGGAACGAAAAAGGTTTGCGTTCGGTGGCCAGAAAATCGCTCACCCTGATACAGAACAGCGGAATCGACGCCCTGATCATCCATTATTACCATTTCGATGATGGTCCTTATCGGTCGATGGCGCTGGATATTTACCTGAACAAGCTCAGTCTCGCCCATACCCTCGATGTCGCAATCTATTGGGACAATCGAGACCACCCGGAAAAGGGTTCGGGGGTGATCGAGCCCGATACCTTCAAGCTGATCACCAAGGACTTCGTCGATTATTTTCAAAAGCGGAGCTATTGGAAGGTTGGGAATCGCCCCTTTCTCGCTATCGCCGATCTTGAAAACTTTGTCGCCAGCTTCGAGGGCAATCTCGAGCAGGCGGAAGGGGCACTCGAGCGGCTGCGTAACAAGACGATTCTTGCCGGTTTCGATAATGCCTATATCGTCGGTTATTCGCACGGCCTGAGCGCTGACCGGGCCGATGTGCTGGTGGATGGACTGGAGTTGGATGCCATCAGTTCCTACACCTGGTCGGATGATATCGTGTTGCCGGACTTCCCGGCCACCCCCTACGAGAAAGCGCACGAACTGTACCACAAGGCCATTGCGGAAGGAGGTGGGACCAATCTGCTCGTCCGCCCCGGGACCCGCTTCAAGGCGCGTTATCTCCCCACGGTGGTCATGGGCTACGATCCAGGTCCGCTTACGGATTCCTCCGTGGATTGGAAGCAACAACGCGGTTATCCGTACGGCCCGTACCTGAGGAGCAACACGCCCTCGAAATTTACCAAGGTACTGAAGCATGCAAAGGAAGCGGCCAGTGGCGAGGAAGAAAAATTTATCCTGATCAATGCGTGGAATGATTGGACGCACGGCAGCTATCTTGAACCCGAGGAGATGTACCAGAGCCAATTCCTCGACGCAGTGAAGCATGTCTTCGTCGACCTGGAGAGCCTGGATATCGAGGCCTGGATCAGGCACCGGGTCGACGTGAAATATGACCGCCTGGATAGAACAAGGGATTGAGTGTTTCGATGAAGATAATCGTTGTCGGTAAGGGAGGCCGGGAGCATGCACTCGTCCAGGCCCTGCATGATTCACCCGGGGACCATGAACTCTTTGCCTATCCGGGCAGCGACGGCATGTCCACGCTCGCCACCTGTGTCCTGGAGGAGGGGCTTGATGGCCTGATGCGGGTTTTGCAGGACGAGGGTATACACCTCTGCGTTATCGGTGAAGAAGTCTGGCTGGCCCAGGGCTTGGCTGATCGCTGCCGGGAAGCCGGTATTCCCGCCTGGGGCCCCCTGCGCGAAGCGGCTCAACTCGAGAGCAGCAAGATTTATGCAAAAGAATTCATGACCCGTCACGGCGTGCCGACCGGGGGCTTTGATGTCGTCTCCTCCGTCGAGGAGGCCCGGGAGAAGATTTCGGGTTACCCGACGGTCTTGAAATACAACGGACTCGCGGCCGGGAAGGGGGTGGCGGTCTGCACCGGGGCCGACATGGCCGAGGAATTCCTCGACACCGTGTTTGTGCAGAAAAAATTTGGCGAGGACCAGGTATTCATCGAGGAATTCCTCGAGGGGAAGGAGGTCTCCGTCATCTGCGCCGTTTCCGGG
This sequence comes from Verrucomicrobiota bacterium, assembly GCA_046581765.1. Classification (GTDB taxonomy): domain Bacteria; phylum Verrucomicrobiota; class Kiritimatiellia; order SS1-B-03-39; family UBA6053; genus JAPYUI01. Next base: position 9,457 of record JAYGFS010000571.1, read on the forward strand.
GATCAGTATGTCGTTTTTACCCCCGCGCGCGACTACAAGCGCCTGGAGGAAGACGACCAGGGCCCGAATACCGGCGGTATGGGGGCCGTCGCATCGCGGGCCCTGCTTCCGCCCGAGCAGATGCAGCAAATTGACGAGACCGTGATCCAGCCGACGGTTGCCGGCCTGGTGGCGGACGGCCAGGACTATCGCGGTTTCCTCTACTTCGGCATCATCCTGACCCGGTCCGGACCCCAGGTGCTGGAGTTCAATTGCCGCTTTGGGGACCCTGAAGCGCAGGCGGTCCTGCCGATCGTCGGGGGTGATTTTGCCGGGTTTCTCCACCAGGGTGCACAGGGAAAGCTGGATGAAAGCCTGCTGGGCTTTTACGATGGCTGGAGTATCTGCCTGGTGAAGGCCTCCAGGGGCTATCCGGCGAGCTCGAGCAAGGGCGATGTGATTACCGGGCTTGACCAGGTTGCCGAGGGCCGCGTGTATCATGCGGGAACGGCTTTGAATGAGGACGGGGCCTATGTTACCAACGGCGGCCGCGTACTCGCGGTGGCCTGCAGGGGCGCGACCCGGGAGGAGGCGGTCGAGCGCGTGTATGCCGAAGGAGCAAAGGTTGATTTTGATGGAGCCCAGATGCGAAGCGATATTGGGCGCATGCATTTTGAGTAAGGACCGACCGCTTACAGAGTGGTTTTTTTGGATTAAAAATTGGATCAAGAGTTAAATATGAAGACATACATTCTTTACGGCAGCCCGAACGACATGGATTTCATGAAGCCGGGAAAAGCGTATTTCACCGAGAACAACATTGAATTTGAAGAACTGGTGCTCTCCGTTCACCGGAACACCGACGAACTGCTCGCCTGGCTCAAGGCCTTCCAGGCCAGCGGCGAAAAGGCGGTCATCATCGCGGTGGCCGGCCTGTCGGCGGCCCTTCCCGGCTTCGTGGCGGTCAAGGTCGACGTGCCGGTCATCGGCGTGCCCGTCCCGTGTGGTCCGCTCAACGGGGTAGATGCCCTGCTTTCCATGGTTCAGTGCCCCGGTGGCGTGGCCATGGGCAGCGTAGGGTTGCATAAAAAAGCCCCGCTCAACGCCGCGATGTATGCGCACAAGATCCTCGCCATGGCCCAATAGAGGCCTGCCGGGAAACGGGTTTTCCAGGCCTGTTATCGCCCTCGCGAAGGCCTCCCGCTACGCCGGCATCGCCGCAGAGTTCTGCCAAGGAGGTCGGGATGGTCACCCCCACGATGGATTTAAACGGACCCGGCCCTCCATTTCCCGGTGAAAAGCTTCAGCGGCCTCGCGCCGCACCGGCCAGATTTTGATTTAAAAAGTGTTTCCGATGACCGGAAAACGTGCCAGAAGATCTTCCAATGATCGGAAAAATGCACGCAGGACTTCCGGGTACAGGAAGACATTTTAACCGGGTTTCCTGCCATGGGAAAAGCGCCTCAGGCAGGAGCAGGAGCTGAGACATGGCGTTTCATGAATACGAGTCGATGCTGGATCGGCCCACCAACCTGAAGATCTCGGATTTTTCCTACAACGAGCGCCTGCTACACGTGATCTTGAGTGCGCAGTTCGACCAGAAAATGCTGAACAAGCTGATCCGGACGGCCGACCGCATTCGCGCCCTGGCCAAGTCGAAGGAAGGTAGTCAGTTTCTGAACAGCCTGCTCTCGCACAAGCGGGCCTTGCTGTATTTCACCCAACCCTCCACCCGGACCTTTCTGTCCTTTGCCGCCGCGTGCCAGACCCTTGGGATGGCGATCCAGTCGGTGCAGGATGTCAGCCTGTCTTCCGAGGCGAAAGGGGAGACTGCGTTTGATTCGGTTCGTATGTTCAGCAGCTATTACGACATGGTGATCATGCGGAGCGTCACGCCGAACCTGGCCGAGTGCTGTGCCTACATGATGAACGAGCTCGGCCGTGACAGCCGGCGCAACACGCCGATCATCAATGCGGGCGCGGGCGCGGATGAACACCCGACACAGGCCCTGCTCGACATTTATACCATTGAACGGGCGATGAGTTTTTTCAGTCCAAAGGACTCGAGCCAGGGAACGCTCTATGAGCAGTTGCGGGGCCAATACCCCGATCTGAGCAAGGGCCTGGACGGCAAGACGATTGGGTTCTGTGGCGACATCCGCCGGGGCCGAACCGTGCGTTCGTTAATCACCCTTTTGGCGAAGTACAAGGATGTGAAGTTGTATTTTATCACGGCAAATCACGAGATGCTCGCCCTGTCTAACGACATGAAGGACCGGCTGCTGAAACAATTCACCGAGGTGCGCGAGTTCGAGAGTTTTGAGGATGACCTGGACGGGGAGCCGGTGATCAACAGCCTGGATTGCCTGTACATGACCCGGATCCAGAAGGAACACAACTCGAACAACCTGGACGAAGATTTTGGCCAGATCGATTTCTCCAAATATAAGCTGACCCGGGATCGGGTTGCCGCGATGCGCGAATACGCGGTCATCCTGCATCCCTTTCCGCGTGATTCGGATTTCGGTGAGATTCCGACCGAGATCGATAATGACAAGCGGGCACATTACTTCCGCCAGGCCCGGAACGGGATGTGGGCGCGAGCGGCCCTTATCTCGCACATCTTTGATGTCGATGGATCGGTCGCTGACTTTTACGATGCCTACACACTCGACAAAAAAGATTACAACGAATCCGTGCTGGGCTGATGTCTGAGCGCTTTGCGGAACGGTTGACCCGTCGGATTGACGCGTCGGGGAGCCTTCTATGCGTGGGCCTGGACCCGCGGGCGGACCGGATTGAGGGAGATGTCGGGGATTTCCTGCGCCAGGTGGTTGCGGAAACCACTGAGCACGCCGCCGCCTTCAAGCCCAACATCGCGTACTTCGAAGCACTGGGCTCGGCCGGGTTCAAATTGCTCGAAGAATTGTTGGCGGAGATGCCGGATGAGGTCCCGGTGGTGCTCGATGTGAAGCGCAGCGATATTGGTGAGACACAGAAGTATTACGCCAAGGCCTATTTTGAGAATTGGGATGTGGATGCGGTCACCCTGAATGCCTACCTGGGTTTTGACACCGTCGAACCATTCCTGCAGTACGAGGGGAAAGGCGTATACCTGCTTGGGGTGACCTCGAATCCCGGCGCTGCCGATATGCAATTACGCCAGATGGAGGGCCGTTATGCCTTCGAGCATGTACAGGATATGGCAGCTCGCGCCAAGGGTATGCCGGGGGATGTCGGCTTCGTGGTCGGCCTGACGAATATGTCCGGCGAGGTTTTGTCCCGGGTGATCGATGCCCCGCTCTTAATCCCCGGCCTGGGTGCCCAGGGCGGGAACCTGGATGCATTGGACACGGCCGGTCGCCAGGCACCCCTGCTGGTCAATTTGTCACGCGGCCTTTTGTTTGCAGAACCCGAGAAGTCCTTTTCCGAGAAGGCCGAGGAAGCCAAGCGGAGCATTGAAGCTGCCTTGGCCGCCAAGGCCGGTATTCCAGCGGCCGAAAAGTAGTTTTGGATATACCCATGATCGAAGAAAGCGAAATCCTGGATATGTTGCGCGAGGTCGGTGCGCTCAAGGAAGGTCACTTTAAACTGGCCAGCGGTCGGCACAGTGGCCACTACGTGCAATGCGCCCTGCTCGCACAGTATCCCGACCGGCTCGATCGCCTGATTCGCTCACGAACCGGGGAAATCAACGCTCTCGGCAACATCCACACCGTTTTTTTCCCCGCGATCGGTGCCATGGCGGTCGGCCAGCAGGTCGGCCTTGCGCTTGAGAAGCGCGCGATCTTTGCCGAGCGAAACAAAAACAACGACATGGAGTTGCGTCGTGGTTTTGAGATCCGCGAAGGCGAAAACCTGCTCATGGTCGAGGACGTGGTGACCACGGGAAGTACCCTGCGCGAAGTAAGGAAGATGGCCGAAGATGCCCATGCGAATATTCTCGGCGTGTTCTGTATCATCAACCGATCCGGCAAAGCGACCTGGGAGGGACTCCCCCTGCTTTCCGTGGTTGAATTGACCTGTCCGACCTACGCGCCGGACGAAATCCCCGAAGAGCTGGCCGCCATTCCCGTTCATCGGCCGGGGACCAAGCAAGCCTAGCCGGCACCTGCCCCGACCCACGGCCGGTGTGGATCGTTCGGAACCGCTTTTTTCATCCCTGGATTTGACCTTTAACGCTTCCCGTCTACATTTCGATGCATGTTTAAGCAGCGACAAAGCGGCATATTGCTTCATCCGAGTTCCCTGCCGAGCCCCTACGGCATCGGCTCGATCGGCCAGCCAGCGCGGGCCTTTGTGAAGGACTTGGCGGGGATGGGGCAGTCACTCTGGCAGATGCTGCCGCTCGGTCCGACGGGTTATGCGGATTCGCCTTACGCACCGCTGAGCAGTTTCGCCGGGAACCCGCTCTTGATCGGCTTGGACGACCTGGTAGCGGATGGACTGCTGGATGCGTCGGCCCTGGCTACGTATCCGGCAACGGACCCCCGGCGCGTGGACTACGAGCAGATCCTGCCCGTGCACCGGCACCTGCTGGATCAGGTGGCCGCCGGTTTCGATATGCGGGCGAATCAATCGTTGAAGGTCGCCTACAGGAGGTTTGCGGAAACAAGGCCCTGGCTTGAGGACTACGCGATCTACGCCGCCCTGAAGCACCGGTATGGCCAGCAGCCATGGTATGAATGGCCGGAAGCGTTGCGCAAGCGGGACGCATGCGCACTGGTACAGGTGAAATCCGAATGTACACGCGAAATCCAGGCAATCACTATTCAGCAGTTTCTCTTTCATCACCAGTGGCAAAAACTCCGCAGGACCTGCGCAGATATGGGCATTCGGCTCGTCGGGGACCTTCCCTTTTTCGTCGCCCGGGACAGCGCGGACGCCTGGGCGAACCCCGAGCTCTTCCGCCTGGATGACGCGCTCCTGCCGACGGAAGTGGCCGGGGTTCCGCCCGATTATTTCAGTGCGGACGGCCAGCTATGGGGCAACCCGCTGTACGATTGGCCGTGCCACCGTGAGACCGGTTATGCCTGGTGGATCGACCGCCTCATAGCGATTCTCGATCAGTTCGACATCGTGCGTATCGATCACTTCCGCGGCTTTGAAGCGTGTTGGGCGGTGCCTTTCGGCAGTCCGCATGCGCGCGAGGGAAGGTGGGAGCCGGGACCGGGTCATGATTTCTTCCAGGCCATTCGGGAACAGTTGGGGCGTCTGCCGATTATCGCTGAGGATCTGGGGACCATCACGGAGGGCGTTCACCGTCTGCGGGATGACTTTGAGTTGCCGGGGATGCGTGTTTTGCATTTTTGTTTCGGCGAAAATCAGCCGGATAATCTCAAGCCAGAGAATTTTCCGGGAAATTGCATCGTTTATACCGGGACCCATGACAACGATACCACCCGCGGGTGGTTTCATGCGCAGCCGGGAGTGAATACGGCCTCAACCCAGGCGCAACTGGATGCCGAACGGGAGCGGATGAAAGCGTATCTGCGGTCAGACGGGGATGAAATCGAGTGGGATCTGATGGGTCTCGCGCTGAATACACGCTGCAATACGGCGATTATACCCATGCAGGACGTGTTGGGTCTTGGTTCAGAAGCGCGAATGAATGTACCTGGTACCACGGTTGAGAATTGGCGGTGGCGGATGCTCGGTTCAGCATTGCGTGATTCGACGAGGGACAGGATTCGGGACTTATCCGTCAATTCGGGGCGTTCTGCGCCGTAAAAGCGGTGTGATTAGCTGTTTCGAGGGGGTTTGTACCGATTTAAGTCAGCCTCACCAACATTACAAGGCTTACCAATGATGATAAATCACCGGAATGGCATGGTATTTGCTTAAAAAGTTTTCGTTACAATCAATCTGCCACGTGGGTATGTAGATGAGGGTGATCACGAAATCAGGGAAACAAAAATGAAGAGAGATATTCCAGAACCCGTATTTTTGTCCGCACCGAAGGCCGCGACACTTTGTGGCGTGAGTCGCAACACCATTTGCTGTTGGATTCGCGACGGAAAGCTCCCCTCTTACCGTACCGCCGGGGGCAAATATTTGATTCGTCCGACGGATCTCATTGGTTTCATGCGGGACAACAGCATGTTTGTTCCACAAACCCTGGTCGAGATCGCGACCGAGGACGAACGTGCCAATCAAACGGAGAGTGCCAGTTTCAGCACGGAAACACGCGAGACGTCCAACGAGCCCAGTATCCTGGTCTGTGACGACGATCCCAATGCCCGTGCCCTTGCCGTGCGCACGCTGGAACGCATGAACATTCCGATTATCCAGGCCGAAGACGGTTTTGAAGCCATGCACATGCTGACCAAGCACACCGAAATCGCCCTGGTGGTCCTCGACCTTCAAATGCCCGGGCAGGATGGCATGAAGACCTTTACCGAGATACGCAAGCGGAACATGTCCATGCCCGTCGTGGTGGTGACCGGTTTCCCGCCTGAAGAATCTGAAAAGGCCTTTGGCGATTACGAACCCGATTTGATTTTAAGCAAGCCCTATCAACCGGCGCACCTCGTGAATGCGGCCAACGCCTTCCTCGCCGATCTGGGCCTGTAGCATTTTCCATTCATAGTGCTCGGGGTATACCCCGTTCCCGCAAGTCCTCTCAAGGGAGCCGCTTCTCACGGCTCCCATTTTTTATACCCGGATCACTAAGCTGCGATTTTTCTTGTATGGGTATGACGGGTGTTACACGTTGGATTCCTCGTATGTATCGTGAAAAATCCATCTGCGTCGTTGTTCCCGCCTATAACGAGGAGCAGCTCATCGGTCAGGTGATCGACACCATGCCGGAATTTGTGGATTGTATTGTGGTCGTGGAAGATTGCGGCAGCGATCGAACGGTAGACATCGTACAGGCATACGCCGACAAGCCGGGAAGCCGGGTGCATTTGATTCGCCATGCGGAGAACAAAGGGGTGGGGGGTGCCATTGTCACCGGCTATGCCTATGCTCGCGACAAGCGATATGACGTGACCGTGGTGATGGCTGGCGATGCGCAGATGGATCCCGGAGACTTACCTGCGATTTGTGATCCGGTGATCGATGGTCGGGCCGACTATTCCAAGGGCAATCGCCTGTTCACGGGTGAAGCCTGGCAAAAGATTCCCAAGATGCGTTACCTGGGTAATTCCGCCTTATCCCTGATGACCAAGATTGCTTCCGGCTACTGGAACGTGGCCGATTCGCAAACGGGCTATACCGCGGCTTCGCTGGAGGTGTTGACGACCCTGAGGTTGGAAGAAGTTTTCCCCCGGTACGGGATGCCGAACGATTTGCTCGTCCGCCTCAATATCTACGATTTCCGCGTGCAGGATGTCCCGATCAAGCCCATTTATGGCATCGGCGAACAGTCCGGGATCAGGTACATACCGGCGGTTCCGCGGCTTTCCTGCCTACTGCTCAAGCTGTTTCTCTGGCGCTTGAAAGAGAAATATATCATCCGGGATTTTCATCCCTTGATTTTTTTTTACGCCATGGCGTTGGTGTGTATCCCCGTGGGCTTCTGTCTCGGTATTTACCTGTTCAGCTACCGGATCTTTATCGGCCCAGTGGAGCCTACGGCCCCCATCTTTGCGGCCTTTTTGTTCATTAGTGGTTTTCAATCAAGTTTTTTTGCCATGTGGTTCGACATGGAGCACAACCGGCATATTGAGCGCACCCGGCGATCGATCACCCCTCATTGATTAAGTTGAAGTCTCAGGGAATGCCCAAGGTTTGGAGTGCGGGAACTCGTTCCCGCGTTGGATCAACCAGGTTTCTACAGCGTATGCTCTGCCAAGCGCCCATCTTGCTTCCCCTGGAACAGGCGCGATGGGGTCGAAACCTTATCGTCTTGCAACCACGTGGCGTACGCCAACATGAAATGAACCCATGAACATCCACATGATCACCACATCCTATCCGCTGCACCGTGGGCACATGGCGGGTCATTTCATTCAGGCCCTGGCAGATCGACTGGCCGCACGGGGGCACCGGGTCAAGGTTTACGCCCCCAACGATGGGGCTTCGGATGTCGTTTCAGATGAAGACGGTATCGAAATTCATCGCTTCCCCTTTTTCCCGCCGGGCAAAAAGCGAATCGTTTACGGGTCCGGCATCTTGAGCAATCTCGCGCGGTATCCCAGGTCAGTCTTGGAACTTCCAGGATTGCTGGCGGGACTGCAGCGGGCGGGAAAGGAGGCTCTCGAGGGTGCGGATCTCGTGCACGCGCATTGGGCGATCAGTGCGCTCGGCCTCCCCCCGGACGCGCCCTTGGTGATCAGTATTCGCGGGTCGGATTTATCCGGTGTGGGCGGGCCCTTGGTGAATGGGATGTCCCGCAGACAATTGCGCAAAGCCACAGGGGTTATCGCGGAGAACCGCCTTCTCGGCCGGGTGGCAGCGGCGATTTGTCCACAGGTGATGGTGCTCGGGAACGGCGTGGACCTTGAACGATTCTCACCGGGTGTGCGATCGCCTTCTCCGCACAAGCCGGTTTTTCTGTTTGCCGGCCGCCTGGCTCCGGTGAAGGGAGTGGATCGCGCCCTCAAGGCCTTTGATGCAGTGCACAGGCGTTTAGGGGACTTTGAATTGCGCATCATCGGAGACGGCCCGCATCGGAAGATCATCGATCGGTACAAAGCCTCGTCGGCCTGGAGAGACCATATTCAATGGCAGGGTGAAGTTTCGGTCGAGGATATGCCCGCCGCTTATCGCGCGGCGGACGCCCTGGTCCTCAGTAGTCGGGGAGAGGGCCTGCCCAACAATGTAATGGAGTCCCTCGCCTGCGGTCTGCCCGTCATCGCGGTTCCCGTGGGTGGCGTGCCGGACCTTGTCGAAGATGGCGAAACCGGTTGCCTGGCGCAGGAAGACACGACCGAATCCCTCTGCGATGCCGTGCTTCGCTTCGCGGAAATGCCTATGGAATGGCCTCGCATCTCGGCCGCTGCGCGCAGCTGGGCTGAAGCGCACCTGCATTGGGATCACATCGTGGATCGTTATGAATCCTTTTATGAACAAGTCCTCGCTTCGCGCTGAATTCGGCCTTGCATGCCGGGACAGTTCCCAATAGGTCATAGGCATGAAGCGAGCCCTTAAACCCCTGCCCGGATTCCTGATCTTACTCTCGTTCTCGGCCCAGGCTGAACCGGAGACCAGCGCGGCGGGTTCCCCGCTGATCAAGGCCAGCCCCGCCCGCGGTTGGTCGGCCGGTGCGGCCCTTTCCTTCGCTCGTCGCGAGTTGAGGGTGGATGGGGCCCTGATGGCAACCGACCTGCGTAACATTACGGCTCGCGTGGGTATCGACCTGATTCCCTCCGTGCATCCCTGGGTCGAGGCGGGTGCCGTAAAGGCGGATCGGGATGACTTTGAAGGCGAGAACGGGCCGACCTGGGCGGTGGGGATTGCTGCGAACCTGATTGAGTTTATCGTGGCCGGCCATCCAAGCATGCCGCGCAAGAAAATCCTTCGCCTGGGTGGCGAGGCGAGCTACCGGGAATCCGAATCCAACTTCGCGGATGCTGATTTTTCCTGGAGCGAGCTGCTCCTGCGCCCCCGGGTATCGTATGTCATCGACCATCGCGGCGGTGAAGCCTGGAAGGGGTATTCGCCGACGGGATCGGCCTATTACGGGGGCTTGGTCATTTCAAGGATCGACGGGGATTTTGCCTCGGCAAGCGTTGAGGCCAATCGAAATTTCGGGTTTGAACTGGGTGGGAGTTTTCGTTTGTCGAGCGGCGTGGTGACGGAGCTAAGCGGCATTTTCTACGGGGACAAGGATCGCGCGGTTCGCCTGGGATTCGCGTACCACTTCTAACAGGCGGTTTAAGGTCAGCGTATGAGACGTATGTTAATGTTGCCTGTACTATGGCTGGGGGGGTGGTGGCTTGCAGGCTGTGACAGCAATTCGCACGTTGTGGGTGAGGGGCACGGGCTCTCCCCGGAGGCTTATCACATCTCTCCCAGTTCGGCAGTTCTGGACGCCGACGCCTCGACGGCCACCTTCAGCGTAGTCGGCGGCGGCGAACCCTTTTCCTGGTCCGTGACCGATACGGCCCTGGGTAGCGTGAGCGAGAGCACGGGGCGCACGGTGAATTATCAACGCACGCCAGGCGTGAAAGGGGTGAATACGATTGAGGCCGTTGATGATAACGGAAACCGGGCCCAGGCCAGCGTGCTCCAGTAATGGCTGGCGACCACCCTGCCGAGATGGAGGCAGCTGCGAGCTATTGGGCTGTCTCCTGCGAACGTCGTTACTCGATCACGATTTGGTGATCCGTCACCTGTTCCCAGATCGTTGCGGTGACCGGGCGCGATTGCACCGCGGTCGCTGTCTGCTTGGCGTCGATTGAAAAGTCTTCGATGGTGAGGCTGTGCACGGTGGCGCCGTCGGCATCGAACAGGTCGCACACGAGGGTCACCGTGATCTGGGTATCGCTCGTGTTGTTGAGCTCCGCTTCCCAGGTTAACTTAACCAGTTCATCGGAGATCGTGTCCACGCTGATATCGGAATTCACGATTTCAATGGCATCATTCGCCAGGACCGCTGCGGCCCAGAGCAGGCCGCCGCAGAGCAGGCCTATTTTCCACGTGTGTTTACCGGGCGTATTCATGCAGATCTTCCGGAACTTGTTCCAAGAACTACCAGCTGATATACGTATATTGTCGGTTATTTTTCATTGAAGTCAAAAAGGGTTTGCCGGCCCTGTTCCCGGGAGGAGGGCCGCTGGGTCACGCGCAGTACCTCATTCACCGAGGTCAGGCCTTCCAGGGCGTAGGCCCAACCGCTCTCGCGGAGGGTTTTAAGGCCTTGCTCGCGGGCTGTTCGCTTGAGCTGCTCGCTGGAGCTGTGCTCGACGGTGAGCGCCCGGAGTGCGTCGTCCATGAGGAGAATTTCATAGATAGCCTTTCGACCCTTGTAGCCGGTGAAGAGGCATTCCGGGCAGCCCACTGCCCTGTATAAAACGGGGTTTTTGGGGCATTGGGGTGCCGCCATGTGGATTTCAGACAAGAGGCGCCCATCCACCTCGCCCGGTTCCCGGCAGGTGGGGCATAAGCACCGGATCAACCGTTGTGCGATGATCCCCTCGAGGCTGGAGGCGACCAGGTAGGGTTCCACGCCCATGTCGATCAACCGGGGGATGGCGCTAACCGCGTTATTGGTGTGCAGGGAGCTGAAGACGAGGTGGCCGGTCAGTGCGGCACTGACCGCAATGCTTGCCGATTCGCTGTCACGGATCTCCCCGATGAGGACGACATCCGGATCGTGACGCAACATTGCGCGGAGGCCCGCGGCAAAGGTAAAGCCGATTTCGGGGTGCACCTGCATCTGGTTGATCCCCGGGATCTCGTATTCGATGGGATCTTCGAGAGTGATAATCTTGCGCTCCGGATCGTTCAGTTGTTCGGCCGAGGCGTAGAGGCTGGAGGTCTTCCCGCTACCCGTCGGCCCGGTAAACAGGATCATGCCGTGCGAGAGCGAAAGCAGGGAATCCACGTTCGCCCGCTGATCCACGTCGAAGCCCAGTTGGTCCAGGTTCAGGAAACTCGATTTCCGGTTAAGGATGCGGAGGTTCGCCGCTTCGCCGTGGGCATAGGGGAGAATGGATACGCGCAGATCAAAGCTTTCGCCGTCGAGGGTGTGGTCAAAGCGGCCATCCTGTGGCAAGCGGTGTTCAGCGACGTTCAGTTGGGCCATCGCCTTGATGCTCGAAACAATGGCGCGTGCATAGTTTTCGGCCCCGGCGGGCAGGGGGGCATGATTCAGTGCTCCGTCGATGCGGAAGCGCAATCGCATGCCGGATTCCCGTGGCTCAAAATGGATGTCAGTGGCGTTGTTGCTAACCGCTTCCTCGATAATCGCATGCACCAGGCCCTGGATGTCCGGTCCGTCAGTGTCGGAATCCTCCAGCTCCAGGCCTTGGCCCGCGAAGGCTTTGAGGCCGATGCCGTAGTAGTGGCGAATACTCTTTCGAAGGATATCTGGCGCGCACCATTGCCAGCGAATCGACCGTCCGATGATGAGCCGGAGATCGTCTTCCGTGTTCACGCTGTGCACTTGATCGGCCACGAGGGTGAGGATGTCGTCATCCTCGTTTTCCACCGGGAGCACCTGGTAGTCGATTATCGCATGGCTGGGGATTGCGGCCAGGAATTTCTCGTTAACCTGGAGGGGGATGGGCGTGGCGGGAATGCCGGCAATTTCTTCCAGCAGCGATTGGATAAGCATTGGGCTCACCAGCGCCTGGTCGATCAGGATGCGTTCGATGGGTTCTTCCAGGCGATCTCGGTAGGTGGTGATGCTTGCCTCGGGAAGCAGTTCCCGTTCGGAAAGGACCTCCAGCAAACGGCTCCGCACGGGTCCAGGTGCGCGAAGGGGACTCGGGCGTGAGGATTCCATCAGGGGATCTCCACCTCGACGGCTTGGCCGAGTTCAAGTCGGAGGAGGGCATTCGTGTCATCGGCCAGCGACATGTGAAGCCGCTCGATATGGTGTAACCTGTGTCCGACGATTTTACTTTCTACTGCAAAAAATTGTTCACTCCCGTCCGCGTCATTTTTTATCAGCGCAAGCCGGCTGCCATCCGGTCGCGTTATCATACCGCGATAGGTCAGGGCGACGACTTTCCTGGGAGAGACGGAGGGTTCCGTCTGCACGGGAGCATCCACCGGGGAGGGATTTGGGGATTGGGCTGCTTCCGCCAGGGCTGCAGCCTCCTGTGCGCGCCGGGCTGCCTCTATTTTCTCCCTTTCGACATGCCGCTGCTGCTCAAGCAGGCTCAGGATGTATTGTGAGTTGAAGAGGTCGCTGGCAAGGTCCGCCCCGGCGGATAGTGGGGGTACCGGTGGAAAGCGATTGGTTGGCGGGTAGGAATCCGTGCTCAAGATGGGAGTATTCATGAGGGGTAAACCGGTGTCGGTTTGGCTAAGCCTCCAGAGGCAGATCAGCAGGACCACCTGGCAGCAGGGCAACAGTATCCACATCACCTTCCGGGCGTTCACCTGCATGAGACTGGCCCAGAAGGTGGTCACTGCGTCTCCTCCTCCGGGCTTCGGAGACGATGGTTTTCCGGGGTCTGGATGCTTTCCGTCAGGGTTTCCGGTACGGGTGTTGTGTCGCCCGGGTCGGTTCCGGGCCGGGCCGGCACGTTCCAGGGGCGGCCCTGGACCAGTCCGGCACCGCAGACCGCCGTTACGCGTATCCGGTCGCTGCCGTCCCCTTTCAGTTTCTCACACTGCAGTCGCCGCAAGGTGAAGAAACGATCGGACCGCTGCAGGCTGTCCAGGAATCGAATCATCTCTCCGTACGCACAGACGAAGCGGATCTGTACGGGGAATTCCCGGGTTAAGCTCTCATCATCCTGGCGTTGGGGATAGCTTAAGGGCAGCAGGGGCTGAATATGGTCAATGTGTGATACGCCGAGATTCTGCACCTGCTCGACCAGCTTTACGATTGCCGCCAATTGTCTAAGACGGCTTTCGGCTTTTTCATCAGTTGCGATCGTGTCTGCCATGCCCAGTTGTTCAGGAAAGGTCCGGTCTTCACCTGCCCGCGCTTGGAGGTACTCCCGGGCTTCCAGCAGGGCGACCTTGAAGTCGATACGTCCGCCTGACTGCTGGTCGATGTCGGCCAGAAAAGAGGGCATGCTGGTGAAGCTGTTGAAGCGCTTGTGCAGCAGCGCGAGATCGTGTTGAAGCTGGCGATGCGTATTTCGTTCCTCGCGTAGTCGATCCTGTTTGTTGGCGTGTCCCTGCACGAGGAACTGTGCCTGGGCATCTACGTTCTTGAGGTCATGTTGAATCGATGCAAGCATGCGTATTTGCGGCCGGATCATGGTCATCAGGATCACGATTGCGAGCGCAAGGGTAATGACAGCCAGGGCGGTAAAACGGCTCTTCTCCCGGGAGAGGTCATATTCCATCCCGGTGTTCATGAGGAGCGCACCGAGATCTCGATGGCAAACAAGCGGGCGTTAAACGGTAGCCAGCGGGCATCGCGCAACGCATCACTGCGCAGGCGCTCGTCTCCTAGCAAGTCGACTTCAAGGATGCTTTCCTTCTCCCGCAGGGCCTCAATCATGCTGTTGACAGTGGAGAGGTCGTCGATCGGCGTGTAGCCCTCGACGATCACATGGCGGAGTTCAAGTCCTTCGCCCAGGGACACCGGTGCTTGAGTGGGTTCGCCTTCTGGACCCGGGTGGGGGGGTGGTTCGTTGTACGAATAGGCGTCGGCGACAAGGGTGATCCAGTCGTCAGGATGTTTGGCCTCGGAGAGGTGGTTCATGAGTGCACGCATGATCTCGTCATTGTAGATGGCGACTCGCAGGGGGGCGATTTGATCACGGAGGATGGTGTTCTCGATTTCCAACCCGTCCAGCTCCATGGATTCCTTTTTCATCTGTCGAAGCTGGTGTTTCTTGGCCTCCAGCGCGCCTGATTTCATGCCCTGGCTCCAATGCATGAGGCCGTAGATGCTCAAAAGGGTGCTAAGTAAGATGACGCAGACGAGCCCCCAATATTGCAGTTGCCATTGAAGGCAGCGTTTATCCCGCAGGGCACGGGGCAGCAGGCTCAGTTCGATCGCGGCCTGTTTGACGCCAGCCATGGCCAGTCCTGTGGCAATCGGGGCGACCATGGCCGCTTCAAAGGGCGGGTCAATATCGAGTGCGGCAGTGCGAAAGACGGGGATCCCGAGATGCGCAGCAATCTCCTCATGGAGGGTGTCGTTTGCCGCGTTCCCGCTCAGGTAAACCTCCTGGGGATTGACGTCATCTGCGGAGTCTTCACCCTGGTAAATGTCGAGGCAGGTCCGCAAAGCCGTCCACCAGTTTTGTTGTCCATCCTTGTCAATGGCATGCACGGGAAAACGTGCGTTGAAACTTCGTGCGAAGAGTAGTTCGTTCTGGGTGCAGATTACGATTTCCGTGAGTTGCTGGCCGACGTTGATGAGCAAGCAGCGGCGATCGGTCTCTGGTGCGAGTCGATTCCAGGTATTAAACAGGGCGACGGCCCCCGGCATCAGCCCAGTGAGGCGCTGGTGAAGCTGGTTTGCGGCATGTGCCGCCTGCTCGGCAACCTCGCTACGGGTTAATGCGAGCACGATGCGTGGATGCCCATCCCCACCGGGAATGAAGGTAAAGCCACTTATCATTTCGTGTGATTGGAGCCCCTTGAAATTTTCAAACTCACGTTCGACTATGTTCTGGATGGCCTGGGGATCGCTGGTCTGCGCTGGGATGGAGCGCAGCACGGTAGATTCCCCATGCAGGGCGATGAGGCAAGGGAGATCGATCCATCCTTTTCCTTTGAGCAGGCTGTGCACTCGACGGAGTTTCGCGGAATCATCGTCGGGTGCTAGACAGACGGCCGTCTCGATGCTGTGCAGTCGCCCCCAGCGCGCAGACACACAGGCGACTTCCACTTGGTTTGCCCGCAAATCGATGCCGAGCGCCCGGTTGTAGTGAAGCGGATTGACGGTCGGGTTCACCTGAACAGGATCCTTGAATCAGGGGGCCAAGGGAATCAGGGCTTGCGGATCCGGGGGCCCCTTCGGTTTAATCGTTACCAGGGATTCTCCTCGGTCCGAAATGACCGTGGCAGTGACGAAAACGAGGAGGTTGCGACGCTCTTCCGTGACATCATCCCGGCGGAATAAACGGCCGAGGACGGGGATGGATCCGAGGATGGGTACCTTGTGTTTAGTGTCCTGGGAGACCGTGTCGATCAGCCCC
>JAYGFS010000551.1:0-1752 GCA_046581765.1 Verrucomicrobiota bacterium
TTCCACCCGTGTTACAACCCGAAGCCGACGCCCCCAAGAAACCAGGAGAACCAAGCCATAAAGAGACCACTCACCATTATACGGGCAGCCATTCTGATGGCATTTGTCGCGACGGTTCACTTCGCTTTGGCTGAGAAAGAGCCCCCCGACATCGTCTTCATCATCGTGGATGACCTCAACGACTGGCTGGGCTGCCTGGGCGGGCATCCCGATGCTAAATCCCCGAACATCGATGCCCTCGCCGCGAGCGGCATGCTCTTTCCCCAGGCTTACTGTAACTCGCCGCAGTGCCGGCCCTCGCGCACCAGCCTCAATCACGGCGTCTACCCCTTCAAGACCGGCACCTACTTCAACGCCAAACACCCCCGGGAAAGCAAGATCACCACGCCGACCATGCAGCAGTTTTTCATGGACAACGGGTACCGTGTTGCCAGCGGCGGAAAAGTCTTCCACGGTCATCCCGGCAAGGTGGGCGATGCGCTTTTCGGGCGGCCGAGAGATCCCAAGCCCCCAAGGGGCAAGGACACCTTCAATGCCATGCGAGCGCCCAACGACGGCTACGCCCTCGACGTGACCGACAAAGACATGGGCGACTACAAAGTCGCAAGCTGGGCGATCGAGCAGTGGCAGGAAGTCACCGAAAAACCCCTCTTCATGTCGGTCGGCTTCTTCCGCCCGCATCGCCCCTTACAGGTGCCCAAGTCCTGGTTCGCGTTATTCCCGCTCGAATCGATTCGGCGCCCCGCCGAACCGGAGGGCGTCGATGACTGGGCCGACATGCCGGACTTTGCCCGACGCCTCGCGCGGACGCATGCCCACAAGCCGCTTCATAAGGGGCTCAGCGATCACGAGTACATCGTCGCCCAGGAGCAGTGGGATGCCACCATCCGCGCGTACCAGGCATCGATCGCGTTCGTCGACCACCAGATCGGCCGCTTCATCGAAAGCCTAAAGAAGAACCCCCGCGGACGCGATACCTTCGTCATGCTGGTGAGCGATCACGGCTGGCACCTGGGCGAAAAGAAGCACTGGTGCAAGGGCGGGATCTGGGAACAGACCACCCACATTCCCTTCATCGTTCGCGGACCGGGCGTGGAGGCCGGTTCCCGCTGCACCCAGCCGGTCAGCCTGGTCGATGTGTATCCCTCCTTGGTCGATTTCGCGGGATTGAATATTCCCGGCTGGCTCGACGGCAGGTCCGTCAAGCCACAACTCGCCGATCCATCCTCGCCGCGCCCGGCTGCGATTTCATCGTACGGCGAAGGGAACACCTCAATTCGCACCGAACGCTGGCGTTACATCCGTTACGAAGACGGCTCCGAAGAGCTGTATGATCACAAGGTCGATCCCAATGAATGGACCAACCAGGCGAACAACCCGGAGCACAAAGAAACGAAGCGGAGCTTGGCCAAAATGATCCCGGACAATCAGCATCCGGGATTGAAGGTGCAGGATTGGTTCGATAAGTTTCAGGAGTAAGCGGCTTAAAAGCGTTTTGTTTCCCGTTGCCACGCCCTCCTTGCGAAAACCAATCCCCCCCAGCGGGGGAACGAACCTACATAGTCAAAAAAGATTCCCGATGAACCTTCACACGCTATTCGCCGTTTTTCTCGCAAGTTTCCTGTTGGCTGAATCGTATGCCCGCGATTCGAAGAAGCCGAACGTCCTGCTCATCGCAGTCGATGACTTGAACGACTGGGTCGGTTGCCTCGGCGGTCACCCGCAAACGAAGACCCCGAACATTGATCGTCT
>JAYGFS010000552.1:0-1688 GCA_046581765.1 Verrucomicrobiota bacterium
GGGTCGAGATCCCGGTTGTCGAGATAGTACCAGTTAATGCCTTTCGCACGGGCGGCATCGATGACCTTCGACAATTCAACCTGCTTGCCCCCCTTGAACAGGGCTTCCAGTTCCGTGAGCCGGACAACCTCGATATCGGTGTAGATGCCGATGATGTCGCGCACAAAGCGGTGGGAAACGAGGAGTGCAGGCTGCTCTACGTGTTCCGTAAGGAATTCCCTGAAACGTATAGCATCCGCGATGGTCAACCGGTCTTCGGATTTATAATCCGCAGGCCATTTTGACGGACGCGTTGCGGTCATGTAAACCGGAATGACCAGCAGGAGCGGGGTGGCAACCCGCCTCAGGGATCTGGACCGGGCAAGCTGCCGAAACAGCCAGACCAGCGCTGCCGCGGAGAAACAGGCGCAGGGAATCACCATGAAATACATGTGGCGGTAATCGGGATTGCCCCACATCAGGTAGAGCAGGACATGCAGGATGCTCATCCCCGCCAGCAGGCGTCCAGCCGGGCGCTTCCACATGACGACCACACCCGCGAGTACGACGACCAGCCAGCCAACCGCAAAGCCTCCTTCCCACACGTAGAGCTCCATATAGCCGAGAAAGGTCGCGGGAATATGCGAGTAGTGCAGCCCGTGGCCCGCCTGTTCGAGGTGTGCGGTCGTCGCCCTGACGACCTGCAGGCTCTTCAGGGGATTCCCGGAAGCCAGGTAGTTCTGGATGAGGATCGGCGAGGCACCGACCAGGAAACTAAGGCCCATGAACAGGATCCGCCGAAGCATCCGTTGCTTGCGAAAGCCGGGCGAGAGGAGCAACGCCAGGCCAAACAGGGGCACATGCAGGGCATTGGCTTCCTTGGTCGAGCAGGCATAACCCAGGGCAAAGGCCATGAACAGCAGCGGGAGCATTTTCTCCGTTCGCAGGAAACGAACGTAGCCGTACAGCGCAGTGAGCAGACAGGCAAAGAACAGGGGCTCCCGCCACAGGTAGGTCATCTGGGCGAAGGTGCGGTAATCGAGTAACGGGATCATCATCGCGGCACACGAGGCCGTCACCGCCGCAGGAAAGTCCCGGCCCAGGGATTCCCGCACAAACAGGAACACCATGGTGAACACCGCGACCCAGAGCAGGTAATTGGATATCGTACACAGGCCCATTCCACCCAGTTTAAGCATCAGGCTCAACCAGAGCGGATAGCCCATGGCGATGGTGTAGACCATCCGGCCGTCACTCTTGATCGACGTATTCCAGATGGGTCCGGCGATGGCTTCCCCGGGTGGCGGCGCATCCGCATAGTCCCGGGTGAGATCGGAAACGACCCCGTCGATATGGAACGATCCATCGGCCAGGTTGCGGGCAAAGCGGAGATAATAGTACGGATCGGCCGTGACCATGTCGGTCCGGCGGTGCAAGCCTTCGGCCAGGTACCAGCCGAGATTGCCAACGGTCAGCAGGAGGAGCAGGCCGTACAGCCATCGTCGACCTTTGCTTGGATCCATCGCTTCGCTCATTGCTCAGGGGTATACCGCACCCACAGGCGGGCAAGGAATGTTTTTTTGAAGCGATTCAATCCAGGTGCCAGGGGCCGGCAGATAAGGCCTACGGCCGGGTCCGCAAGTCTTCTTCGTCCACAGAATGCTGCATCGTACGAGGTGCCCGCCCGCTGATGCGGCCGAATACCGCTA
>JAYGFS010000588.1:0-5300 GCA_046581765.1 Verrucomicrobiota bacterium
AGAATGACCAGGTGGGTGAGCAGGGCCAGGCTCCCTGCCCAGGGTGCGGTCCTTCGAAAAAGCAACCCGATTCCGATACCCACCTCGATCCATGGAATGCATCGGCCGCCGGCGAGGATGAGGGGATGTAGCGCGGGCGCACTGGCTCCGAGCAGGTCCGACGCGAGATAGGTGTCAAAAAGATGGGTGAATGCCGGGCCGATCTTGTGCACCCCGCTCCAGAAATAGACAGCGGCGATGATCAGGCGCTGTAGATCGAGCACGGCCCCCAGGCGTGCGGGCTCCGGGTCCCGGCGGAGAAAGAATAATGGGAGCAGCATAAGGGCGTACTGGTAGGCCCAGGGTTGCCAGCACATCTGGTCGAGCAGGGCCAGGCCCAGCAAGGCCGCCAAGGCCGTTGCGATCCAGGTACGCCGTGGGAAAAACACCAGGGCCACCAAGGAGTACAGGAGCCCGAAGCCCAGCAGCGCATGGAAAACGGGTGGAAGGGGCAGGGGGAGGAGCGGCATAAGGGGGAAGCTGTGGGCCCCTGTCCACAGGCGCCAGGATAGGAGGAGACCCGCGGCGAAGCCGGTACAGACCACCGCGCGCAGGGCGAGCAGTTTATGTTTGTCGCTCAGGTACACCGCCCGCCAGCCTAACCCGGATACATGAAAAAAAGCCATGCTGCAGGGGCCTTATTGCCCCGGATACCGGTACCCGGATGCTTTGGAGTTTCCCGCATTTAGCGTACCACTCGGCCCAGGGTTTCCAACGCTTTCCGCTCCTGGAGCACAATGCCCGCAATGCGGTTGCTCAAGCCAAGAAAAAAGTCATCGGCCTGGTCCCCGGTGAGGGGAAAATCATCCCCGGCCAATTGTTGGTCAATCTCCTCCAGGCGCCCGGTATGCCGGGCCATTTCTGCCCCGCCGGATTCCCCTTCCTCCAGGAACAGGCGGTGGCGCTCGCGTACATGAAGACGCGCCTCGGCCAGGATCGCGACTTCCCTCGGAAGGCAGGCCTCGGCCAGGTCTGTCCATTCCGACCCCAGTGCCCGGTACATCTCCGCGACCTCCACCAGCCCCGGTTGGTCCAGGATCCGGGCGGCCTGCTCCAGGAAGGCCGCGTACATCGGCCGGAAGAGTCCGCCCCCCCCGCCAAAGACCTCGATGCTTTCGTAGGTGTCGAGCAGCGGGCGGTACAAGGCCCCCTTGCGATAGACTTTCTGCCAGGCCTGTGGATGCCTCGGACTCCCGACGATGTGGGCCCACGCCTCCAGCCCGTCCAGGCTCAGCAGGCGTGTCCGGGGATTGTCGCTGAGCTCGAGGTAGTCGTCGATGCCGGCTTTCACCGCACTACGCAGGCTGGCCTCGGTGAATTTACCCGGCACCTGGATTGTCATCGACCGGTTCTTGTAGAGGGGTATCCTGGATCGGGCCCCGATAAAATCATCGACCGGGAGCACGAGGGGTCCCGGGGCCTGGTCGCCCACGATTACCGAGTCTCGCTGTTCGTCGTGCGCGATAACGACCACCGTATGCATAAAAACCTGTTCCCCGCGAATCTCCGGAAGGTGTAAGTAGGGCAGGCTCGTCTTGTGCAGGTACACGATCGAGGGCAGACCCTGATGGAGGTCGGAAATCACCTTATGGAAGGCACCCTGTGCCCCGCTCGTGGCGTACAGGTTGGGACTGGCTCCGAGACGGTTCAGCACTTTTTCTGCAAACTCGGGTACCGGCAGCATCATGCGGGACCGGCCCGAGATAAATAGGCCCCCGGTTTTGTCCAGCACCCCGGGATGAAAGGAATAGCCGGGTTGAATCCCGCCGCCAATCCCCAGCAGCAAGGCTTCATCCAGCACTTCCTGGTCCTGCGGTGCGCGGAGCCCGCTGAAGGCCAGCACGTTCTTCAGGTTGGCGGTTTCCCAGTGCTGCCCCCCGAAGTGGCTGTATGTATGCAGGTTCAAATCGTCCTGTTCAGGGTCAGCATGCCGGCCCGATCCGCCATTTCCTGTGCAACGAGACACAACTCCGCTGCCTTGAAGGTGTGTGACTGGGTCATGGCATTCTCGGTGCCATTCAAGCAGTCGAGGACCAGGTCCCCGAAGAACGGAAAGCCAACCTCGCCGTTCACGCAGAGGTGCTGTTCACCTTCCTGGTTGACCAGGTACACGTGGTCGCCGCGCTCATCCTGTGCGACATCCAGGTACTTGCGCAGTTCGATCGTCCCCTCGGTACCGACAATCATCGTCCGGCCATCGCCCCAGGTGCGCAGGCCGTCCGGCGTAAACCAGTCGACGCGGAAGTAAAAGGTTGCCCCGTTGTCTGCGACCAGCGTTGCGTCGCCCCAGTCTTCCAGCTCGGGTGTTCCCGGGTTGGCGTAGTTCGCCACGCGCGCCTGGGTGACCCTTGCATCCTTTGCCCCGACGTAATAAAGAAACTGCTCGATCTGGTGGCTGCCGATATCACAGAGGATGCCCCCGTACTGCTCCTTGTTAAAGAACCAGTCCGGCCGACTGGCCGCGCTGAGGCGGTGGGGCCCCAGGCCCATTACATGGATCACCTCCCCGATCGCGCCCTGTTCGATCAGGTTGCCCGCGTACACCGCACTCTCCACGTGCAGCCGTTCACTGTAGTAGACGGCATAGCGGCGACCGGTTTCCCGGACGACCTGGCGGGCGCTTTCCAGTTGGGCGGTGGTGGTGAAAGGGGTCTTGTCCGTCAGGTAATCCTTTCCGGCCTGCATGACCCGGCAGCCAAGCGGCCCTCGCTGATTGGGAATAGCCGCCGCCGCGACGAGGTGAATCGATGGGTCGCTCAGGATTTCATCGGCCTGTTTCGCAACCGCTGTACCGGGGTACGTATCGACAAAGCGAGCGACCTTCTCCGGGTCGGGGTCATACACCTTCACCAGTTCGGCGCCGGCCTCGACCAGGCCGTTGCACTGGCCGTAGATATGTCCGTGATCGAGGGCCATCGCGGCAAAGCGAAATTCGCCCGGGCCGACCACGGCTTCCACCTTGCCCTTCGGGGCATAATTCATTCCGTCTGCTTTTTGTACCATGGGCTGTCGCTTCTAAAAGGGTGCGATGATTGCATGCCTGTGAACGTAACGCTGTACGGAGCGTTTTTCGATGTTCCGGAGAACCGGGTCGAAAGGGTCGGTCACAGGGGCGCATTTTTAGCCCTTTTCCCCGCCCAGGAAAACGACAAAATGGATGTTTTCCGATGCCTGAAGAGGGAACTGAAGTCCGTGTCCCGGGATCACCCGGCCGCTTTGGGCTCCAGGCGAATGCCCGCCACGTACCGCGCAATGCATCGTTCACAAGTGGATGTCACGGTTCGACATTTGCCCAGGATCCACTACCTTCACCGCATGTACGTTATCGACCCCCCGGATGACGCAAAGACCCTGGAGTGGTTGGCGACCCTGGGTGCCGATCGTCTCCCGCACCGCCTGGTTCTTCGCGAGGGCCGCTGGGTGATCCATGTGCCGGAAAGCAGTGCCGAGTCGGCGATGCAGGCGATCGAGGCCTTTGAACGGGAAAACCTCCACTGGCCGCCCTCGCCCCTGCACGCGCCTGCGGATGAGCAGGCCCCGTACGATTCCTGGTCGGCTTACGGTGCGGCCTTCTTTCTCCTCGTGGCTTTTACCTGGATGGGCCCTTACGACAGCCATGCGGTGTTCCTGCGGGCGGGAGCTGCGGATGCCCAGGCGATCCTAGCGGGCGAAACCTGGCGGGTGGTCACCGCCCTCTGCTTGCACGCGGACCTGCCGCACCTCCTGGGGAACGTGATTGCGCTGGCCTTGCTGGGTACGCCGGTTTGCCGCTTTCTCGGTGGAGGCGTAGGCTTGGTGATGATCCTGTTCACGGGAGTGGTGGGAAATTTCCTCGTGGCGGTCAGCGGGCCCGGGCCGCATATATCGGTCGGTGCCTCGACGGCTACCTTTGGTGCGCTGGGACTGCTTTGCGGGCACGCTGCGCTGCTTGCCTACCGGCAGTCACACACCTGGCGGAGCGTGTGGAGCCGGGCCTGGATTCCCCTGGGTGCGGGTATGGCCATGATGGCCTTTACCGGGGCGGCCCCGGGCAGCGATGTGCTCGCGCATATCTATGGCTTTCTTGTCGGGCTGGTGATCATCCTGCCCCTGGGCTGGACCGGCACGCGAAGCGTGCCGGATTGGATGCAACGGGGATTGGAGTTGCTGGTGGTCTTTATCTTTTTGTTTGCGTGGAAAGCGGCCTTTGAAAGTGTAGCCTTGCCGCTATGATCCGCATCCCCCAGACGATCGGTTGTTTTTTCTCCACCCGGGTATGCTGCCCGTGATGGACGTCAACGAGCCCGGTGGTCTCGTGATGCGGGCGATTCAATTCGCGGCGAGTAGGCATCTGCACCAGCGGCGCAAGGGGGTGGACCGCAGGCCATACATCAATCATCCGCTTGACGTGATGGACCTGCTCTGGACGGTGGGTGGGGTGCGTGATGCGTGGACGCTGGCCGCAGCGGTCCTGCACGACACCATCGAGGACACGGAGACCCTCCCGGAAGAGCTCGAGGCGCAGTTCGGCCCGGAGGTTCGGGACCTGGTGATGGAGGTGAGCGATGACAAGACCCGGGTGAAGAAGGAGCGCAAGCGGCTGCAGATCGAGGGGGCTTCGGGCTTATCGCGTGCCGCCCAGTTGATCCGGATCAGCGATAAGTGTTGCAATATCCGGGATATGGCGGAGTCGCCCCCGGCGGACTGGTCCGTGGAGTGGCAGCTGAACTACCTCGATTGGGCGGAGCAAGTGGTCCGGGCCCTGGAGGGTGCTCACCCCGGGTTGGAGTCCTGCTTCAAAACCCTTTGTGCCGAGGTGCGCGCCCACCTCCAGGCTTGATGCTTTTTTCGGTTTAACCCTCTGTATTGCGCTCTACTTGCGAAAGAACTAAGGATACTTTTCCCGGTCATATGGGGTAGGAGAATCATTATGAAAAGGTATATATACGCTCTGGGCCTCGGCCTGGCCTGGTCCGCGCAAGCGGGCTGGGAAAGTGCCCTGAATGCCGGGGCAAACCTCACCCAGGGGAACAGCGAAACCTCGGGGTATAGCGCCGGGTGGGCGGCAAGGCACACGAATCGCGTCGACCAGGTATCCCTGGAGCTGGACGGCGCATATGGGGAAAACGCGGGTGAAACCACGACGGAAAACGTAAGCGCCTCGGTGGATTACCGTAAGGCCCTGAAGGATTCGATATACGGGTTCCTGAACGCGAGCGTCCTGTACGACCGCATCGCGCAGGTTGACACGCGCCTCGTCGTGGGCCCGGGCTCCGGAATCA
>JAYGFS010000601.1:0-4989 GCA_046581765.1 Verrucomicrobiota bacterium
CGAATGAACTCGCCGGAACGGGTTGAACCCGGTTTACTCGTGCCGTGGTTTCGTTCGTTATCTTTCTCATCTGGCTGGTCATCGCCGGTGTGTTCGGGGCCTTGTTCCTGGCCCTGACCATTCTGGTGGTGACCCGCCTGCTGCGGAAGAAGCCGATCAACCTGCGCCCGGTCCTGGTCGTCCAGGCGACCAGCATCCTGGTCTGCCTCGCGACCCTGACCATGGCGGCGAAAACCGCGGTGAGTGCGACCGGGCGGAAATGGGACCAGTGGACCTCCGGGGAGGTCGACCACCTCGCCTGCTTTGAGCGAATGGTCGAGTCGCCGGCACCTGCAGGGCTTAGGGTTTACCATTCCCGATTCGACTGGAATTTCGGCGATGCCATCGAGTGGGTATATTTTGGCTGGGAAGACCCCGCCTATCTCCAGGTCCTGATTGACCGCTATGAACTGCAGGTCGGGGACGGGTCATCCAGGGTGGGTAGAGGGGTCGTGGATGACCCCCTTTTCGGTGACCAGTGGAAGGACACCATGGGTCGGGAAAAGATCATTGTTTATGAAAACATCAGTCCGGAGCAGATGCGTGTACTGCGGGTAGCAGCGGATGCGAAGGAAGCCGTATTCGAGATCATCGACTTTTGAAAGGCGCCGATGGGCTCCTGTCCCAGGGGGCGGTCAGGCCTTTACCAGGTCCTCCACGATGCGCTCAAAAGGGAAGATCGATGCGCAATCCTTGGCACTCCACTTCACCGCGACGGCATAATTCCCCATCGGTGTGATCTGGGTCGGATAAATATCCTCGGGAATCTCCTCGGGCGTGATCTTGGGCTTGCCGGAGAACTCGTCCACGCATTGGGCGCAGCGACAGGTTCGCCGTAACGCCGCGGGTGAAAATTCGTGTTCGGTGCCATCCGGCAGGGTGAGAATCATTTCCTGGCCGACGTTGTAGGCCAGGGTGGGCCGTTTCGCTTGCTCGGAATGGATCAAGTCCAGTTCACGGTCGACCTCGGCTGCAAGTTCCGCGTAGCGCCGGGTTAAATCGTGTTCCGGTTGCTCGAGCACGAAAGGCCGACCCGTGTCGCCGAGGCGGGAGAGGTCGGGATGCACCGGGATCTCGCAGGTGTTCTTGAAGCCGAATTGATCGATGAGTTTCTGGCGTGCGCCCTGGCCGAAGATGTAGCTTTTTTCCCCGCAGGACTCACAGGCGTAGTAACTCATGTTCTCGACCACGTTGATCGTCGGCACCTTGAGTTTCTCGAACATCTGGATCCCCTTCACCACGTCGACGAAGCTGAGTTGTTGGGGCGTGGTAACGATCACGGCGGCGGTCAGGGAGACCAGTTGGCACAGGGTGAGCTGGATGTCGCCGGTTCCGGGTGGGAAGTCGATGATAAGGTGGTCGAGTTCGCCCCAGTCGGTTCCGGTGAGCAACTCGTTGATGATCTGCGTCACCATGGGTCCGCGCATGATGGCCGGACCCGACTCGCCGGAGTTGGTTGGGATCCATCCGAAAGACATCAGTTTAACCCCTTCGTACACGGCGGGGCTAATCAGCTTGTCCTTGCGGAAGAGTTCGATGCTGTCCGGCTGGATCATGGTCGGCATGCTCGGCCCGTAGATGTCGGCATCGAAGATGCCGACGCGTTTGCCCGCTGCCGCGAGGGCATAGGCCAGGTTGATCGCGGTGGTCGACTTTCCCACCCCGCCTTTACAGCTGGATACGGCGACGATATTCCTGACGTGTTTGAGGCCGGGTGAATTGGGGATAAGTGGGTTGGCCATATTTCTTCTCGGGTTCCTGAGCATGCGGAAAATACGCACTGGGAAGGAGTATGCAAGCAGATGCGTAGAGCTTTTTGTGCACAACACGGCCCTGGCCGCCCTCGCCGGTTTTCCCCTTCAGCCTGTGTCCTTCAAGGGGTGCTGAGGCGGTAGTAGCGGCGCAGGCCATTTGCCGCGGTGTCCACCACGCTCACCACGCGCTCCGCGGGATGCGCGGGGACACTGGCCAGCTGGTTCCAACTCGATGCGTCCAGTTGGTCGCGTATCCATACCCGGTAGACGCGATCGGGCTTGGCGGTAAAGCGAATGATCCAGTCATCCCCGGAGGCTTCCGCCTCGTGACGTAAAGTATCCCCGGCATCGGATGCCCGCGTTCCCGCCAGGAACTCCTCCCCGTTGCTCAGTCCGTCTGCATCCTCATCCTCCTCGGCATCCAGTGCCGACAGAGGATCCATGTTCATGGCCGTTTCCCACGCGTCGGGAATGCCATCCCCATCGCTATCTTCAAAGAGGGCCTGGCCGGTGTTCACCGTGCCGGGCGTTGGTGTGGCGGCGATCCAGTTCCCGGGGTCGTTTCCGATGACCAGGCGTTGCTGGCGTTGCAGCGACGATCCGCCCCCGTCCGCGGGGATTGGCCACAGATTGTCATCCTCGTAGGCGACCTTGTCGACGAGGAGGGTGGGGGTGACGGCTTCGACCGGGGTGCCGGGTCGGCCGAGTTCTACTTTGCCCTCGCTGTTTGGCAGCTTGGGCGAGAATGGTCCAAGGATCGCTGTTCCGGGCGGCACCGCGAACGCGGATTGGAAACTCGCGAGTAAGCTGGCATCCATTGGGTCGAAGCCGACAACCAGGAGGTATGCACCGGCCTCAAACACGGAACCGGTCGGGAATAAAAAGTCGACGGTATTCTTGAGGCGCCAGTCGCTGAGGTCGACGGCCTGGGTATGATGTACCTGGAGCTCGATGAACTCCTGCTCGAAATTATCCACGCCGTTCAGGTGGTCCGGCGGATGATAATGTACTTCGTTGATGATGACCGGCGTCGTTTTCGGCAGTCCGTTACTGGTGCCGATACGCGCTTCAAGCTGGGGCCAGAATTCGGTTCCGCCGAGCACGCTAACCCGTCCAAAGGTCCGGTACTCGGCCGAGGGGCCGAAATTCGCGCGGGAGCGGAAGCCATTGAAGTGCCCCAGGGCATCGATCCCGGTCAGGATGATCTCATCGCCGAGCGAGCTGAGTGAAAAGCTGGGCGGAAGGCCCGGCGTCGGGTTGAAGTCGCTTTCATCGAGCACCCAGTACGCCCCGTTGCTGATGATGGTCCCGGGCGGAATGATAAACTTGTCGGGGGTACCGGCGTCGTCACTGATCCACCAGCCGGAAAGATCCAGGTCCGCCGGCCCGGGGTTGAAGAGCTCAATCTGGTCCATCCATGGTGGCGCGGGTGTGTTGGCGAGGGCCTCGTTGATCCAGATGGGGCTCGGGAGATAATTGGGTGCCCCGGGTGACGGCGTATTCGTGAAGGCTGCAATGACCGATGCCCCATCGGGGAAGCGTCCGCTGGACACGCCCTCGCTTTGCAGGCCGAAGCTTCGATCGTCGATGGGGCTTATGCCGTCGGTATCCGTGAGCAGGATCTGGTCTCCCGCACCGGCCAGGCGGAAATTCACATGGTTTCCGCCTTCGCCATCGTCGGCATCAAAGCGCGTGTGTCCGCCGCCGGCGATGTAGGACAGGGGAGGGACCGTGCTGGTCAAGCGGTCCGCCGGATCGTCCGACAGGTACAAGCCGGCCAGGCTGACCGGGTTCATCCCGGGATTAAACAGCTCAAACCAATCGTCGCCTCCATTCGGGTCCGCCATCCACTCGTTGATCACCAGGTTGCTCGCGCTGCCGAGTTGGGCCGGGCTGTTGGTGCCCAGCGGCGAGCTTTCGACCAGGCCCCAGGGGCTTTCGCCATCGCTGAGGCGACCGATCGGGCCATCCGCGGCCTGGGGCCCGAAGCTGAGGGAGTCGTGGACCGTGTTGCCCTGGATCAGCGCGATCGTCTGGCCCTTGGCGCTGAGGCCAAAGCCCGTGTACAAGGCATTCGTCCCCTGCGGATCATCGGCATAGACCAGGAGGGCTTCCCGCGGCCCGATGATGGTGTTGCTGGGAAAGACGAAGCGGAGAGGCTGGAGTACGTCGTCGGTCAGGCTCCAGCCCGCGAGGTCGACGGGCGTGAAGAGGTTGTTGAAGAGTTCCACGTAGTCCGGATAAACACCGGCGTGTTCGTGGCTGCTGCGATTGTCGGCGAGGACCTCGTTGAACACCACGTCACCGGACCCGAAGGGGATGGCCGCGGTGAGGCTGATCCCGAACACGGTGTCGGAGCTGCTGGAATTAGCCTGGTGAACCTCGGCGGCAATGACGTTCAGCCCGGAAACGAAATAACCGGCCGGGATATCGATGGTCCCGGACAGGGTGGCATTGCCCGTGGTGGCCGTGGCGGCCTGGGTTGAGCCAATCGGTGGTGCGGCCATGTTGAATCGCGCCTCGGGAACTTCCACCCCGTTGATGTACACCACCATCCCATCGTCCACGACATGCTGAAGGGTGATGGTGGCACCGGAAGGGCTGCCGGGGAAGCTGAAGGTCGTGCGGTAATAAAAGGCCATGCGGCCATTGCGATTGATCGGCGTGAGGATCGGGAAGGGCAGGGCCGCGCCCTCGTCAGCGATCAGGGGAGATCCGCTTTGCCAGTTTGCCCCGCTGTCATCGAAGCTCGTCGATGCCCACCAGTTCACATCGCCGGGTCCGCTTGGCTGGTTGGAAAAGCTGTCGGTGATGTTGTATTTCCAGGTGGTCGAGGCGTCGATGCCGAGCAGGATCACCTCGCTCGGCTGGCTGCCGAAGGTAAAGCTGTACTCGGCCGAGGCGAGGGAGGGGTGCCCGCGCGCATCGACGTAGCTGGCGCGCCAGGCATAGGTTTTCCCGAAGTCCAGTTCCTCGAAAGGAATGTCCATTCGTACCAGGTCGTTGGTGCTTTCCCGGTAGAAGACCGGTGCAGCATAGTCACCCGTGCTTTCCCGAAGTTCCCAGATGGTTGCGGCGTGGGCGGCGAGACCGTTGGTGCCGCCGCTGCTGTGCGTGTAGGGATCCAGGGTGCATGCGCTTCCCGGAAGGGCGGTTGTGCTGTTGGCCGGCGTTAGCGGCGTGGGTTGGCCGGGGC
>JAYGFS010000611.1:0-1920 GCA_046581765.1 Verrucomicrobiota bacterium
TATTTTATGACACCTTATTTTTTCAGGATGATTTATACGCGCCCCCTTCTAAATATGACCCTGGTCCTCATGACCACCTGGGCGAGTGTTCATGCACAAACCTTGGGAACGATCCGGCGGGACGTATGGACCGGGGTGGGGGGGGGCGCAATACGTGATCTGACCGACCTGGCGGCCTTTCCCGACAGTCCTTCATCCAGCGGATCGATCACCCTTTTCGAGGGGCCAACCAACAGCGGGGATAATTATGGCAGCCGGATTGTCGGCTACGTACACCCGGGCATCACGGGGGCGTACACCTTTTGGCTGGCTGGGGATGATACCTGTGAACTGTGGTTAAGTACCGACGAGACGCCCGATCATCGACAGCGTATCGCCCAGGTTCCCGGGTGGACCAGCTCACGGGAATGGACGAAATTTCCGGAGCAGCAGTCCGCCCCTATCGCGCTGGAATCGGGCCGCTTCTATTTCATCGAGGCTTTGCACAAGGAAGGCAGTGGTGGGGACAACCTGGCCGTGGCCTGGACCCCTCCGGGGGGGAGTGGCCAGACGGTCCTTCCCGGGGCACAGCTCAGTCCGCCGGAGCCCTTGCCACCGGTGGTATCAGATGACGCGGCGACCTTGAACCCGGGGGCCAAGGTTCTTCTCCACGTCCTGCGAAACGATGGGGATCCCAACGGGTTTTCCGACCTGGATATAGGCAGCCTGACGCTTGAACAGGCACCGCTTGCGGGTTCGGTTTTCGTGGATACCCAGCGCGGTGCCATGCGCTACACGCACACGGGTGCCGGGACGGGACAGGACACCTTCACCTACACGATCCGCGACCAGGCCGGTGCGATCAGCCCGGTGGCAACCGTCACCCTGGACATCACGGATGAGCCCCGCATCGTCAATACCAGCCTGGACCTGCCCCTGCAGCCGCCAACGGCGGATTATGAACTGGTGAACCGATTCCCGGGCATGGGTTTCAGCAATCCGCTGGCACTGCGTTCCCCGCCGGGCAGCGGCACGGAGTTGTACGTCGTGGAAAAAGCCGGGCGCATCCAGCGTTTCGCGGATGTGTCCGTGCCGGCAACCGCCGTGTTCCTGGATATCAGGAGCACGGTCATCGATGGCGGCGAGGAGGGCTTGCTGAGCATGGCCTTCCACCCGGACTACGCGAGCAACGGATATTTCTTTGTCTTCTACACCTTGAATATCAGCGCTGACCGTCATGACCGCTTGTCCCGGTTTACCGTCTCGGCCGACCCGGGCCTCGCGGATACGGGGAGCGAGTTGGTCTTGTTCAGCCAGCGCGACCAGAACTCCAATCACAATGGGGGCGACCTGCATTTCGGACCGGACGGGTACCTGTACGTCAGTCTGGGTGACGAGGGGGCGTCGAACGATTCCCGCAATAACAGCCAGCGTATCGACAAGGACTTCTTTTCCGGTATCCTGCGCATCGACGTCGACCGCCTGCCCGGGAACCTGGAACCGAACGGGCATGCCTCGGTGACCATCAACGGGCAGGGTACGGCCAACTACAAGGTTCCATTCGACAATCCCTGGGTCGGTGCGACCAGCTTTAACGGCGTATCGGTGAACGTTGCCGAGGTAATCACGGAATTTTACGCGGTGGGCTTGCGCAATCCGTGGCGGATGGCCTTCGACCCGGTCACGGCTGAACTCTGGGTCGGGGACGTCGGGCAGGGTGCGCGCGAAGAAGTGAACAAGGTCGTCAAGGGGGGTAATTACGGGTGGGGCTATCGCGAGGGCTTCATCGCGGGGCCCAAGACGCCGCCCGCCAACCCGGTATACGAGGACCCGGTCTGGGATTGCATCCGCAGCCTCGGCCGGTCCATCACCGGGGGCGTGGTCAGTCGCGGGGTTAACCTGCCGGCCCTCTACGGCGCCTACATCGTCGCGGATTATGCC
>JAYGFS010000635.1:0-12154 GCA_046581765.1 Verrucomicrobiota bacterium
GGGGACATCTGGACCAGCGGCGAATGCTCCACCGGCATCAGGACATTCGCCACGTAGAGGAAAAAGCCGAGCAGCAACGCGAGCAGGATATGCGGTGAATAGGTCTTCAGCTTGGATCCCCACTTCAAGCGATGCAGGCGTACCAGTGCACGACGTCGCTCAAAGGATAAGATGAAGGGCACCCAGGAAATTACGTACATCACGAGAGCGAGGACACGATGGTAGGGATGGCCCAGTCGCAATACCAGGGCCATGAAAGCCAATCCCACCAGTCCGTAACTAAGCCCCAGATTCTTGAGGATCATCCCGCTCCGCCTTTATTTGCATATCGAGTTTCCACAGCATCTGCTGGGTTCGGAAAACGGTGACAAACAGGCCAAAAAGCGATCCCGCGAGCACATAAGGCAAGACCGGTGCCAGGAAGGTGCTGTTGTAGGCGAGAAAGCAATTCACGACAATGAAGGCCACCCGGATCTCCGTCGGGCCGACGCCCAGGTAGGCGATCTTGAATTGATTCGTCGCGGCAAAGGAAAGAAACGAATTCACCATGAAGGCCCCGAACAACGCGAGAATAAAGAAGAGCATGATCTTGTAGGGGGCGGCGATGAGGAAGGAATAGCCAATCAAGACCGAGCAGAGGAAGAGATAGTCGAGGAAATGGTCCATGTAGTAGCCCCACTTGATCAAACCGGTATTCCGCATGCGCCCGATCGCGCCATCAAGCAGGTCCGTGATATATTGGAGGAAAATCCATACCGAGACCAGGTGCATGGACCAGCTGTAGCCGTTGAACTGAGCGATGTAACTGCAGCCGAGGATCAGGATGCACCAGAGTACCGTAAGCATGGTCAGGTGATAGGTTTCACACCACCTGGGGACGAGGGGCAGCAGCGCGTCACGCAGTCGGCTTTCCGCCGCCGCCAGCAGCCAGGTGCCCTCCTTTTTATCTCCCGCGAATACCATGCCCATTAGATCGCAAATTGCCGGGCGAATTTCAAGGCCCGTGTTGATCACCGGGACAAGCCCGCACCAGAATTGGATTGCATCCCCCCTCCAATCCGCAACATTGGATGGGCAATGATCCAGCTCATCATCATCGGCTTCGGCGGCTTTATCGGCAGTATCCTCCGCTACCTGCTGGGTTCGGGTGTGCAAAAATTGGTACCGCAGGCCTACTTCCCTTACGGCACCCTGGCCGTGAACCTGCTGGGGTGCCTGGCCATCGGCTACCTCGGAGCCCGCTTCGACACCCGCGACGTCCTCTCGCAGGAAATCCGCCTGTTTCTCATCGTCGGGTTGCTCGGAGGATTCACCACTTTTTCCAGTTTCGGTTACGAGGCCCTGGACCTGATGAAGCATGATCATGCACTCGCGGCGGTGGCCTATGCGCTTGTCAGCGTCATCGTCGGGGTGTTCGCGGCCTGGGGCGGGTATAAGCTGGGGCTCAGGGCTTAGGTCGCTCCCTTTCATTTCCAGCCAAGACCGCGTTCCGCTTTTCATGCAGATCCGGGCACGCTTTGCTTCAAGAGGCTTCGCACGATCGGCCTGTACGCTTCACCATCAGCCCCTGCTGAACTCGACTTCGGGTTGGACGGAAGGTCTTACAAACTATTTCCCCCAACTATATCGTTGTCGAACCCTGACCCCACCCTCTAGACTCGCGCGCGAATAGGAACCCATCCAACAGGAGCCGGTGTGGCATGAGTGAACTCGAATCCCATATGCATGAAAATCGCGTGTTTGAACCCTCGGAAGCGTTCAGCTCCAAGGCACGTATCAAGAGCCTCGAAGCATATAAAACCATGTACCAGCGTTCCATCGACGACCCGGAAGGATTCTGGGGCGATATGGCCGAGGAAAACCTCGAATGGTTCAAAAAATGGGACACCGTGCTGGATGCCGACTGGGATTCGATCGGCCAGCGGGAAGGGGCCTACGTCAAGTGGTTCGACGGGGGGAAAATCAACATTTGCTACAACTGTGTCGACCGTCACGTCCTCGCTGGAAACGGTGAACGCATCGCCATTCACTGGCAGGGCGAAGACCCAGCCGACACCCGTACCCTCACCTACGCGGAGTTGCAGGACGCCGTTTGCCGGATGGCCAATGTATTGAAAGCCAACGGCGTGGTCAAGGGGACCACCGTCACCATGTACATGCCCATGGTTCCCGAGCTCGCCATCGCCCTGCTCGCCTGCGCCCGCATCGGCGCCATCCACTCGGTCGTCTTTTCGGCCTTCAGTCCCGACGCCCTCGCCAACCGGATGAACGACTGCGATGGCGAAGTACTGTTCACTGCCAACGACAGCTACCATGGCGGAAAATCAATCAACCTGAAAGAAAAGGCTGATGAGGCCGTGGC
Organism: Verrucomicrobiota bacterium; assembly: GCA_046581765.1. Taxonomy (GTDB): domain Bacteria; phylum Verrucomicrobiota; class Kiritimatiellia; order SS1-B-03-39; family UBA6053; genus JAPYUI01. The sequence goes on from JAYGFS010000635.1 coordinate 2,363, forward strand.
CCAGTGCCCAAGTATCAAGAGGGTCATCGTTTATCGAAACGGTAAACTGGACGTTGACATGGTCGAGGGCCGGGACCTCTGGTGGCAGGAAGCCTGTGCCGATGCGAGCCCGGACTGCCCGCCCGAGGAAATGGACGCGGAAGACCCGCTGTTCATCCTGTACACGTCCGGCAGCACCGGCAAGCCGAAGGGCGTGCTTCATACCACCGCGGGATACCTGCTCTACACCCACCTGACCTGCAAGTACGTATTCGACATCCAGGAAGACGATGTCTTCTGGTGTACCGCCGATATCGGATGGATCACCGGCCACTCCTACCTGGTCTACGGGCCGCTTTCAATGGGGGCCACGCAGGTCATGTTCGAAGGGGTGCCGACCTACCCGACGCCCGACCGCTTCTGGAGCATCAGCGACCGGTACAAGGTCACGATCTTTTACACCGCGCCAACCGCACTGAGGGCCCTCATGCGGTTCGGCGATGAATGGCCCAACAAGCACGACCTTTCGAGTATCCGCATTCTCGGAACCGTCGGCGAGCCGATCAACCCGGAAGCCTGGATGTGGTATCACCGGGTCATCGGCAAAGAAAATTGCCCGATCATCGACACCTGGTGGCAGACCGAAACCGGCGGCCACATGCTGTTGACCATTCCCGGAGCCCACGCGACCAAGCCGGGTTCTGCCGGCATGCCCTTCTTCGGCATCGTGCCGAAGATCCTGCGGTCCGATGGCACTGAGGCCGACGTAAACGAGGGCGGCAGCCTGGTCATCGCCCGGCCCTGGCCCGGCATGATCCGCGGCGTCTACGGTGATCCGAAGAACGAGCTCATCCACAAGGTGTATTTCACCACCTTCCCGGGACATTATTTCTCGGGTGACGGCTGCCGGATCGACGAAGACGGCTACTACTGGTTGCTGGGGAGGATGGATGATGTAATCAATGTATCCGCCCACCGCTTCGCCACCGCCGAATTCGAAAGCGCGCTCGTCGCGCATGATGACGTGGCGGAAGCCGCGGTCGTCGGGTACCCGCACGAGACCAAGGGCCAGGGCGTGTACTGCTACGTCACGCTGAAAGAAGGCATCGAAGGCAGCGAGGAACTCCGGGCGGCGCTCATCCAGCGCGTGCGGAAAGACATCGGCCCGATTGCCAAGCCGGATAAGATTCATTTCACCCCGGCCCTCCCGAAAACCCGCTCCGGAAAGATCATGCGCCGGGTACTGCGAAAAATAGCCGAAGGCGACATCAGCAGCATCGGGGACACGAGCACGCTCGCGGATCCGTCGGTCGTGGATGCCCTGTTGGAAGGACGTCAGTAAGGAGCAAACCGTGGTCAACCGCCCCACGGGTCACCGATACCGGATGCCTGGTCCCTGAACTTCCTCTCCCAAAGCCTGGACGCACACTGGAATCTCGCTGCCGAGGACGCCCTCCTCAACCGCGGCGAACCCTGCGCCTTCTTCTGGCGCGCGCAAGACAGCGTCGTCATCGGAAAGAACCAGAATCCCTGGCTGGAATGCAACCTGGCCGCCATGGCCGACGACGATATCCCCCTCGCACGCCGCATCTCCGGCGGCGGAGCGGTCTATCACGATCTCGGGAACCTGAATTACGCATTCATTGAACCCCGCACCAGCTACGGCCCTGACCACACCTTCAACCGGGTCATCCGGGTCCTGAAGGAGCTCGGCGTAAACGCCGAAGCCATGGGCCGGAGCGGCATCGGCGTCGGTGGGAAAAAAATATCCGGTAACGCCTTCTGCTATCGCAGGAACCACGTGCTCCACCACGGCACGCTTCTCTTGAGTGCCAACCTGGACAAGTTGCATCTCTACCTGGCACCGGGTACAATCGCCATCGACACCCACGCCGTTCGATCCGAACCCGCACCCGTGATGAATCTCCACCTCGACGCCGAGGAGGTCATCGAGGCCTTCGGCGGCGGCATACCCCTGCCCCGCCTGGATATCGATGCCCCGCGATTCACCCATTGGGACTGGACCTACGGCCAAACGCCGAAGTTCAGGCACAAGGGAGAGGTTTTTACGAGGGGACGGAATGCAGCGGGGCGGGCATTTAACCCGTAGCTGCGCGGGCAAAGGGTTCACCGTCCCGCGAAGGACGCTAGGCCATCTGCGCCTGCGCCACGATCTTCCCCACGAAAAACGGGCCCAGGTGTTCGATGTACTGCGAGGTCTGCACCGTCTTGCGCATACGCTGCACCAGGTGACTTAGCGGCATCAAATCCTTGCCGAGCAGACCGATGACGAAATCGTTATCCGCCTTGTCCAATCCATGACAGGCCAACCGGACGTCCTGGGCGAACCCGGCCTCGCCATACGCACGACCAATCGCTCCGTGCTCGCTGAGGATGTTCATCTGCTCTTTCTGGTCAAGTTGGGCAAAGGCGCCTGAACGCCGCAGGGGGTACCAGACCGCCCAGTCATGCTGCGGGTCGAGCACCCGTTGACGCGCACGATTGACCAGCACATGTTCCAGGTCATGCTCGTAACCGACCGCGTAGGTCCGGCCAAACATGGTGAACTCAGGCTTCGGGGTCAGGTCAACAAAAGGATCCTTCACCAGGAACGGACGGAGCTCATCGACAAAGAAGGCCGGGTCCGTATGGAGCAGGACCAGCCCGGCACCACGCGGATCATTGAGATCGGCGTAAAGGGCGTATTCGAAAGAGGTCTCCGCGAGCGCTTCCTCCAGGGGGTGCAGGTCCAGCACCTCGCCAAAGGCCATAAACTGCACATACAGCCGTCGGTCGCTGTAGATGGGCTGGCCGCCCGGATCCCGGCCCACTTCGCGAATTTCCGGATTTTCAAATTGTTCACCCATAAGACTTTGTGGTTTAAACCAATATACGGTGTAAGCAAGCGACATTTGATGGCAAAAACTTTTCCACTCCTGGTTCTCGCGGCAGCCCTGCTCGGGGGGTGCATCGCCTCCCCCTACCAGCAACACCGCAGCCAACGCTACGGCGGGATGCGAAACAAGGAAACGCTGCGCCCGACCGTCGCGGTAACCGATTTCGAAAACCGCGCAAATTTCAGTGGGCAATGGAGTCTCGGCTCTGGATTCGCGGACGTCCTGGTGACCCACCTGATGGATACCGAGCGGGTCGTCGTGCTCGAGCGCAAGCACATCGAGAACGTCATCGGGGAAATCCGGATGCAGGAGTCCCCTTATTTCCGTGCCGAGGGCCGGGTCGAACGCGGTCGATTGAAAAATGCAAGCTACCTGATCCGGGGGGCCATCACCGACTTTACCGTGACCGGGGATGCCAGTGGTTGGTTTGCTTCGACCTCGGCCATCTTGAAAGGCGGTGTTTCCAAGGCGCGGGTTGCGCTGCATATCACGATCTCTGATGTCGAATCGGGGGAGATCATCGACTCCCTGAAAACAACCGGAAGCGCCTCGGCCGGATTTTTCAGCGGGGGCGTCAAATACAACTCCTTCGCCTTCGGGGGCGATGCGTACTTTCGCACACCGCTCGGCCGGGCGACGGATGAAGCGATGCGCAAATCTATCCGGGAAATCCTGAAACGGCTCCCCACCCAGCAATGGAGCGGGCAGGTCGCCCAGGTCGACGGCCAAAACGTCATCATCAACGGCGGGGTGAACGTCGGGCTGACCCCGGGTACCCGCTTCGAGATCCGTTCCTTTCCGCATACCATTACCGACCCGGCAACCGGCAACGTGATCGAGGTCATCCCCGGCGGCATGAGTGGAATCCTGAAGGTCGACATCGTGAAGACCCTGTCCGCACATTGTACCTTGATGCAGGGTCGGGCGGAACGCGGAATGATGCTGGTACGGGTGGAGTAGGCCTCAGGCCCCGGACGCCAGGCGATCCAGGCCCCATTGCGCGTGCTCACGTACCAGCGGCTCCGGATCCTGCAGGGCGTGCTCCAGGGCTGGGATGGCCTCTGGCAAGCCGGAATTCCCCAGGGCGACCGCTGCATTCCGCAACAGGCCCCGCCGTTTCGTCCGCATGACCGGCGTTCCTGCATAGCGCTCGAGGAAGGCCCGGTCATCCAGGTACATCAATTCATCCAGGCGCGGAGCCACCCAACCGGGATCATAGCTCAACCAGTGCGCCTTGTCCGCCGGAGAGCCTTTCTGCACCCAGGGACAGACCGTCTGGCAATCATCGCAGCCAAAGATCCAGTTAGCCATTTTCGGGCGGAGCGCTTCCGGGATGGCTTCGCGCAGCTCGATGGTTAAATAAGAGATGCACAAGCGGCTATCCAGGATGTAGGCCGCGGGAAAAGCGTGGGTCGGACAGGCGTGCAGGCAGCGTTCGCAACTACCGCAGGTCCCCTGTACCGCCTGGCCTTCCGGTGATTGCCAGTTCAGCGTGGCACCGTCGTCGGTCGCGGGCTCATCCGGCTCCAGTTCGACCGTCGTGAGCACCTCGCCGAGGAAACAATACGAGCCGTACGCGGGATGGATCAGCAAGGTGTTCTTGCCCACGAATCCCAGCCCGGCCTGCGATGCGAAATCGTGTTCCAAAACCGGACCAAAATCGACATAGGTGCGCGTCTGTGCATCCGGCGACTCGGCCACGATGAAGGCCGCCAGCTCCTTGAGCATGGGCTGGATGACCCTGTGATAGTCCCGGCCCCATGCATAACGCGCGATCCGGCCGCGCATCGGGTCGTTCCAGATTTCCGGCTCCGGGTCCTGGACGTAATAGGACAAGCCGAGCACGACCAGCGACCTTGCATGCTCCAGAAGTTGGCGCGGATCCGCACGACGCTCAGGTTCCTGCTTGAGCCATTCCATGCTGCCCTGGTAGCCCCGATCGAGGTATTCAGCAAGGGCCTCCGCGTGCAGGGCGCGCTTCGCAGGCGCAATTCCGACCAGATCAAATCCTATTTCCCGGGCTTTTTCCTTTATCCGCTGGCTCAAGTTCATCCCGGGGGACTCCAAGTTGCGGACACTCTGTGATTGGCAAGGGGCTGCATTGATGTACGATATACGCCTGTTTTTCGGTTTAATCCATGGTTTACGAACGCCTCGTCATAATACTTTCCGCGCTCATCGGAGTCGTCATCGGAACGTACATCACCTTCAAGTCCGGGAACCCCGGTTACATCCTGGGCTTTTCGATTCTCCCCTTTGCCATTCTACTCATCGGGAAAGCCCGCCTGCTGTTCATCTTTGTCGTCATAGCCTTCATCAGCGGCCTGCGTATTCCTTTTCTGCCGGGCCAGTTAACCATGTTCCAGATTCTCGCCATGGTCCTGGGCACGCTCCTGATGCTCGCACAGATCATCAATAAAAAGCCCAACGAACTTAGCGGACATATCCGTATCTGCCTGATTGCCTTCGGCATCATCCTCATCTTCACCATGATGGTCCGCGGGGCCGGCTTCAAGATGTTCGGCGACTATAAATGGGGCGGTACGCGGTACGTCAGCCTGTTCATCACCATGTTGTTTATCTATTTCTCGACCACGGTCAAATTGAGTGAGAAGCAATGGTCGATTGCGATCATCGGCATGATGCTTGCCGCCTGCCTGCCCATGCTGGCAGAAATGCTCTTCCTGTTCTCCAAGGGAAAAATCAACCAGCATTATTATTTCTTCCAGTTTGCCGGATCGACGGGGGCCCAATTCGGCAACTTCATGGAACAGGAGGAACAGGGCCGCGTGCAGACCGCGGGTGCTGCCGGCGCGATGATCTTCCTCATCCCTTTTCTGCTCATGAAATTCAAAGGGATGAACCGGATCTTCTACCTGGTCCTCCTCCTGGTCAGCTCCATCCTCTTGGGCCTCTCCGGACACCGTGCCGGGTTTGTGATGAACCTGATGTTTCTCATCGTCTACACCTTCGTGATCTGGCACAGGAACCTGGCTAGATACTTTTTCGTTCTCGGAATTACCTGTTTCTTCGGCCTGATTATCGTAATCGCCATCGGTGACCGGCTGCCCTTCGCGTTCCAGCGCGCCCTTTCCTGGGTTCCCCTCGTGCAATTCGATCGCGCGGCCGAGTTATCCGCCCAGGGAACCACGGACTGGCGCATCCAGGTATGGAAAGATGCCCTCTACGAGGTGCCCCAGTACTTCTGGATCGGCAAGGGCTACACTTTCGATCACCACGCCCTGGACGCCCTGCGCCTCACCGGGGGCATCGACTACACCCGCAGGTGGGCCTCCATGTCTGTTGCCTATCACAGCGGACCCCTCAGCCTGCTCATCGGCATGGGCATACAGGGCCTCATTGTGGGATCCCTCATCCTCTTCTTTGCGGTGCGTCAACACTGGAAGCTCGTTCGAAGCAGCTGGCACAGCCCGACGCTCCAGCGACTGCACCTGGTGCTCGCGGTGAAATTTTTCACCATGATTGTGGCGTTTTATTTCATCTACGGTGACGTCTACCTCTCCTTCCCCAATTTCTTCGTCTACATGGCGATCCTGGCGGGCTTGCGGCTCAGCGACCAACGGCTCGCACCGGCACCGGTCGACAAACCCGAAACCGCCCCGGATAAGGCTTCCCGCCTGATTCGCACGGGCGGAACCGGCCTGGGACCCCGCGGCGCAACCGCCTGAACGGTGGCCGCTCCTCCAGCATCCCTCACCGCTCAAGCAAGGCTGCCAATGCCTGTTTCAGCTCGGGCAGACGGCGTGGATTCAGGTGCATCTTGTCCGTAAACGCAGCATCCTCCAGGACTATCATCTGATCGAAATAGTGGTCGAAATGCCCGGACAGGCCCGCCTGCTGAAGGATGCTGCGGGATGCCCGGTAGCCCTTGGACGCGTCGTGTCGCGAGCGCGAAACCGGCGGACTCACAAATACGACTCGCTTTCCACGCGTTTCGACCAAGCTCACCAAGTGCTGGATATGCTCAACCGCATAACGCGAGGCCTCGCGCACATCGCGCTCACCATGAGGAATCGTATCGTGCTTCCCTGAACCCCATCCATAATTTACATCCGAAAAGGGAAGGAATTTTACCGGTACATGGCGACTGAATACCCCCCAGCGGTGACGCGCCACCTTTTCATCCGTGATCGGCAGGATGTACGCACGGTTCCCCCTGCTGTAAAAGGGCTTCACATAATTGTTGAAGGTCATCTCGTGCTCAAACGGACGCAAGAGACTCTCCGGGGTAATCGCGAGCACGATCCGTTCCACGTCCGGGTGTTCCGATGCCATGCCCGCGAGGACCAATTGACCCGCCATGAGCACCGCACCGTTCACGGTGAGGGCATTCGGCATATGCTGGAAGGGAAAGAACTGCGCCCCGACACTGTCGCCAAGGTAAACCGTCTTGTACGGCAAGGCCTCCTGTGCCCGATCCACCCGCCGATAAGTCGAAATCCATCCCTGCTCGCCTATCAATAAATGCGGACGCGTGTAAAAGACGTAGCAAAGACCGGTGTACGTCAGCACAACCAGCAGCGCATACAGCACCAGGTCTCGCAACAAGCACCAGGCCGAACTAGAACTGGAAGTAGATAAATTCATTTAATCCAAATTCTCCGTAAAAAACGATCAGCATCGACACCAGCAGGTAGCATCCCCAGCGCAAGGGACGCGGGGATCCCTGGATCGCCAGGCCGTACAACTCCCGGCGATGAGCCCATTCCATACCCAGCATGAATACAATCAGCAGCAGTGCCTTCATATTCGGCCAGGTCTTAACCTGGTTCACCGAGCCCGGCAAGCTCTCCAGAATCGCCTGCTGGTAGGCGATGGCGTCCGAAAACGAAGCGGCGCGAAAATAGATCCAGGCATAACAGACCAGGCCAAAGGTCAGCAGTATCCGCAGCCCTTCTGCCGGGCGCGGCAGCAGGCCCGAACCACCCGGCGTATCGAGGTGGGTCCGGTTGCGATTCGCCAGGATGAGCGGTAGAAACAGCAGCGCATGCACGAGACCCCAGATGATATAGGTCCCGTTTGCCCCATGCCACAAACCGCTTACCAGAAACACGATCAGCACATTCCGTACCTGGCGCCCACGCGACACCCGGCTCCCTCCGAGGGGGATGTAGACGTAATCCCGAAACCAGGTCGAGAGCGAGATGTGCCAGCGGCGCCAGAACTCAGCGATGTCGCGAGAAAAATACGGAAAGGCAAAATTCCGGCGCAAGTCAAAGCCGAACAGCCGGGCCGTCCCGATGGCGATGTCGGAGTATCCCGAGAAGTCGGCGTAGATCTGGAAAGCAAACAGCAGCAGCGCAAAAACCAGGAAGGGCGCGTCATAGGCCGCCGGTGCCTCAAAGGCCCGGTTCACGACCGGTGCACAGACATCCGCAATCGCGATCTTTTTGAAAAAGCCCCATAGTATCTGCCGCAGGCCGTCGCGCGTCGTGGCCGCATCCCACTTTCGCTCCTGCATAAATTGCGGCAAGAAGCTATGTGCCCGCTCGATGGGACCCGCGACCAATTGCGGGAAGAAACTCACATAGGCAAAGAAGGCGAGTGGATTGCGGGTCGGCTCCATCCGGCGGCGATATACGTCAATGGAATAACTCATCGTCTGGAAGGTGTAGAAACTGATCCCGACAGGCAGGATCAAGCCCAGGGAAGATAGATCGAAGAGAGGTACCCCGCACCTCGCCAGCTGCTCCGTCAAGCTCTCGACGAAAAAGTCGAAATATTTAAACACGCCGAGCAGGCCGAGATTCACGGCCAGGCTGATGCCGAGCAACACCCGCCTCCGCCCGGCCTTTTCCGCCCGACCCAGCTGAAAACCCACGAAGAAATCCACGGCGGAACTCAGCACGATCAAGAGCAGGAAGATCGGCTCCCACCACCCGTAGAAGACGTAGCTCGCAACGATCAGGAAGGCATTGCGAAGCCGCGTATCGCGTACCGCCACCAGCCAGTACAGCAGGTAGACAACAACAAAGAATACCAGGTAGTCGAGTGAGTTAAACAGCATACCCGGCCACCCCTCAGCCGCATCCGCTTATGCGTAGAACCCGCGAATCGTCTCGCAGACGTAGTTGATCTGTTCCTCGCTGATATGCGGGAAAATAGGCAGGCTGCAGATCTCGTCCGCAGCTCTTTCCGTCTCGGGGAAATCACCGCGTTTCCAGCCCATCCCGGCGTAGGCCTCCTGCAGGTGAATCGGTACCGGGTAATGGATGATACAGCCGATATCATTCGCCTGAAGCTGCGCCAACAGGTCATCCCGACGGGCGGTTCGAACCACGTACAGGTGGAAAACATGCTCGGCAAAGTCAGCGGTCTTCGGTACGTGCAGGTCGCCCACTCCCGTGAGCTGCTCGCTGTACTTCGCAGCCACCGCGCGTCGTCGACTGTTCCAGTCATCGAGATGCTTCAGCTTGCAGAGCACCACCGCTGCCTGCATGGAATCAAGCCGTGAATTTTCACCCAGCACCTGGTGGAAATATTTGCGATTCGACCCGTAGTTGCGCAAGACCCGCAACTGCTCGGCCAGGGCCTCATCGCGGGTCGTCATCACGCCCGCATCCCCAAAGGCCCCAAGGTTCTTGCCCGGGTACATGCTGAAGGCGGCGATATCGCTCATGGATCCCGCGCGCCGCCCCTTGTACCTGGCCCCGTGCGCCTGGGATGCATCTTCGACCACCTTGATGCCGTGCTTCACTGCAAGCGCGTTGATCGGATCCATGTCCGCCGGCTGCCCGTAGAGGTGCACCGGGATAATCGCCTTCGTTTTCGGGGTGATCGCCGACTCGAGCTTTTCCACGTCGAGGTTGAAATAGGCGTCCATGTCCACGAGAACCGGCGTGGCCCCGATCGAGGACACCGCAAGCGTGGTGGCAATAAAGGTATTCGCCGCGGT
>JAYGFS010000592.1:0-14721 GCA_046581765.1 Verrucomicrobiota bacterium
GCCTGCGGAGGGATTGCCCATGTCCAGCATCGCCTTGCGGGCCCAGTCATCCCGGATAAGCGTTCCAGCGTTGCGCTGGCCCGCGCTCCAGTGTGTCCACGAATTGTTATATTCCGCGCGTAAAGCGAGGCTGTCGTAGCGGGTGACGGGTGAGCCCGGGAAGAGGGGGAATTCGAGCTTCCCATCGCCGTACATGGAGCGGAAACGCAGTGAAAGGGAGTGCTTTGCGTCATTTCCCCGGCTGGCTCCGCCCTGGATGCGCAGGCCACAATCGATTTGGAAATCATTCCCTTCGTCCCCGGGGAATATGAACTCGGCGGATATCGCGCGCTCGGAGCTGATACCGTCATCCCGAGCGTGATCATAGATGCCGCGTGAACCGTTGATGTCCCACAGGCTTCCTATCTCGGTGGCGATGGAAAGGGTGGGAATGCTGGTGAGTGCGCTTTCCCACATATTTGTGTAGGCCGGATCGTTCACCACATCCGGGTCCATTTCATAGTCGGCCTCGATATCCGATTGCTGGGCATCCCATGCGCTTGGAAAACCCGGGGGTTGCACCGGTTGCTGGAGCACGGCGTCTATGAAGATAAAGGTGTGCGCACGCACCTCCGAGTCTGCATAGCCCGTCCGCGAGGAAACCGCGCGTACGGTAATGGCCCCCCCGTCGGCGGAAGGCGCGACCTGGAAAGGTCCCGTGTAAAAGGTGCCGTGGGTGGCGGAAGGCCGTGAACCGTCGAGGGTATACCGGATCGTCTCTGCGGCGTCATCCGGGCTCAAGACCAGCTGAAACGGGGTATCATAGAAGCCTCGGGTGTGGCTGTAAGAAGGCTGTTGGTTTTGAATGGTGGTGGAAGGGCTGTTGGCTGCTCCTGGCGAGGGGGTGGCCAGGTAGGTATGGAACACCATGTCGGAGGGTATACCAAAAGAGGTGTCCTCCACCTGTCGCGGATAGGTCGGGGCATAGGCATCCTCTATCGTGCTGCCATCCGGCTGGATCAGCGCGAGGTACTCGCCATCACCATCCAGGCGGAAATTCGTGTGAAGCCCCTGGTCGATGTTGGTGGGAAACTTGTCAGATGCAAAAACAACGAGATAACCGTTCGTCGGTATGGTCACGGCCGGGAAGGTCCACTTAACGGGATCTGTTGCATCATCTGTCAGGTGCCAGCCCACGAGGTCCACCGCGTTTGAGCCCGCGTTATACAGTTCAATCCAGTCGGAGGAGTCTCCGTCTGCGTCAAGAAGGCTCGTATCGTTGATGGCCATGAATTCGCTGAGTTGAATGGCACCCTGGGCGATCGGCAAGGCGAGGGCCAGCATGCACAGCCATGGTTTTGAAATGATCTGCATGGATTCGAGTATAGCTGCGGAGGTGAAATATACCCACCAGAAAAATAGGGGATGCGAAAAAGGGAGCTGAAGTGCCGTGTTGTCGGCACAGGATTATAGGGGGATCAGTTCCCCGGGTTCACCAGGGTGCCGGAGCCGCTGATCTTCCCGTCGCGCCAATGGCCGATAAAGGTCCAGCCATCGGGGTAGGTAAGTTTCCCGAATCCGTCCATCTTGCCGTTCTTGAACTGGCCTTCGTATGCGGTGGTATCCGGGTAAACGAGGGTGCCTTGACCGTGCATGGTGCCCATGACAAAGGCGCCTGCGTATTCCCATCCGTCGGCGAACTGCATACGGCCCTGGCCGTGCATGTTGCCATCTTTCCACTCGCCTTCATACTTCCAGGCATTCGGTCCGGCTTTCTTCCACGCGTCCGGGTCTTGCACTTCCTTTGCCGTGCTTCCACCGCCGCTGGCTTGGTTCATCGCCATCTTGACGATGTCTACGCGGGACTGCTTGATTAAGCTGTCCAGGGCTTCTCGATTCTGCCGTACCCCCTGGGCCCCTCCCGCACCGAGCTCGCGTATGCGGGGTGGCGGTTGGCTCATGCGAATGGCCGGGGCGGGTTGTACCGCGACGGTCCCCGGCACTGCTGGCCGGCCAGTTGCCGGTTGTGCCGGGATGCTTCCCGGTGCCTTTGGTGCTTCGATCTTGATCGGATTCAACCCGGCCTGGGCCAGCTCAATCTGGGCAGGCGCTTTCCCGGGTATGCTGTTCAACCCGCGTGGCACGGGCTTGCCCAGCGCAGGAGGGGTGGTTTTCAGGGGATAGGGTTTTACCGGGGGGACGGCCGGCCTGGGCTTCCCGGCCTGCCCGGTCTTGCGATTTCCAAAGACCCGCTCATACAGGCTGTTGGCTTTGCGTTTATTGGCCTCGTCCACCCGGCGGGGGGCCGGTGTCGGCTTGGCTACTGCCTGCGGGGGGGAAGGTGTGGTCGTCCGCCCTTCCGGCAGGGTCACAGGGGCGGCCTTCCCCAGGTCTTTCAGCAACTCGGTTGACGGCTTCTCGCTCGAGGCCCCCACCCCGGTCTCGCGCTTTGCCCGTGCCCCCTCCCGGGCTGCGCGCAATTCCTCCGCGAGCCTGGTCCGGATGGCTTGCAACTCGTCATCCGAGTACGACGGCCCCTGTGCCGGGGCCTTGCCGGGGCTGGTGGCCGCCGGTTCCGGCGCGGCTTGACCACCCTGCTCTAACATCTTCATGACGGTGCCCCGGTCGCCTCGTTTCAGCGCCTGGTCCACCTTGTCCTCTGCTTGTCCCACGGGTTGGGCGAGCAGGGTTGCAATGATGATGCAGCCAAGTGTTTTCATGTTTCCTTCAGTCAATTGCAAATTTCGCCAATCCCATCGCTTATAGCGGTGATTCCCGCAGCGCAAGCCTCTTTTACCCAAGCACAATATTAACCAATTTCCCCGGCACGTAAATCTCCTTACGCACGGTTTTTCCGTCCAGTTGGCTGCGGACCTCGGATTTGGCGGCGAGAAGGACCTCGTCCTGTCCCGCATCCGCCGCCACCTGGCAGCGGCCTCGCATCTTCCCGTTTACCTGGATCATGATGTCGAGCAGGTCCTGCTTCAGCCAGGCCTCGTCGTGTTCGGGCCAGGTTTCGTAGGCCAGGGTGTCGGTATGTCCCAGCCGCTGCCACAACTCCTCCGCAAGATGTGGGGCGTACGGGCTCAGCAAGAGGAGGAAAGCATCGGCCACCGGGCGGGGCAGGGTCTCCCACTTCTGGGCGGCATTGATAAACTCCATCATCCCGGCAATCGCCGTATTGAAGCGCATGCCTTCCGTGTCCTCGGTGACCTTCTTGATCGTCGCGTGCAGGAGGCGGTTTTGCTCTTCACCGGCCTCGACCTCCTGGATGCGCCCGGCTACCTGGTCAGCCCGGTCGTCCAGGTAGAGACGCCAGACCTTGCGCAGGAAGCGATGCACGCCCTCCACGCCCCGCATGCTCCAGGGTTTGACCTGTTCCAGGGGACCCATGAACATCTCGTACAAGCGCAGGGAATCCGCACCGTAGGCTTTTACCACCTCGTCCGGGTTCACCACGTTACCGCGGCTCTTGCTCATTTTCTCGGCCTTCGCGGAAACGCGGATGGACGGATCGTCTTTCCAGACAACATGTTCCCCCTTCTTCACGATATCATCCGCCGTGAGCGGACAGGGGCGCAGGGTCTCACCCGTTTTCTTCCGCGTGCCATCCGAAGCGACGTGTTCAAACGATACCGGCGTTCCGTCCTCCTGCTCATACCGTTTAAATTCCTGTGGCCCGAGGATCATTCCCTGGTTCACCAGGCGAAGGAAGGGCTCCTTGGTATGGACCACGCCGCAATCGTAGAGCACCTTGTGCCAGAAGCGCGCGTACAACAAGTGGAGCACCGCGTGTTCCGCTCCACCGACATACAGGTCGACCGGCATCCAGTATTTTTCCTTTTCCGGGTCGACGGGTGCGCCGGTATTTTTTGGATCGATATAACGCAGATAGTACCAGCAGGAACCCGCCCACTGGGGCATGGTGTTGGTTTCCCGCCGTGCCGGCTTTCCGGTTTCGGGGTCGGTCGTGTTCAGCCATGCCCCGATCGTGGCCAGCGGACTTTCGCCGGTACCGGCGGCTTTGTAGGACTGGACATCGGGCAGCATCAGGGGCAGATCGGATTCCGGTATTGCCTTGTGGCCTTCCTCGGTGTGGATGATCGGGAAGGGTTCGCCCCAGTAGCGCTGGCGGCTGAACAGCCAGTCGCGGAGCTTGTAGTTCACCTTCGCTTCGCCCCGGCCCTTGCTCGCCAGCCATTCCGTGATGCGCGCTTTGGATTCCGCGACCTGCAGGCCGTTCAGGCTGAGCTCCTCGTTCGCCGAATTCACCAGCTCACCGTCGCCGGTGTGAGCGGCTTCGCTGATGTCGCCTCCGGAAATGACCTCCACGATGTCGAGGCCAAACATCTTCGCGAAGGCGTAGTCGCGTTCATCGTGGGCGGGCACCGCCATGATTGCGCCCGTGCCGTAGGTGACCATGACATAATCGGAAGTCCATATCGGGATTTCCCGCCCGTTTACCGGGTTGATCGCGTGCCTGCCCGTGAACTCCCCGGTCTTGTCCTTCTGCAATTCGACGCGCTCCAGGTCGCTCTTGCTCGCCGCCTTTTCCTGGTATGCCTTTACCGCCTCCGCGTGCTCAGGCGTGGTCAATTGGTCGATCAGCGGATGTTCCGGCGCAATGACCATGTAGGTTGCGCCGAACAAGGTGTCCGGGCGGGTGGTGTACACGCGCAGCGTCTCATCGAGTCCGGCGATCTTGAATTCGACTTCCGCGCCTTCCGAGCGACCGATCCAGTTGCGCTGCATCTGCTTGATGCTTTCCGGCCAATCGACCTCTTCCAGGTCCTCCAGCAAACGTTCGGCATAGGCGGTGATCTTCAACATCCACTGGCGCATGGGCTTGCGGATGACCGGATGGCCGTCTATCTCGCTCTTCCCGTCGATGACTTCCTCGTTGGCGAGGACCGTACCCAGTTCCGGGCACCAGTTCACCGCCATCTCCGACTCGTAGGCCAGGCCCTTTTTGTACAACTGGAGGAAGATCCACTGGGTCCACCTGTAGTAGTCGGGATCAGTGGTTGCGATCTCCCGATCCCAGTCATAGGAGAAGCCGAGGGACTGCAGTTGTTTGCGAAAGCGGTCGATGTTTTTATAGGTGGTCTCCCGCGGGTGCGTGCCGGTCTTGATCGCGTAATTCTCCGCGGGCAGTCCAAAGGAATCCCAACCCATGGGGTGGAGCACATTAAAGCCTCTCATCCGCTTGTACCGGCAGACAATGTCCGTCGCGGTGTAGCCTTCCGGGTGTCCGACATGAAGGCCGTCGCCACTTGGGTAGGGGAACATGTCGAGCGCGTAGTACTTAGGCTGTTCCGGGTTGATCTCGTCCGGGGTGCGAAAGGTTTTGTGTTCCGCCCAGTAGGCCTGCCACTTCTGCTCAATCTCGGTAAATGGATACGTCGCCATGCGTGATGCTCTGTTTGATGGAAGCCGGGAACATTCAATAAAACTCGGGTGAAATCAAGTTTTCCTATGATCGGAAAGCGTTTGGAAAATCGTTTCCTGCGGCGGCGGATCCTTGGACAAGGGTTGAAAAAGATCCATTTGGGGCGCATGAAAGCCGCTCCTGCCCGGGTGCTGGATCCTGCTGCCTTCAGGCCGATTCATGGTTCCTAAGCCTCCAGCGACTCCGACCATTCTTCCGCCTGGTAGACCCAGGCTTCCAGGGTGGGGGAGGAATAGTCGGGAGGCAGGCCGGCTTTTTGTTTGGTTCCGCGGATGAATGCCCCGGGATCGGGGAGGCTCTCCCAGACCACGGGAAGTAAGGTGCCGCGCTTTGTGCCTTCCTCCAGGATCAAGCCGTCAATGCCCGGACGGAGTTTTTCGGCCAGGTCCTCGTCGCTGGTGAAGGGGAGGGGAACCGCCGCCGTGAGCACCGAGATGCTGATGTGGATATCGGGGAGTTCCTCCAGGGTAATGCGATCAAAGCGAATGTCCCGGGCCGCAGCCGGCGCGAGTCGGATGACTTCGGCGAGCAGGCTCTCCCGGGCCTCGAGCGCGCCGACACATCCGCGAAGTTCTCCATGCTTGTGCAAGGTGACAAAAGGTGGGCGCCGGACCTGCAGGGCATCCGGGGTGCTTCCGGGCTCCACTTCGAGGGGTACCCCCTCGATTTTGGCCTGGATTGCGCGGCGAGCGACGGCCAAAAGGCCTTGGGCTTCTGCGTGGGTGAGGGATTTATGCGTAGAAGGCATAGGCTCCGTATCCCACGACGCGGTCACGATTCCCTGCGGTATCTCCCGAGTTGCGCAGATCCAGCAGGGCGGGACGAAGCCCACGAGCCTTTGCGCAGTGCAGCAAGCCTTGGATCGCCACCCGGCCGCAGGCACCCTCCTCCTCGACGGCCTCAGGATCCAGGGCGAGGATCGCTTCGGATGTTCTTTGGTCGCGTTCCCGGGCGCTTGCATAATCGTAGTAATGGCTGAGATCGGAACTGACCGCGATCAGGGTTTCCGCACCGCCCCACAGGTGGTCGAGCACCTCGGCGACTTCCGCTCCGCTGACCTTTCCCGTGACAAGCGGGATGAGTTCACATTCCTCCAGCACGCTCTGCAGGAAAGGGAGGTGGACCTCCAATCCGTGTTCCTGTTCGTGGGCATCGTCGCGTTCCGTGACCTGGGGAAAGGTGGCCTCCAGTTGATCCAGCACATCGCGGCGCAGATGTACGGTTCCGAGCGGTGTGGCAAAGGCATCCGCCGAGGGGGTGGCGATGCCGGGGAAGGAGACATAGTGGGAAGGGCCTATGAGGACGACGCGGCGTATGGTCGCGTCGGCGTCCACCAGGGGGGCGTAAGCCGAGCCGGCGATCGGACCGGAGAAAACATACCCGGCGTGTGGTCCGATGATGGCCTTGGGGCCCTTTTGTGCGTCGGTTCCGGCCTCCGCCAGGCAGGTACGGACCTGCCCTTGAAGCCATTCGGCTTTGCGCGGGTAAAAAGTACCCGCACCCGCGGCCTCGCGCACCCGGGCCTCTGCTCCCAGGCGGGTGCGGCTTGTCGTCTGTCCGGGTGGCGTGTTCTTGTCAGGCACGTTTGTTTTCCCTTCGTCCTTCCTTATATGATGGTACCATGGCATCCCCGATGAACCAACCGCCAAATGTGAAGTCTACCCGGCATTGGCACGCGCTTGAAGACGGTCGTGTGCAATGCGATGTATGCCCGCGCGCGTGCCGATTGAAGCCGGGTCAGCAGGGTTTCTGTTTTGTGCGGGAGAACCGGGAGGGTGCAGTAGTCCTGAGCACCTACGGCTTGTCCAGTGGCTATTGCATCGATCCCATTGAGAAGAAGCCCTTGAACCATTTCCTGCCGGGTACGCCGGTGCTTTCCTTTGGTACCGCGGGTTGCAATCTCGGCTGCAAGTTCTGCCAGAACTGGGATATCAGCAAGTCGCGTGAGGTCCAGACCCTGGCCGACCAGGCTTCCCCGGACAAGATTGCCCGGGTGGCCGAGACGCTTGGCTGTCGAAGCGTGGCCTTTACCTACAACGATCCGGTCATCTTCATGGAGTACGCGATGGATGTCGCGGACGCCTGTCGCGCACGGGGGATACAAACGGTTGCGGTGACCGCAGGGTACATGTGTACGGAGTCCCGGGGTGATTTTTATGATCACATGGATGCGGCAAATGTAGATCTCAAGGCCTTCTCCGAGGAGTTCTATCGCAGGACCTGCTCGGCCGAACTCCAACCGGTGCTGGATACGCTCAAGTACCTGAAGCACGAAACCGAGGTCTGGTTCGAGATCACGACCCTCCTGATCCCCGGCGAAAACGATGATCCGGGGGAACTTCGGGCGATGGCTGCGTGGGTGATGCGCGAGCTCGGCCCGGATGTGCCCTGGCATTTTTCGGCTTTTCATCCCGACTTCAAGATGCTGGACAAAGCGCGGACCCCGCCAGCGACGCTGCTGATGGCGCGCGATATCGCGATGGCCGCGGGCATTCGGTATGTGTATGTCGGCAACGTGCACCATGAAGCCGCGGATTCAACCTACTGCCATGGATGCGGAGAGAAGGTGATCGGTCGCGACTGGTACGTGTTGACGGGCTGGAAGCTGGAGCCCGGTGCGCTTTGTCCATCCTGCGGCGAGCCGGTCGCCGGTGTTTTTGAAGATCAACCCGGGACATGGGGGGCGCGTCGCCAACCGGTATCTATGCGCGCCTATGCGGATTGAGTCGCGCCAGGGGTTTTCGCTGCTTCCTGAAGGAAGGTCCGGCATGGGTCGTATAATGGGGACCTGTTCTCTCCATCCTCACCCGCGGAGGAGATCCATCACCGGTTGCTCCTCCACGCCGATCAAATCGATCCGCGGGCCAGAAGATACCTGGGTGGATCACCTTTGTCGTTTCGGTCTGCATACCTGAAATCAAGGTGGCACGGCTTGACAAGGCGCGCTCCCCGCGTATGTATCCTACTCCCGTAGGGCCAGAGTAGCTCAGTTGGCAGAGCACTGCATTCGTAATGCAAAGGTCGCCGGTTCGAATCCGGCCTTTGGCTCCATGTTTTTTGCATTGGACACCTGACCTATGCCGCATCGCACCTTGGATATGGATGAAGTCACCGGCTACCTGCACCTGAGCAGAGCCGACGTGATGGCCCTCGTCAGGCGCCGGGAAATTCCCCATGAAAAAGTTGGGGAACAGGTGCGGTTTCGCAAGGTCGAAATTGATTCCTGGGCCTCCCAGCGTTTGCTGGGATTTTCCGCGAAGAACCTGCATGAATTTCACCAGGCATCGACGGCCAGGATGCATGACTTGTCAGCCGGGCACGCCCTGGTTCCCGATTTGATGAAGCCCTCATATATCATCGAGGACATGCCCGCGCGTACGAAGGGCTCCGTTATTCGGGAGATGGTGGCCTTGGCAGCTTCCACCGGACTTCTGTTGACCCCCGAAGATTTACAGGCCTCGGTGGAGGAGCGGGAGGCCCTGTGTTCGACTGCATTAAACGGTGGATTCGCGCTGTTGCACGCACATGTGCATGAACCCTGGATGTTTGAGGACTCCTTCGTTGCCCTCGGGCGCAGCATCGGCTTCATCCCTTTCGGGGCTCCGGACGGCCGGACATCCAATTTGTTTTTCCTCGTCTGTTCGCAGGATGAAAAGATCCATCTGCATATGCTGGCGCGCCTGTCCATGCTTTGTCATCATACCAGCGTGTTGCTCGACCTGGCGGAGGCGGAGTCGGCTGATGGGATGTACGAGGCCCTGGTGGCCGCCGAGCAGGAAGTATTGAAGGCCTGAACGCACGCGGCTGGTTTCCGCTCCAGTTATTACCGTTCAGCGGCTCCTGGATCATCCTCGTTCATGGGCACACCGTCGAATCCAAGGCCCAGGGAATCCTCCAGTCGGTACAGTTCCTCGGTCGTCATCTGGTAGCTGGTTCCTGTTTTCTTATTTTTCACCATAAACAGGATGAACGCCAGAATCAGGGTAACTAAAATGACGATCGCTGTTTTCATATCCGTTTATTCCGTTCTTGGCCAGGTGTAGTCCCCCGAATCGAGGGACTGCACCCGATCCTTTAAGCAGAAACATCCCCGTTGCCGCAAGTACTTCGATCCAGAAATTCCCGACGAGATTTCCCCATCGCGACATCGCCCCTCCACGCTTGCAATCCGTTTTCGACCTGCTAGTTACTCACGTCCGGGGTCGTGGTCGGGAATGTTGATCGCTGGGCCCTATGCGGCGGACGCAGGTGAACCATGTCAGGACCGGAAGGTAGCAGCATTAAGCTTGGCAGTCCGGGCGCCGTAGGTCACCTGGCAGGAGTTTTTGACTGTCGGCCCCGGACTGTGTTGAGGTGCCCGGTTTCAGGTCATTGCAGATGTCATACGAAGTTATAGCGCGAAAATACCGGCCCCAGATCTTTGCGGATGTGGTGGGGCAGGATCATGTCATCGACACCTTGAAAAACGCGATCGCAAATGACCGGGTCGCCCACGCCTACCTCTTTGTCGGCCCCCGCGGCGTGGGCAAGACCTCCTTGGCCCGGATCTTTGCCAAGGCCCTGTGTGCAGAAAACGGTCCGGTGTTTGAGTTCGACCAGGAAAAGGATCCCATCGTCCGGGAAATCACGGAGGGCAACTGCTTGGACGTGCTGGAAATCGACGGGGCTTCTAATAATGGGGTGGAGCAAGTCCGCGATTTGCGCGAAGCCGTCATGTTCATGCCCGCTCGCGCCCGGTGCAAGATTTATATCATCGACGAAGTACACATGTTGAGCAACGCTGCGTTTAATGCCTTGCTGAAGACCCTGGAAGAGCCGCCGGCCCACGTAAAGTTCTTTTTCGCGACAACGGAACCGACGAAACTGCCATTGACCATCCTCTCCCGGTGTCAACGCTTCGACCTGCGGCGAATTTCCATTCGCGACATCGTCGAACGCTTGCGGGACATCTGTAAAAACGAGAAGATCAAGGCAGATGAAGAGGCGCTCCTCGCGATCGCGCGGGGTTCGGAAGGCGGTATGCGTGATGCGCAGTCTGCGCTGGACCAACTCATTTCTTTCCAGGGCAAGCACATCACCGAAAAGGACGTACTCTCGGTTTTTGGCCTGGTCGCCTTCGGCGTGGTTGAAGAATTGGCCGCGGCCGTGCTCGCCGGGGATGTTCCGCGGATCATCGACCTGGTTGCCGAGGTGGACCAGGGCGGAAAGGATTTGTACCGGCTCTTGATCGACCTGCTGGAGCATTTCCGGAACCTGTTGATCCTGGCGTACAGCAAGAATACCCACAATCTCGCCAATTTGGCTGAATCGCAAATCGAGACCCTCCAGGAGCAGGTCCAGGGCTGCCAGCCCGATAAGGTCAGCCGGGTGGTGGATATCCTGGTCGAGGCCGAGGGTCGCTTGCGCCAGGCCCTGAGCAAGCGGACGCTGCTGGAAATGGCCCTCATCCGGGGGGCCCGTTCCGTGCACGTGGTTACGGTCGATGAGCTGGTCCGCCGCCTGAACGCTTTGCAGGAAGAGCTCGGCCAAAAAAAAAAGTAGCGCCTGGGACCGCAGAGGCCCCGGCGGTGGTATCCGGGCCCGTGCCGACGCCCAAAACCACACCGGCTTCTCCATCCTCCCCGGTCCCCGCTAAAAGTCCCGTCCAGGGTGCCGTTCCCCCGCCGCGTGAAGGGCTCGATGAGCCCCCCGCCCCGGCCCCGCCTCAAGAATCGGCCGGGTCCGGCCCCGGACCCGAGGAGCCGGCCGAGCCTTTTGATCCAGAGAAAGCCGTGCTGCGCGAAGATTGGTACAAAGATCCTCTGGTAAAAAAGGTGTTGGAAGCCTTCAATGGGGATATAACAGATATTCACAAGGCGAAACAATAGCAGGAGATCGATATGTCAAACCCGATGAAAATGATGAAGCAGGTCCAGGAGATGCAGGCCAAAATGGAGAAAATGCAGGCTGAGCTGGCCCAGGAGACGGTAGCGTTTAGTGCCGGCGGCGGCATGATTTCCGCAACCGCTACCTGCGATGGTACGCTCAAGGCTATCAAGATCGACCCCAAGGTCGTTGACCCGGAGGATGTTGAGATGCTTGAGGACCTGGTCGTCGTCGCAGTGGATGGCGCCATCCAGGCCGGTCGCGACAAGATGGGGACGGAAATGGCGAAGGTCACCGAAGGGCTCAAGTTACCCGGTGGTATGAACCTGCCTTTTTGAGTGGACTCCTACAGGATACGGCCCCTGTAATTGAGCACCCTCTCCGCAAAGCCCTTGTACCGCCCATGACTTTCGACCACCTTGTTCGCACCCTCAGCAAACTGCCAGGCATCGGCCGACGCAGTGCCGAGCGCATGGCCTACAAGCTGGTGCTGCGCGATAACCAATTGCTCAAGGAACTGCAAAACGCCCTGGAGCAAGCCGGGACGAGCATCTGCTGCTGTTCCAGCTGCGGAAAAATTACCGAGAAGGATCAGGATCCCTGCCATCTCTGTTCCGATGCCAGCCGGGATAATTCACTGTTGTGCATCGTGGAAGAACCGGGCGACATTCAACTCGTTGAAGGCTCGGGCGGATTTCAAGGCCGCTACTTCTGCCTCATGGGAAAACTTTCGCCGATGCAGGGCGAGACGGTGGAGAATCAACGACTAAATCAATTGAACGCCCGCATAGCGCACTGGGGCACCAAGGAGATCATTCTCGCCATGAACGGGGATGTGGAAAGCGATGCCACCGCGCAATACCTGCAGGAGACCCTTTCGGAGGCGGGTGTCCGGATCACGCGTCTCGCCGCAGGGATTCCGGCCGGCAGTGGCCTGGGCTATTCCGACCCGGTAACGCTTTCCCGGGCGATCCAGGGCCGGCAGGCGCTTTAACCCTTTCCGCGGAGGGGAAGCTGGATTGCAGAGTTTGCATCCCCGGCTTAGCCGGTGTAACGTTGATGATGCGAATTCTCCGCGCCATACGAGGTCCCCTGCTAAGCCTCGTGCTCCTGTTGGTCTGCGGCCTGGTGTATTGGTTCTACTTTGAGGTGCTCGCTCCGTACTCCGATAAACGCTCGCAAGATCGCCTGGATTCCATGGTCGCGCGCATTAACCAGGAAGGCTTTACTGCGCAATATTGCCAGCGGTTCAATGGACTTACCAAGACCTATTCGGGCAGCTACCTGTCGGACAAGATGGCGTTTGAGTTGAAGAACCAGATCCGGCAGCAGTTTCCGCAGAACATGACCCCGGAACAAGGGCTCGCCTTCATGAAAAAGCGGCTTTATGCCCTGGACCTGCACTTCGCAACGATCTTCAATTATGAAGAGCGAAGGGAGGCCGGCCTTTCGCCCACTCCCCACTCCATGCAGCGGACCCATCGCCGGCATTTTATGTCGGGCCTCGCGGTCTTGTCCGAAACCTTTGCCAAGGCGCATGCGCTGGACCTGAAGGGAATTAGCGAAGTGCCGGACGATAGTCGCCAAATCGCCGTTGAACAGGTGCTCTTTCTTATTGATGAAGAGCAAGGCGAGGAGCCCCTGGATGGCGTGGAGGAAATGATCCGGCCCCTGTTTGTCAGCATTGATCGCGCCAGTGCGGGCCTGCTCGCCTTTGACGTCATCGACGTCGAGTTCATGCGCATCCTGTATGACCTGGACACCCTGGTCGTGCAGGGTTTCCAGAAGGTGGAACGTTCACCGTTTGAGGTTGACCTGGGTTTGATCAAAGGCCTGCGGAGTAAATCTCTTGACCGGTACAGGGCGATCTTCAGGAAGATCCTGGCCCTGAGTGAGGTCGCGGCGATGCCCGGGGAACTCGGTTTCAGCCAGAAGGTGTCCACCCTCTGCCGGGCCGGGGAACGAACGCTTGCGATTGCGACCATGCAGGCGTATGATGTCCCGCATGCCGGGGTGGATGACGATTTACTCTTCATCCGCCGTATGCGCGCGCGCGTTCCACACAAGGCACTCTGGTTTGGCATCATCGAGCGGGATCTGCAGGGCTTCTGGAGCTCGTGTGCCCTCAGGGATTACCTGGTCGAACAAGTGCAGAAATTCCCCGGGGTCTTTGGAACGAAGACGCCTGAACTGGCGGCCTTGCCTGCGGAAATGGCGGCCTGGTTTCGCGAACAACCCAAGCAGATTAATCCCGACATGGTAAACGAGTTTGTCGATCGAATCCAGGCGGTGTTGCAGGCTGAACTGGAGCACGATGTAGCGATTATCCAGGCGCGCTATCAAGGCTACCAACGGCCGAATAAACTGCATTTCACCCCCGGCACGGACAAGCGTGCCTATGCCAATCGGCTGAACAATCTTCACCTGATCGTCGGGATCCAGCTGGGCACCCAATCGGTGCCGGAAAGCTCCCTGCAGGAATTACGGAAGGCGCATCGCTTATTGAGCGAGCTGCGCAGCGAGGAGTGAAGGGATTGGTTTCGTTTTCTTTTTGTATCGGCTTTTCTGGTCTGGTATTCCACGGTTCCCCAAGTCACGGGTAAATAGAGTATGATTAAAGCAAGCGCGACAATTTCACTGGTTTCCTCACTTCGCGGAGGACCCTGGATTTACTGGGATGACCTGGCCGAGAGCTGCCGGAAAGCCGGTGCCCTGGGATTTGATGGGGTGGAGTTGTTTACCGCGACCTCGAGCGAGATCGAGGAAGGGTCGTTCAAGGATATTCTCGCGGCGAATAACCTTGCTTGTTCCGCGGTCGGTACGGGTGCGGGCAAGGTGCTTAACGGGTGGACTTTGACCCATGCGGACCCGGGCAACCGTGACCAGGCGCTTGGCTTTATCAAGGGAATGATTGATTTCGGTGCCCGATTCGGCGCGCCCGCGATTATCGGCTCCATGCAGGGGAACGTGGAAAAGGACGAGGAGCGGGCAGTGGTCCTGGATCACCTGGCTGAGGGCTTGAATGTGCTGGGCAAGCACGCGGAAATGCAGGGCGTTCCCTTGATTTACGAACCGTTGAACCGCTACGAAACGAATCTATTCAACACCTTGGAGAGTGGAGTGGAATTCCTCGCCCGCCTGGATACGAAGAACGTCGTCCTGCTCGCCGATCTGTTTCATATGAACATCGAGGAATCGTCCATCGGCGATGCGATCCGCGCGTCCGGTGACCGTATTGGACACGTCCACCTGGCCGACAGCAACCGTCGCCCGGCGGGCTTTGGCCACACCGACATCGGCGAAGCCGCCCGGGCCTTAAAGGATATCGGCTATACCGGTTACGTCTCGGCTGAAGCCTTTGCCTGGCCCGACCCGGATGCCGCGGCCGAGCAGACGATCCAGGCGTTCAAGGAACATTTCGGGTAAGG
>JAYGFS010000179.1:0-10308 GCA_046581765.1 Verrucomicrobiota bacterium
TCCGAACCACGGTCGCTTGGACAGCGAAACACCTCGGTATCCTTGATGTAGTCATACAGCGGCCGCGTTCTGTCGGGAATCGCGGGATTGGCTTCTGTGCCGCCGCCAACTTTCATCGCATGGGCTGCCCATCCGGCGGGCTTTTTATCATGCCCCGGGAAGAACAGGTTACGATCGGTGACGTACATGTGGAGCGCCTTGTAAACCTGTCCGATATTGCTTTTGCAGTTTTCCCGAAGTACCGCGCGTTTGGCAGCCTGGAAGGCGGGAAACAGCAGCGCGGCAAGGATCGCGATAATGGCGATCACCACCAACAGTTCAATCAGGGTAAAACCGGAAACGTGTTCTTGCGTTCGAGGGCTTTTCATATCAGTTCCAATATACGGCTGTGCGGCAGAAAAGAATAGGGATATTCCGATTCACCTTTCTAAACAAGGGAATATTCAACGCGTTTTCTGCAGTTTTCTGGTGATATCCCTAATATTTATCTGCACCGTCTCATTTTCAGGGGACATTTTTACCGCTTGCTGAAAAACCGCGAGGGCTTCCTCCAGACGGTCCTGCTTTTTTAGGAATAAGCCGTATTGGATTCGGTAATGAAGATGGGTACGATCCAGGCGGATCAACTCCCTGTAGCCGGCTTCAGCCTCTTCCACTTCGACCCGCTCGGCCTTGATCTGCACGATACCCAATAAGGCATCCTGGTCACGTGGATTCCGCTGAAGGGCCTCGTAGTAGTGTCCCTCGGCCCGGGCCAGCTGCTCCCGGCCCTTGTCCAAATCGATATTCCAGAATGCCAAGGCCCTGTACTCATCCCCAAGGAAACGATGAGCGGGTCCGAATCCTTTATCCATGTTGATCGCGATACGGCATTTGCGTTCAAGGCGCTCGGTATAGGTTTCTCCCAATGTTTCATCCTTCACCATGCGGGCCACATCGCGCTCCATCAGTGAAACAACATACCACTGTATGCTCAACCACATGAACAGGACGCAGACGAGCGCAAGGACCAGTGATGCCCAACGATACGCTTGGGGCTGCTTGACCGGTTTGAGCACGCCGGTGTGAAAGAAAGCCGACATGATCACGGCAATAATGAAAACCAATACATGCACATTGGCCATCATGTGGAAATTGAAGTCAAAAACCGCGTGTACCATTGATCCGCCGACCACGCCCAGAACCGCTGCAGCCAGGTTTGCGTCCCGTCGATTCTCCGCCCGGATAAAGATAATGAATACCCGCAGCAGCATATAGCCCGTAATGATGAAAAACAGCGCGGAACCGATGAGGCCGTACTCCGCTACAATATGCAGGAACTCGTTATGTGCGTAACGAACGTAGAGGTCCACATTCAGATAGTGCTCCCGAAACTCAGAAATGATATAGGCATAGGAACCGGGTCCGCTGCCCCACCATAGATTGGATTTAATCATGGTGATCGTATCCGGCCAGATGTCCATGCGCACATCCCCCCGAATGGCCGCTTCAATCCGATCCCGGAAGGCTTCCATCTGAAACCAGAGCACGCCGAAGATCGACCCCAGCACAGTGGGAATGGCCAGCAGGGAAAATGCGAAAAACACCTTACTTTTCTTGAATGCAAGGAGGAGCAACACGATGCTAACCCCCGAGGCGGCACCCAACCAACCACTGCGTGAGAGGCTGAGATACAGCGGTGGCAACAGCACCAGGATCCCGTAACCCGCAACGAAACGCCCCGACACGCCAAATGCGGGATTGAACACCAGTGCCGTGCAGAGCGTAATGATCATGACCAGCAGGTGGGCAAAGTGGTTTGGACAAATGTAGGTGCTGCTCGCACGAAATGCATACTGCTCCGGGCGCTCCTGCCAGAGCACCATCGAGGAACCGTGCGCATGTTGAATCATCGCGTACCAGGCCGTCAAGGTCACCAGCAGGATCAAGGTGCAGAGCAACCATTTCCAGCGACGGTTCATGTATGCAAGTTCCGTCCAGACGATCAGGGCGATAAAATAACTGAAGGCGTGAAGAAGTTCGATCCGGTTGAGGTGCGGAATGGTGGGTTTAAACAGGTAATGCAACAGGATGTAAGCCAGGACCAGCAGCCACAGCAAACTACCGGGTGTGCGGTACCATTTCCGGTAATTCGGGCTGATGAAGGCACGAAAGAAGAACAGGGTTGCGGCAAGAAAGCCGAGTAACATGAAGGGGGCGCCCACCCATCCAACCGCCCCTCCGAAAAGAAAAACCGGTCCGATCGATGCGATCAGCATCAACCCGATCAGCACGTAATCATAAATCCGCTGCCCTTGGCTAAGCTGCTGACCTCTAGATTTACGTTTGCGGCCGCGGGGCACGGAGGGAAGACCGATTAGTTGTTAAAGATGTCCGAGATCCCACCGTCCTTGCCGACGATGATCAAATCATTCGCCATGATCTCGACATCTGCACGGGGATCTTTCTTAATAAGCGTGTAATCGACGGTGAGAATTTTATTCCCGCGATAAATTTTCAAGTCTTTCAATTTAACCCATTCGGTAAAGCCCCCCGCGGCGGCAACGGCCTTGGTCAGGGTCATGGGGGGCAGTAGGGGATAGCGGCCTCCACCTGAACGAACCTCACCCTGGATGTAATAAACTTTTATGTCCGTCTGCACCGTCACATGCGGAGGCACTTTAGTGATCTCCTTTTCTACATACGTCTTTTTGATCAGGTCCTCCAGGTCCGTGACCGTCAGGCCTACGGCAGAGATGTCCCCGATGATCGGCAGGTTGATGTTACCTTTACCATTCAACTTATCGGCCAGGTCTATGCCGATGGGTTCGCCGATCTTGATTACCACGTTATCGCCTACCGAGAGTTTGTACTCCACGCCGCCATCAATTGACCCTTGCTCCGCCGCGCTCTTAAGAACCGTCTTGACCTCCGTCACGACTTGTTCGGGCACCACGGGACCATCCGGATCTTTTTCTTCTACCGGTGACTTGTCCTTTTTCGTGAAGAACTCGAGCAAGGTCCTCTTTTTGGGCTTCTCGGGCTCCTCCGCAATATCGATCTGGACGGGCGGCAGGCCGCGCTCCGTGGGGGAGACCCCAACCGACTCCGTGATGATAAGCTGATTCTCAACCTCGCCCGTCAGGTTCTCCGGTTGGCCGCCACTTCCAAACTGGAGATTGGGCGTTTCGCAACCCGCGAGAACCAGGGCCGTCAACCCGGCGATCACGCCCGGGAATCTTTTAAGAAGATGCGTCATGCTAGAATCGTTCTTCCACCTGTTCCTCCGTAGCCAATTCCTTCGCGGGTTCAACATCCTCCACGCCATGGGCATAGTGAGAATAGTACGAGTGATAGTAGTAATAATAGTCGTCTTTGAGGACGTTAATATTGTTGAGCACCACTCCGATGATGTTGCCGCCAACGCCCTCAATAAGACGCTTGGCCCGGGCCGACATAACGCGCGGGTACTTGCGGTACTGTACCACGAGGAGAACACCGTCAACTTCGCTCGCAATAATAGAAGCATCGCTGACGCCCATGATGGGCGGGGAGTCGAAGAGGACGTAGTCGTAACGCGCCTTGAGATTTTTAATCAAATCCCGCACACGCTGGGTATCCAGGAGCCCGATCGATGTTCGCGGAAGTTTACCGCTTGGGAGAAAGTGGAGATTCGGCTCAGAGGTCGTCTTGATCGTCTCCTCGAGCGGGACGTCCCGCAGGAGGACATTCGTCAAACCAAAGCGATTGGACATGTCCAGAATGGTATGCTGTACCGGACGGCGCAAGTCGGAGTCGACAATGAGCACTTTGTCACCCATCTGTGCACAGATATACGCCAGATTAAACAGCGTGGTGGATTTGCCTTCGCCCACACCACCACTGACCACGCAGAAAGCACCGCCACCAACACCCCCGCGGGTGAATTGGATGTTCGTACGCAACACGCGATACGCTTCGGCGTGTGGGCTATCCGGACCTTCCTGGATGAGCGGTTTCACCTTTTGCGGGATTACGCCGACGACCTTCAGGTCAAGATAGGCCTCAATTTCGTCAACCGTCTTCACCGAGGTATCGAGGTATTCAATGAAATAGGCAAGACCGATGCCTGCGACGAGTCCGACGAAGATGCTGAGCAGGATATTCAACAAGAGATTCGGGCTGAACGGACGATGGGCTGGTTCGGCCGGCTCAAAGATTTCAACCGGGCTTCGCGGCATTTGGATCCCAATGCCTTCCTGTGCGATCTTCGCCTGAAGCGCGTCCAGGATACTGCGCTGGATCCTCAAAGTGCGTTGCGCCTTTTCATACGGCAGGCGATCGAACCGGGCAACCCGGATTTCTTCCTCCCGGGCACGGTCGAGCTCCTCCTGGAGGGCATCCAGTTTCGCCTTGGCGATCTGGTAGTCGGCCCGTAAACCGGTTTTCAGACCTTGAAGGGCCCCGGCCAGACGCTCTTCCAGTTCTACAATACCGGCGTTCATCTGGAGCACGTCCGGGTGCTGCTTGCCGAGGTCCTGCAGCATGAAGGTCCGCGAAAGTTGTGAATCCATCAACTGCTGGCGAATGGCCTGCACGGTGGAGTCGAAGACGATCAAGCCGGAGGCTTCAATCAGGTCCTGTCCATCAAGGTTTTCCAACGCTTCCAGACGGGCTTTCCGGGCGAGGGTATCCACCTTATAGCTGATCAGGTTCCCCTGCAACTCGGAGAGCTGCTGCCGGGAGGGTGTATAAAATCCTACGTCAACGATGCCGTGCTTCTGGCGGACTTCTTCGACGGCCTCTTCCGCCTGGGCAACCTTGTCGCTCTGCTTCTGCATTTCGGTTTCAAGCGCTTCCATGGAACGCTTGACCTCGCGAATCTTCATGGTGAGACGTTCTTCCCTGTAGACCGTGGCAACCTCGTTTGCAATGCGCGCGGCTTCGTCTTTATCCGTACTGGTCGCATTGATTGTGATGGTACTGGTGTTTCGGACCTGGTCGAGTACCACGCGCTTCTTCAGAATATCGTAGCAGAACTTCTTGCTGAGCTGGCTTTCGTCCTTGGTATACTTCTTGCCCCAGATCGCCTGCAGGTTCAGATTGTCGATCACGCTGTAGAGGATCTTCTTGGACCGAATGATCTCGTATTCGGTGGCGAGAAAGGTCAAGTCGAAACCCGAGACGGACTGCTGACGGAACACGTCGATGTCCGCGTTGTCCTTCTTCACGATGATTCGACAGGTCGACCGGAACTGGGCATCCATCATGAAGGTCACCGCGGTACCCGTCAGAATGACGAGGAGCGCGACCGCGAGTATGATTTCCTTGCGGGAACGGATTACTCTCCAGTAATCCAGAAAATGCAGCCCTGACTCTTCCTGCTCTTGACGATCCATAGTGTAAATAGGGTCCTTATTAAGAAAAAATACTAGTGGAGCACCTGTGCTCCACTAGTATTAATGAAAGTAAAATATTCGGTGCGTATATATCAGAGGTGGATTTTCCATCCAAGGTGCACGCGATTTCGCTCGTAATTACTTTCGCTGCGAACCTCGGAGTCGAGCTCGGCGTACTGCCAGCCCGCTTCAAGCCAATTCGTCTGGTTGAGCTTGTACGAAACGCGGGCAGACAGACGGAGGACGTCTTCTGTACCCGCCTGATCCGTAGCCGGATCGAATGCCCCGGTGGCTTCGTCTACACCGTATTCACTGTTGAAGGCCTGGGCACTCAGGTTAAGCGTGAGACGAGCATTCAGGTCATGGGTAATCCCGCCATGAACGCTCACCCGTTCCGAACTGGCAAACTCGCTCAGGGGTGTTTGCGAGAGGCCAAAACCGAGCCCCCCGTTCACGCGGGTGTCTCGCGCGACAACGTAGGTCAACTGGCCGTCGAAATAGGGGGAGTCCGCATCCTCGCTAACCGCGTCAAAACTGCGGGTTTCATAACCCACACGCAGGGTACTTTGCAGGCGCGCACTGAAATGATGACTGATCTTAGCACCGATCTGAATGGCATCGTAGCCCCGGAAATCGTCCTCGTAATCGGCACTTGTAAAACGGGCCTGTCCCTCAACGCCCGTCCTTGGCTGGAGCTGGCGGCCTACATCTGCACCAAAGGTAACCGTTTCATAGTCGTTGACCGATGCAACATCGGCATCGTCGTAGGCCAGCAGGGAGTGGCGGGCATCCAACACGCCGGTTAAATTTGCGGCCATCTGCGCATTCAATCCACCACTGAGTGAGTTGTAGATGAAGTCGTTGTCTTCACGCACGAGAACCCCATTGCCATCGTCAATCAACTCGGGCATTTCCGCGAGGCGAAAAACATCCTTAATGCTAAACGCTGTGCGCGGGGAGAGTTCGCGATCGAACACCAGGTCGAACTGATGATGGAGATCCGTGTCGTCTTCCGGGCGATTTTCCCAGTAGACAAAAGATGGATTATACCGCATCGAGAACAGGGAAAGATCGTTGTCGAAGTTAACGACAAACTCCACATCCTCCGAGATCCTCAATGAAGAAGCTTCGCCCGTGCTCGCCTGGCGGATATTATCGTCATACTCGACACCAACACGGTTAAATATCTCGATGGGATTCTCTTTTTCTTGAGATAACGCTGCAAATGGAGCACTGATAAGCGCCACAAGTATATACGTCTGGTATGTTCTCACGTTCATGTTCCTGTACCTCCGAGGGTAGATGCTTTAATTGGTTCTAAGGAAAGATGGTTATCGGCACACGGCTTAACTGCTGGTCACTTGGGGTCTTTTTTTGTCGTATCCGCTTTCTCCACGTCAGGGTACCGGGTGACCTGGTTCTTTCTGTTGAACTTCCAGCAGATGCTTAAGCACTGCAGCAATCGTCGTGGAACTCACGGATTCCGCGGGCGATGTCCTGGTCACCTGTTGTGTCCCGGGGCGGTCGCGCGGTTTGTCTGAGGGGTCCGTGGTATTTTGCGCAACCTCAGCCGCTTGGTTGCTTTGATCGGCAAGTGTACCGATTGTGCCCAGCGTATCGTCAATCGAGTCGAGCGAATAGCCTTCGCCCTTCAGGTAATCGATAAAGGCCTGGTCGTCCTCACGATTTTCAACCAGTGTGGTCTTAGCCTTGTTTTCCAAAACCTGCGTAATGACACGGGCGAAGTCACCCACGGTCAAAACCTTGTCACACTCCCAGCCCTCTTTCGGATAGATGCCCTCTTTGATCAGCAAGGCAAACAGCTCGTCACCACTGGCCGTTGTCGAAGTGGGAATGCCGAGGCGAATACATAGTTCGCGGGCAAACTTACAGTGGTCGACCCCGTCATCCTGGGCCTGAGCCGTGAAGCTCAATCCACCGATCATCATCATGAGTGCTATTGTCGTTCTAATCGTGTTCCGCATGGTCGTATTCTCCGTAAGTTGGCTACCCACTAGTGCACATAACCCTTCATCAGGTAAAATACACAGAACCCGGATAAAAAATCACCCCAATCTGCGAAATTACCTACTCAAGCATACTAAGGCAAGGATTCCGGGCTTGTCAAACTCAAGATTGGAGATTTTCGCTCGTTTTTTATGGCGCAAATCCCCTGCTTCCAGCTATCTGTAGAACTTTTAAGCACGTTAAATGCCACAGAACTCATTTACCTTCAAGTTGACCAAGGCCCAGCAGGAAAAAGCCCTGGAAGAGCTGTCCCGCGACCGTTATGAGCCCAAGAAGGTGCCGTATACACGCGTTGCGGTGAAACATGGCTCCTGCATCATCAACCTCTACACCAGCGGGAAAATACTGATCCAGGGCAAGGGTGCCCAGGACTGGATCTCCTTCACCCTCGAACCCGAAATATTGGGCGAAGTCGTGACGGGCTATGATGCGGCGCTCCATCCG
This sequence comes from Verrucomicrobiota bacterium, assembly GCA_046581765.1. Classification (GTDB taxonomy): domain Bacteria; phylum Verrucomicrobiota; class Kiritimatiellia; order SS1-B-03-39; family UBA6053; genus JAPYUI01. The sequence goes on from JAYGFS010000179.1 coordinate 7,830, forward strand.
AGCTGGAATGAGCCCCATTTCGGGGTCGACGAAAGTGGCAAGGGCGATTATTTCGGGCCCCTTGTCGTCGCAGCTGTTTTTGTCGACACGCACCAGGTGGATGCCCTGAAAGAACTCGGTGTCCGGGACAGCAAACGCATCACAAGCGACGCCAAAGCCATTCGAATTGCCGATGGCATCCGCACCATCACCGGCGAACAAAACATCGCCCTGCTGACGCTCAAGCCACAAGCCTACAACCCGCTCTACCTGAAAATTAAAAACCTCAATCGCCTCCTCGCCTGGGGGCACGCCCGCGTTATTGAGGACCTGCTGACGAAAGTGCCCGAGTGCACCCGGGGGGTTGTAGACCAGTTTGGTCCGGAGTACCTGATTAAAAAGGCGCTGATGACAAGGGGTAAAAATATCGATCTGGAGCAACGCACCAAGGCGGAGGACGATCCGGCGGTCGCTGCCGCCTCGATCATCGCACGCGCAGAATTCGTGCGCGCCATGCAGGGAGCCACTGAATTCTTTAAATTCGACATCCCCAAGGGGGCATCAGCCCAGGTGAAAGAAGCCGCCATCCGTGTCGTCAAGGAGCACGGACCGGAAATGCTGCCGCGCTCCGTCAAGCTTCACTTTAAGACCACGACGGAAATTCTCGCGGAGACCGGCCACCGCTACGCGGATATCGACTGGCCGGAACCGGTTGTTGAAGATTGAGGGCGGGCACTTACGCCACGACCATTGCCGCGGCGATCGCCGCTGCTTTCTCGCCCCCATCTACCAACTCAATCAGCTTCAACGCGAAGGCAAAACTGGTTCCGGGTCCCTGGCTGGTCACCAGGTGATGGTCGATCACCACGGGATCATCGATATAATGACCCGCTTTCAGTTCCGGTCGTGCTCCCGGGTGACAGGTTAGCGCTTGTTCATCAAGTATGCCTGCGGCCTGCAGCACCAGCGGTGCGGCACAGATGGCCGCAACATATTTATCCGGATCGGCATGAAAATCCCTCAGGGTCTGCAGTACGCGCTCGTCTGCCGCCAGTCGCTCGGTACCGTCATTCCCTCCAGGCAGCACAATCATGTCGAACCCGGAAGCATCGACGGCTTCGTACAGCTCATCCGGGAGCAGGCGCACGCCGCGGGACGCCCGGACCTCGCCCGGCTTCAAACCGACCGCCAGGACCTCCCATCCGGCACGGCGCAAGGTATCGATAATGATCACCGCCTCCATCTCCTCTACGCCTTCGGCAAGGGGAACCAGGACCTTCATTCGTCCCGGCCTTTCGCGACCTGTGCTTCCAGGCTGGTCAAAACGCGGGTCAACACGCCGTCCAATCCACGCCCGAAGTCCCCCTGCTTGACCAGGACCTGGTGAAGGGCGTGCCCCCCACAAATCACCACACCATCAACGACGTGAAAACCCGCCGCGAGTCGGCCGGACGCAAAACAGAGTACTGGGCGTATCTCCGGTACAACTTTTTCCCGCTCACGGATCCAGCCGCGCAAGGCGGCAGCTTCCTCCTTTACCTGCTCCAGTGGCGAGCGGTCGGGCTCTTCGCCATCCACGAGGATCGTGCCGTCCTGGATTCTGATATCACCGCTCCAGTTCTTGGTTTCGATGACAAACAAGCCGGCCGGCCCAATCACGATATGATCAAAATCATCGGCCCCGGTCCGATCCAGCTGGAGGCTGTGGAATACGTGATACCCCGCGGGTAAAAAGCTCAGCAGGCGCGCCGTTTCCTCTTCGCCACGCGCCCCTTTTACAAATCGCTTGAAGCGTTCCCTGCTCCAGCGCACGGCATAACCCAGAGCCGCTGCGAGCAGCAGGAGGAGAATCCCCGCCACCGGCTTTGGATTGGCGATCGGGAGGGGCAGTGCCACACCCAGCACGTAGCCCGTGAGGAGGAGGAAGGTCAACACAGGCCACATCACCCTGAACATGCCGGCAACCCGGGCTCCTTCACCAGGTGATCCATAAACCCTGGCGTAGTCTTTCAGCTGTTCCGGCTGCTCACTCACAAGGCACGGATAACACATCATGAAAAGCTCCATCAATCATATTAAAGCATCTGACACGGTTGACCGTGCCCACCGCCTGACCTATCATCCGCCTGTGCAAAACCGACAGGATACCTTCGCCACGGTCAGCACCCTGGTTGCCATCGTTTCGGACGGCCTGGCCATTTCCGGGGGGCTGCTGGCGGCCCTGTGGATTCGTTTCAACAGCGGCTGGATACCCATCGACCCGACGAAGGGGGAACCCGGCTTGCCGGCCATGGTCTGGCCCCTCCTTATCGCTACCGGGGTATTCCTACTGACCTTTCGATCGCTGGAGTTGTTCAAGCGCCCCCACAAAGGGCGCTTTGAGGATACTATTCCGCGTATGATCCGGGCCATTGGACTTGGATTCATCCTCTATTTTGCCCTCGAAGGCGGCCTGCGACCGGAGCAGCCCTTCTCACGGAAAGCCCTGGCGGTAGCGGCG
>JAYGFS010000191.1:0-5748 GCA_046581765.1 Verrucomicrobiota bacterium
TTCTTCGGATATTATTTCGCCATGGAGGATTACGATGTGCGCTTCCTCGAGGCGCACGGCATGGAGAAGGGCAACCTGTACAAGTTAATGTCCTACCAGACCGAGGGCACCACGATACGCCGGTACCAGGAGAGCCAGGCGGTATCGGATGGGTCCGATTTCGAGAACATTATTTTTAATCTCCGCCCGGACAAGTCGGATGCCTGGCTGGATCAGCACGTGGACTACGAACACTGGAACCGGTACCACGCGGTGATCGAGGCGGTCCGCAGTTTTGACGTGGCGCCCAACACGGGCGAGCACCTCAAGAACCGGGCCTTCTATTTTATTCCCCGGGAAGGGACCCCGTACGGGTTGCTGCGAACCCTGTCCTGGGACGCGGATACCGCCTGGGGACCGAACTGGAACAAGGGTGAAGACTTCCCCAAGCAGGCCATTTTTGCAAACGGGGGCCGACCGGAGTACCTCAAGCGCTATCGTAACGCCATTCGCGAATTCCGCGACCTGATCTGGCAACCGGACCAGATCGACCCCCTGCTCGACAACCTGGCGGCCCGGTTGGAAGCCCTGGTGCCGGCGGACCGCGATCGCTGGCTGAATGCGCCAGCCTCCGCGGGCAGTGAAAACACCGGCGCGATCGCCCCGAAGGTTGCGGACATGAAAAAGTATGCCTGGGATGGCGGGAGCTGGGTTGGCGACAGTGCGGTGCCCCGGCCGGACGGCACGGACGATCACCTGGACGACCTGGGTGCGGACAGTGATATTCCCTTTACCCCGGTGCTCAGCTACGTCGGCCCGGTCGGCTATCCCGTCAACGAGTTACAGTTCCAGTCCAGTGGCTTTGGCGATCCCCAGGGAGCGGGAAGCTTCGGCGCGATCGAGTGGCGCATCGGCCGGGCCTGGAATCCGGCGGACCCCCTGCACGACCCGGAGACGCTCATGGTCTTTGAATACGACGCCATTTGGGAGTCGGGCATTGTCAGCCAGGAAGTGATGAGCATTGCGATTCCCTCCGATGCTTTGCAGACCGGCTTGACCTATCGTGCACGTGTTCGCGTGCAGGATGATACCGGTCGCTGGAGCCACTGGTCGGCCCCGTCCGAGTTCGCCCCGGGTGGGGCGAGCAACCTGGTTGCCCTGCAGGATCACCTGCGCCTGAGCGAGTTGATGTTCAACGCCCCGGCCGGCAGCTCCTTTGACTTCCTCGAATTCCACAACACCAGCAGCACCCTGGACCTCGCCCTGGATGGCGTGGCCATAGAGGGTGGGATCGCCTTTAGCTTCCCGACCGGGACGACCTTGCCCGCCGGTGGATACCTCGTCGTGGCGAAGAGCGACTCGAGCACCTTCGCGTCCGTCTATGGCGTGATCCCTTCACCGGTGCTCGGCCCCTACAGCCAGAACCTGTCCAACGGGGGGGACACGGTTCGCGTGGTGCCTCCCGGGGGCGGGGCACCCCTGATCGCGTTCACCTACAACGATGGCTGGGGCTGGCCGCTCGCCGCCGACGGAGCGGGACATTCGCTGGTCCCGGTCCTCCAGGGCGACCAGCAGGACGGCAGGCTGGATCACCCGGTCAACTGGATCGCGAGCGTGAACGTGAACGGTTCGCCCGGCGTGTCGGAACCGCCGCCGACCGGCGGCATGGTGATCAACGAGTTCGCCGCACACACCGATTTTGCGGATCCGGGTTTTCCCGGGCACGACTCCAACGACTGGATTGAGCTGTATAACCCGAGTCCGCTGCCGGTGAACCTGAGTGGGTATTACTTGAGCGACGATCCCGCCTCGCCCGGCAAGTGGGCCCTTCCCGGCGGTGCCCTGGGCCCGGGTGCGCACCTGAGTTTTGACGAGGTCACGGGTTTTCACCAGGTGCTGACCAACGGTTTCGGGCTGAACAAGGCCGGGGAAGCGATTTACCTGTCCCACCTGCCGGGCGGCACAAACCGGACCGTCGACGCGGTGCGGTTCAAGGCGCAGGAAAACGGCCGTTCCTTCGGGCGTTACCCGGATGGGGCCGCCTGGTGGTATGCCATGCCGCGCACCCGGGATGCGTCGAACCAGCTGGACGGTCCCCCGGAGCTCGTGATCCGCGAATTGATGTTCGCGCCGGTCGGGTCGAACACCCTGGAGTACGTCGAGCTCTTCAATCCACGTGCAACACCCGTCGCGCTCTGGAACAGCAATGGGGTCTGGCGCATGGATGGCGGAATCGATTATGATTTCCCGGCCGCAACCACGGTTCCCGGGCTTTCGTACCTCGTGCTGGTGAATTTTTCACCGACGAACAACCCCTTGCTCGCCGAATTCCAGGCGGCCTACAGCCAGACGAATTCCGCGCTGCTGCTCGGACCCTACGGGGGCAGCCTGTCCGGCCTCGGCGAGCGCATTGCGATCGAAAAACCCCAGGCGCCGGATCTTCCCGGGGGCCCTATCGACTGGGTCGTGGTTGACGAATTGCTGTACTACAATGGATTTCCCTGGCCGGATGATGCGGCGGAGACCGGCCGCTCGATTCACCGCCTGGCGCTCGGGCAAAGCGGCCACAACCCGGACAACTGGTTGAGCGCGGGGGCCTCCCCGGGCTCCGCTACGATCCACCCTCCCTGTTCGCACATCCCGCGACCCTGGACCTCGAGTGGATGGCGGAGCCCGGTGCCATCTACACGGTCGAGGCGACAGATGATGTAGCCAACGGGACATGGGTCCAAATCGGGCAGGTAAATACGGCCGGGATGACCCAGTTCTCGGATGCGGGCCAGGCTTCCATGGATCGACGCTTTTATCGCCTGCGCCTGATTCCTTGACCCGCCTGCGGAAGACCGGCCGAGCTCGCCGTAGCGCCTTGAACCCCGATCACCCGGGCAAAAACTGAGCGAGCTCCTCTTCGTAATGCGTATCGGTCGCATCGTTCAGCCAGTTGAGATAGGTGCTGTGCTTCAGCAGCCGATCGAGGCTATAGGAAAACCCGGCGTCCTCGGCAACATGGACCTGTTCATCCAGTGATTCACCCTTGATCATGCAGGTCTGTGGTGCCGGTCCCACGTGCAGGACGGGTGAGTGTCCGGCCAGGTATTCCAGGATGGCGGTTTTCTCCCCCCGCCCCCCATCGTTGAAGTCGTCGAACACGATAGCGCCACCTTCTGCAACCAGGGGGTAGAATTGCGGGAAACAATCGTTCGTGCTGTTGTACAAATCGCAGTCGATATGCAGGAGGGAAATTTCGTCCGTGTAGCTGGAAAGGAAGGGCCCTACCGTATCGTTGAACCAGCCGCGATGAACCGTGATGATCTCCTGCAGCCCCTGTTCCTCCACCGTCCGTACCAGTTCATCGTATTCACTTTTGAAGACCCCTTTCTTGTAGCCCTTGTCATGGGTGGCGTCCGGTTCGGGCAGGCCTTCAAAGCTGTCAAAGAGGTGAACCTGTTTGTCGATACCCAGGGTTTTCAGTGCGCGCGCCATCAACAGTCCTGATCCACCCTTGAAGGATCCGCACTCGACCAGGTCCCCTTGCACGTCCTTCACCCGCACGAGTTCGTCGATCAGCCAGCCCAGGCGGAAAGGGTCTATCAGGGTCTTGTCCTTGATGCTTTGCCAGTGCTCCCGGATGAATCCAGGCAGCGATTTGGAAAAGGGGAAAGCGGTTTCGTCCACCAGTTCTTCGACGACGCTTGGCCGCATCAGGGCCATGAAGGTGCGGGCCCAGGGGGCTTCCAGGCTGCGATGAAAGGTTTCGTTTTCGATAATCTTGGCCTGTGCCATCCACACTCCTTTGATGAAAAACGGGTCGCAGGTCAAATGAGGAGCGCGACCGGGGGCATTTTAGTAGCCTCGATAGGTTTAATTACGCCACTTCACATCGGGCCACAGGGGGGTATCGTTCCCTGTCGCTTTCCCCGGTGTCGAGCGACCGTTCGCCACGATGGCCGTTATTTTCTTTGCCAGTGCCCGCGCGACTTCCGGGTGATCCGCCACCCGGTTGTGTTCCTCGCCCGGGTCCGCGACCAGGTCGTAGAGTTCGTGCTTTGCCTTTTTAGCCGGCATGATCAGCTTCCACCTGCCCTCCCGGATCGCAAAGCGGCCGCCGGACCCGTGATGGATCATCGGCACGCGCTCCCGCGTTGCCCCGGGGTCGATGAGCGAGGGGTAAAAGCTCTCGCTGTCCTCGCCGGCGTCGTCCGGAAGTTTCACCTTCAGCATCTCCGCGAAGGTCGCGAGCAGGTCGGTCTGGCAAACCGGGCGGTCGCAGGTGCGGCCGGGCTGTTGAATGCCCGCGGGCCAGCGGACCAGGAAAGGCACCCGGTGGCCGCCCTCGTAAATCGACCGCTTGCCCTCCTTATAGATTCCCGAGCTGTCGTGTTGATACCGCTTGATCCGTTCTTTCCAGGTCGTCTCCGGCCCGTTATCGCTGGTGAAGACAACCAGGGTGTTGGCTGCGAGTCCGGCCGTGTCGAGGAAGTGGAGGATGCGTCCCACGTGATGGTCTGTCTCGACCATGAATGACCCGTACGCGCCCGCCTTTCCCTTGTCCCGGAACTCCGGCAGGGGAATCACCGGCTTGTGCGGCGAGGTGTACGGCACGTAAAGAAAGAACGGTTTACCCTTCCGCGCCGCTTCCGCCTGCCCGTCCAGCCATTTCAATGCCTGCCGGGTAAAACGATCGAGGCATTCGCTGTCTACAAAGTCCGCGGCTACTTCAAGCCCTTTTCCCTTGAGGCTCATTTTTCTGCCACCCGATTCCTCGGGATTCGGTGCCTCTTTTGGCGTTTCCTGGTAGGGGGGCATGATACGGTAATCGGAGATGGCGATCCTGCTCGGTTTCTTGGAGGTGAACAAGGTGGGCGGCACCTTGGCAAAACGCCCCTCGAACCACGCAAGCACCCCGTAGTTCATTGAGGCGGGAATGCCCCAGTAATAATCAAACCCTTTATCCAGGGGCATGTCCTTTACCGGCTGCGTCCAGTCCCGTTGGCCTTTCGTGCCGGGGAAATCCATCCCCAGGTGCCATTTACCCACCATCGCGGTGGCGTACCCGTTGGCGCGCAGAAGGGAGGCCAGGGTCATGCGCCCATCCGCAATGAGACAGGTGCCCTCCGCACCCATCACCCCGCGTTTCAAGGTTGTCCGCCAGGCATAGCGCCCGGTAAGGAGCCCGTAACGTGAGGGGGTGCAAACCGTGTCGGGCGAATGCCCGTCCGTGAAGCGGATGCCCTCCCGGGCCAGCCGGTCGAGATGCGGGGTCTGGAACTTGGCCTGGGGGTTCTGGATGCTCAGGTCCCCGTAGCCCTGGTCATCCGTATAGATGACCAGGATGTTGGGATTCGCGGCATATACGGCCTGGGCGATAAGCAAAACAACCGGGAACACTTTCATGGCTGGATACTGGGCGATGCCCGGTCCTTGTCAAACCGATATGCATCCGGGCTTTATGAACCGGGTTGCCCGCGGGGCGATCGCGCGCGTCAGGCCCTTGGCCGGTATATTCGTATCCAAATAGACTCGCGCAGTCGGCGATTTGCCGATAATCTGGATACCGTCATGAAAAAGATACTTCCCTTTCTCGTCGTCCTGCTCGGGTGTGCAAGTGCTTCCGGTAACATGATTATCACCGCGGTTTTTGACGGACCACTTCCCCAAGGCCGGCCCAAGGGGGTCGAACTCTACGTCCTCGATGACATCCCGGACCTGAGCCTCTACGGGATCGGCTCCGCCAACAACGGTGGCGGATCGGATGGACAGGAATTCACC
>JAYGFS010000330.1:0-2586 GCA_046581765.1 Verrucomicrobiota bacterium
CGGCCTGCTACCGCTGATCTTCGAGACGAGTACGCAGGCGCAGTTTTTGATTCCGATGGCGGTATCGCTGGGCTTCGGGATTCTCTTCGCGACCTTTATCACCCTCCTGCTCGTCCCGATCAACTACATGGTCCTCGAGGATATCAAGCAGGGCGGACGCTGGTTGTTTAGCAAGTAGGGGCCCTTGTCGGAGAACCGCTTCCATCCGCACGCTTTTGCGTGCGGCTACTCATCGGCCAGCACCACCCGGAAGCCCATGTCGACATCCCGGTAGCCCCGGTCAAAAAAGGCCCGGGCATAGACCGTCTGCATCTTCGGGTCGCGTTCCGCCCAGCTGCCTCCGCGTCCGGCCGCCAGGCCTTTTTGGGTCCGCCCCGGGTCCGGGATACACCACTCGTAGACATTGCCCGCCATGTCGTAGAGGCCGTAGCCGTTCGCTCCCCCTCCCCGCGGCCGCAGGGCATCATGGCCTCCTTCTTCCCGCCAACCACGGGGATACACCCCACCGGCCAAGCCTCCGCGTGCGGCACTTTCCCATTCGGCCTCCGTGGGCAGGCGGACCGAACGGCCGGTGTGCTGGCCCAGCCAGGCGGCATAGGCTTCTGCATCGGGGTAGTCGACCCGGGTCACCGGCAGGCGAGCCTGGCCCGGCCCGGCCCGGTAGCCACGGGCAAGCCGGGTGATCTGTGGGCTGTCCGGAAAATCCCTTGTGGTCTGGTTGAGGAAACAGATGAAATCCGCAACCCGGACCTCGTGAATCAACATCTTGAAGCCTTCCAGCTCCCGGCCTTCCGGCGGCTCAAAGGACCGGCCAGCGGCACTGCCGAGCGGGTAGGTGCCCGCGGGAATCGCGGCGAAAAGCAGGACCGGTGCCCCGGCAGGCCGCAAGGCTTCCAGCGAGACCGGGAGACTCGGATGGAAAATAGCGGGGAGAAGGGGAAGCAGCAGGAGCCCTGCGTACGATCCCAGCACGAAGGGAGAAAAACGTTTCCGGCGTTTCACTCCTGCGCTGGGGGTGGGGGTGGGGGTGGCGGTTGTTGCTGCTGCTGCTGGGCTGGGGGGGACGGTTGCTGCCGCTGCTGGGCTGGGGGGGAGGGTTGCTTCTGCGGCTGGACAATGCCAACGCGCAGGGGATAACGCAATTTCAACGTGGCATCGCAGCAGACCTCAACCCAGTAGGTGCCGGGTTGCTTGAAGGTGACGTTGACAAAAACCTCGACGTTTGTCGCGGTCGACATCGGGTCGGGGAGGCGAATCGGGATCTTCTTGCCCTGCACCAGGACCTCCTGCTGGTCCGGCTTAAGGATGCGGGTCGCCTGCATAAAATCGCCCTCCCCGCTGCACCAGCGGTTCACGGTGAACAGGCGCGGGTAGCTAACCGGCATCTGCTGGGCCGCAATCGAATCAAAAAGACCGATGAGGATAAATTTCCCGTTCCGCTCCTGCCGGACATCATCGCACAGCAGGCTGGATTGCAGATCCGGCATCATGTTGATTTCCTCGTTCACACCGGAGTCCTAGCAGGCTGGGATGCCCCGCGCAAGGTCGGTATTCATCGTTGCAAAGCCTTTTAAATAAGGTAGGAATCAACCTCGTTTTAAACCTTATCCCTGAGGGCTGTTCATGATTAAATCGATCGATCGACTTATACTCGTCGTGCTTGGCGGGCTGCTTGCTAACTCCTTTGCGGCAAATCATCCCAATGTGGTCATCATCTATGGCGACGACGTCGGTTACGGGGATGTCGGGGCCTATGGATCCACCTTGATCCCGACGCCAAACATCGACCGCCTGGCCAAGGACGGCCTCCGGTTCACGGATGGCCATTGCTCGGCAGCGACCTGTACCCCCTCGCGCTTTTCGCTGCTCACCGGGGTGCATGGATTTCGTCACGGCGTCCGGATTCTTCCTCCGAACGCCCCCTTGACCATCCCCGTGGATGCCTTGACCCTCCCGGACGTATTCAAGCACGCCGGGTACACCACGGCGATCATCGGCAAGTGGCACCTGGGGATCGGCAAGAAAGGCACGCCGGTCGACTGGAATGGCGAGGTGAAACCCGGTCCCCTCGAAGTCGGCTTTGATTACTCCTTCCTCCTGCCCTCGACGAATGACCGGGTACCTTGCGTGTACCTGGAGGATCACCGCGTGATCAACCTGGACCCCAAGGATCCCCTCTTCGTCGGCAACCTGACAAATGCCGATCCGCGCAGCACCCGGTATCCCGACGGGAAGAAAAATCCGGAAGCGATGACCTATTACAAGAGCACCCATGGGCACAACAGCAGCGTGATTAACGGCGTCGGCCGCATCGGCAGCATGGCCGGGGGCAAGTCGGCCCTGTGGAACGACGAGACGATGACCGATGAGTACGTGAAGCAGATGAAGAAGTATGTGGCCCGGGTGAAGGACAAGCCCTTCTTCCTCTTCTTTTCTTCCCAGGCGATTCACGTACCCCGTATGCCCCACCCGCGTTTTCATGGCAAGACCACGCTGGGGTACCGGGGTGATGCCATGGTGGAGCTCGACTGGGCAACCGGGGAAATCCTGGATACGCTCGAGGAACATGGACTGACAAAAAACACC
>JAYGFS010000347.1:0-9084 GCA_046581765.1 Verrucomicrobiota bacterium
ACCGCGGAGCGCCAGTTCATCGGGGAGTCGGACGATACCAACCCAAAAGTCGGTGGAACTGCATACAGCACCGCCCATCGCGATCCCCTTTACAAGTTGAAAGCCGACGCAGACGTAACCTATATCGTTACTATCGGAAACCGATACCAGACCGCAGGCCTCGATTCAATGTATCGACTTGTTCTCCGGAAACCGCAAGCGGATTTCAACCTCCTTGCCCACTATACGCCCCCGCTCGCCGACCCCAAGAAGATTACCCTGTCCGGAACGAGTATCGTTGGCGCGGGCCGGATATGCTTCACGATCGAGGCCGAACGATGCGACGGCTTCGATGGCGCCATTCAGGTCGAAACCCAGGGCCTTCCCGAGGACTTTCTTGCCCATCCCTGCACCATCCCAAAGGGCAGCAACAAGGGGTTGCTCGTCATCGCTGCCAAGCCGGACGCAAAACCCTGGGCGGGTGCTTTTCAAATCTTCGGCAAGGCCCAGCAGGCCAAGAAGGAACTCCGGCGCGAAGCGCTTGGGATGACCAGCGTCTGGCCTATCGACAATATTAAGGACCTGTATCACCAGAAACGCCTTCGACCCGGCATGAGCCTGGGCCTGGACGAGCGGGGCCAAGCCGCCCTGACCATCAAAGCGTCCAACGATCAAATCTGGGAAACCTGCATAGCCGCGAAATTCGAGCTGCCCATAAAATACGAAACGACACAGAAGATTAAGGACAAGGTGGCGGTCAAAGGATTGGGACTTCCCAAGATAAAAAAGCCCCCCTCCACCAACATTGAAAAAAACAAGAACGAGGGAAAACTGACCTGGGACCTGGGACAGAAAACCAGCCCAGGATTGCAAGCCGGGACCTACCAAGTCGTACTACGTGCCGACGGAACCTTCAGCTATACCCCCGATCCCAGGTTCAAGGCCGAGGCAGAGGAACGAAAAACAAGATATGAAGAATATGTTAAGCAGGCAGAGGAGGGATATAAAAATGCCCAGCAGCTAAAAAGTGATGCCGACAAGGGCCTGGCACAGGTCAAAAAGAACCTTCAACAGGAGAAGAAGGAAGGCGAAGAAGCGAGGCATTTGCTGGCAGAGGCGGAACAGAAACTCAAGCACGCTCAGCAGGCGGAACAGGACCACAAGACCAAGCTGGACAGGCTCAAGCCCCTGCACGCTGCGGCAGTCAAGGCGGCCAAAAATACCGCAGCGGAAACCAAGCCGCGGGACATCAAGTTTGCAGAGTTCTCGATCCCCATTACGATCCATATTGCCGCCTCACCCGTCACCGCCACGCCCGCCAGCTCGGAGATCAAATGCAGCGGGGAGGAAAAACTAGAAATCCTGGTCCGGCTTGAGAAGAAATTCGGCTTCGCGGATAAGGTTGAACTCAGCTTCCTCCCCCCCAAAGGGCTTGAAGGGCTCAAAATCACCCGGGTCACGGTAAACAAAGAAGAGGTCGAGGGCCGGATTGTCCTCGAGCCGACGAAGGAGCTGTCCGCCGGGACACACGCCTGCGAACTGCAGGCCAAGTACACGTTTAACAATCAAGCCTTTGACGAGAAGCAAGCAATCACCTTGATCGTTGAGGCCCGCCCACAGGAAGCCGAAGCCCCATGACATGTATCCGTATACCTGCGGTCCTGCTCGTCATGTCCACGTTCCTTGCCGCCGACGGTCTGCCCGTCGCAGAGGTCAAGCGCAGCGAACCCCTGGACTATGCCAAGGATGTTTTTCCCTTCCTCAACAAGAACTGCCTGCCCTGCCACAACAGTACCAAGGCCAAGGGCGGACTAAATATGGAAACGCCCCAGCTGATGCACAAAGGCTCGGACAACGGCCCGGTAATCCTGCCCGGAAAGGGCGAAGGGAGTTTTTTGTTTATAGCGGCTTCCCACCGGGATGAAGACCCCGACATGCACATGCCGCCACCCAAGAACAAGGCCAATGCACGACATCTCACGCCCGAGGAACTGGGCCTCCTGAAGGACTGGATTGACCAGGGCGCCACAGGGCTTGCACCCTCCCAGATCAACCGGCCCCTGGAATGGCGCCCGGTCGCAGCAAACATTCACCCGGTACTCACCGTGACCCTGGATCGGCTTGGACGCTACGCGGCCTGTGGTCGCGGAAATGACGTCCATATTTACAACCTGCAGACCGGCACACGGGAAGCCCTGCTCAGTAAAGCCCACCGCGATCTCGTCCAGGCCGTCGCCTTTGGTCGGGACCATGTGCTAGCGACCGCGGGCTACCGGGAAGTCCGGTTCTGGGAGGCCGCCAGGGGTTCCAGCGACCTCGACATCACGATGCCCGAGCAGGTGACGGCGGGCACAGCCAGCCCGGATGGCACCTGGATCCTGCTTGGCGATGCGAGCGGCCACGTCGCGCGCTGGCAGATCGATGGCCGGGCCAAACTGCACCGGAAACATATCCACCAGGGCCGGATCAGCGCCATGCAATTACTGGCTGATAATACGCGCCTGATGACAGCTTCTGAGGACCAGACCGCTCGCATCCTCGAACGCGACACCCTGGATGAGATCTGGAAACTGGAGCCCGGCTTTCCCATCAGCGACGCCCTGCTGATCAACGCAGACAAGCACCTTGTGCTCAGTGGACCGTTCAATGAAATCAAGGTCTACGAGTTGATGTCCACGAATACGCCCATCACCCTCACCGGCCATGGCGATACCGTAACCCACCTGGCCCGCCATCCCGGTGACAGCAAACAGTTCTTCGCGGCAGATGCCTCGGGCCAGGTAAAACACTGGACCATCGAGGGCTCAAAGCAACTTCGCACGATCAATGTGGGCGCGCCGCTCATTGACCTTGCAGTGAGTCCAGACGGCGCCCTGTTATGTAGCACCCATGCGGATCGCCCCGCCAGGCTCTGGCGAACCGATAACGGACAGTTGGTTAAAGACTTGAAGGGAAATATCAGCCTGGCATGGGACCAGGAACTACGCGAGCGCGAGCACAAGGTCGCCCAGAAACGCAAATTGCATTTCGAAACCAGACAGAAAGAGTCCGAAAAAAGGCTCCAGGAAGACACCAAGAAGCACAAGGAAGCCGAAGAGGCCCTGCCGAAGGTGACGAAAGCAAAGGAAGACAAGGAAAAGGTCGAGGCGGAGAAGAAGCGGGTGAAGGAAACAGCGGATGCCCTGGTTAAGCAGCGCGAAGCCGAGGAACTGAAGCAGATCGAGGAACAAAAGCGGGTCGTCAAGACGGCCGGTGATACAGTTGATCAACTGCAAAAGGACGTCGTGACCATCCTGCCAAAAGCCGAGGAGGAGAAGAAAGCCAAGGACCTGGTCGCCCAACAGAAAAAGCACGCCATGGACGCAGCCAATGAGGCGATGAAACAGACGGAAATTGAACAGATGCGTTTGCTTGAGCAGGCTCGAAAGTTCACGCAGTCAACGAAAGGGGCCTGGGAGAAGGCCAGGCAGGAAGCCGAAGGCCTGCTGCCGAAGGCCCGGGAAGACAAGAAGGCCAAAGATACCCTGGTTCAACAGAAAGAACAGGAACTCCATGCGGCAAACGAACGGGCGACCCGGAAGGAGATCGAACAGGCTGCCGACCTGGAGGAAGTTCGCCAACAGGCTCAACAGGCAAAAGACGCCCTCGCGGCCAGCCAAAATGAGTCCGATAAAATCCTCCCCCGGGCAGAGGCTGCTAAAAAGGCCCAGGACCTGGTCGTCCAGCAGAAGCAACGAGAACGGGACGCGGCAAACGAGCAGTTAAAACAACGAGAGGCCGAACAGGCCCGCAAGTTGGAAGAAGCCCGTAAGCGGGTGCACGGCGCAAAGGAAGCCTACGAAACCGTGAAGAAAGAAGCGGATGCGGTCAGGCCCGCAGCCCAGGCCGCCAAGGTGAAGAAAGATAAACGTATCCAGGCCAAACAAAAGGAGCGCGACACGGCGAACCATCTCGTCAGGCAGCTCGAGAAGGGAGACGGCAAGGAATTGGCCGAGGCGAAGAAGAACGCGAAGAAACCAACGGAAGAATTCGAGAAAGCCAACAAGGAGGCCGACGAGGCGCGTGCCAGCTTGAAGTCTGCCCAATTTAGCCTCGAGGCAGCCAAGCGCATCCTACACCGCTCGGGAGAAAAACTCGCCCTGTCCAAGGCAAGCCTGGAGGAAGGCGATCGCATCCTGACCGAGGCCAACAGCACGCTCGAACAGGCCAGGAAAGCCCAAAGTGAATTCAAGCCGAAACCCGGGGGAGCCACCTTCCTGAATGCCGAACACGTGGTGGTCAGCGACCAGGGCAAGGCCCTGATGGGATGGTCGAAGGCCGGCACAGGCCTGGATGTCCAACCGCTCGATGCCACGGGAATTTGTTTCGTTCGGGCCATCGATGCAAGGCGGGTACTGGTTGGATTCAAGGACAAGAAGGTTCGCGTGCAGGAGGTCATCCCGAACTGGAAAGCGGGTCGTACGATCACAAACTTTGCCGATCGCGTGACCGCCCTGGATTTCTCTCCCGACGGCCAATGGCTTGCCACGGGTTCGGGCGTGCCTTCCCGCATGGGCCGACTGGCGATCTGGAAAGTGGCCGACGGCGTCAAGATCCTGGAGATCGCCAAAGCCCATGCCGACACCATCCTCGGGCTCGCATTTTCACCGAATGGCAAATTCATCGCCACCGCCTCGCCGGACCGCATGGTCAAAATCTGGTCCGTTCCCGAGGGCAATTTGATTCGCACGCTGGAGGGGCATACCGACTATGTGCTGGGCGTGGCATGGCGGGCGGATGGACTGGAGTTGGCAAGCAGCGGTGCCGACAAGGTTGTCAAGCGCTGGCAATTCGAAGACGGCAAACAGGTTCAGACGCTTAAGGAGTACAGCCGGGAAGTCACCGCGGTCTCGTATCTCGGGATCGAGAACAGCCTGGTCAGCTCGAGTGGCGACAACTCCGTGCGCGTCGACAACAACCGACTGGGCAATGTAGAGGGCTTCATGCACACCGCGACGACCAGCCTGAACGGCAAGTTCATCGCGGCCGGCGGGGAGGATGGGGTGTTGAAAGTGTGGACGGCCGACCGAAAGATCCTCCACGAGTTTAAACCGGGCGAGTGAGCAAAACGTGCGGCGTCCTATGCGTCAAGCCCATGCGCCCGGACCTCCCAACGCCCGGCCTCCTCCCGGCACTTGACCACCATCGGGCGACAGCATATCTCGCAATCATAATCAAGGGAACAGGGCCCTTCACCCGTTCCGGGCAGGGCGATCGAAAACGACTCGAAACAGGTCGGGCAGATGATCTCGGCACAGTCCACGGAATCAGGCAAACATCTGGGCGACCGGGACCCCGCCATCGGTCAGCGGAACCGGGCGATCCCCGTCGTACAACTCCTTTGCCGGGTTAATCCCCAGTGCCGCATGCATCGTCGCATGGAAATCAGGCACGGAAACCGCTGAATCAAGGATGGTCTTGGATTTTTCGTCGCTTAGCCCGATTGCACCGTGGTGCTTGAGGCCTCCGCCGGCGAGCACAACGCTGAAGGTACTGCTCTGGTGCCCACGTCCGCCCTGCCCGTCAAAATCTGCCGGCCGGCCGAATTCGGTATTCACCACAATCAGGGTGTCGTCAAGCTTTCCCCGGCGCTCAAGGTCAAGGATCAGGGTCGACAGCGCGCTGTCCAGTTCACGGATCAGGAGGTGCTGGTTGATCTGCCCCTTGTTATGCGTGTCCCATCCCGTGCCGTTCATGAAATTCAAATTGTGGGAAACCTCGACAAAGCGAACACCGTTTTCGACCAGGCGGCGAGCCATGAGACAACGTTGGCCGAATTCGCTTCCGTAGCGCGTGCGCAACTCGGGGGACTCGTTCCGCAAGTTGAATACGTTCATGAACTCCGGACCAGCCAGGCGCAGGCTCTCTTCCACCGCTTCATCGTATACGGCAATCGTACGGTCACCGAGCAGGTGCTTACGCTGCTGAACCAACAACTGTTTTCGACGTGCCATTCGTTGGTCGTTGATCGTCTTGGACCGGGTAAACCCCTCCGGACCCTCACTCGTGTCGGTCAAGTAGATGTAACCGGCTTTTGCGCCGAGAAATCCCGGGTCCCGCATCGGGCTCGGATACCCAATGACGACATACGCCGGCATCTTGGGGTTTACCGGTCCGAGCTCGTGGGCGATGATGGCCCCGACCGAGGGATAACGGATGGTGCCGCTGACCGCGCGACCGGTATGCATCCCGTACGACGCGGCCCCGTGCTCGTCGACGACACGGTGATGCACCGTCCGCAAGACCGTGATCCGGTCCATCACATGGGCGCAGAGCGGCAGGTGTTCACAGACCTCCACCCCGGGAACCACGGTTGGGATTTTATCGTAGTAACAACCGGGCTTCCGCGCTTTCGCATCGCCTCGCTCCTTCGGATCCCAGGTGTCGATCTGTGACGCTCCACCGCCGAGCCAGATCATGATCACCTGCCTGGCCCGGCCTTTCGGATGGACGGGCTCAAGGGCATTCAAGGCCGCAGGAGCCAAGGCCCAAGCCCCGGAGCGGGTTAGAAAAGATCGTCGCGTTCTATGCATGCCATCGGCCTCGCTATGGATAGTATACCATTTCCGGACTGTTGACCAGCGTCCACACCATGTCCTCCATCCGATCGCGCCAGTCTTCACGCAAACGGTGGGTACTCGGATAGGCTGCACGCGCCTCTTTTTCCTGTTCAATTGCGACTTCGTTGGCCTGTGGATTCAAATGGTTCGACCAGGTAACATAGCGTGGCATGCAATGCTCCGGGCGATGGATGGCCGCATCCCGCACAATCCTTTCCCCGTAGCCCTCCTGCAGAAGACGGGTAAATCGTTGCAACTCAAGCGCGGTGGGATGCCGGGTGAGCATCCGCAAAAACAGGGCGTCGATGAGCTGGTCCAGGGGCTGCTTCACCAGGCACAGTTGCGTGAGCTCATGCTGATCCGAAAGGCGGGTCAACCAGTTGCCCATTACCCCATTGGCGATGATCGCTGGCTGGATGACATTCGTCTCACTGCCGCGATCCGTCAGGGGTTCCTGGCGCGAGGGACGCCAGCCAAAAGCCGTGAGGACGTCCACGACGGCCTGCGCCCGGGGCAGGGCCAGGCTCGGGCGGTCACGCTCATTGGACAGCGAAGTAAACATCCAGCCGCGCCGTGCCGTGCCGAGGTGAACAAAGTTCTTCGAGCTGTTGGTGTTGTCGAGGTCCATGGTGAGCGGCTCGGTATGCATCGGCAATCCAACCACCTGGTGAAGGCTGTCGACCACCTGCTCGGCTTCCAGGCGGCGACGCTGGGCCACGGCAAAGGATTCCGGTGAGCCGGCGTCCGGATCAACCGAGCGCTGGTACGCGCGCGAGGTCAAAATGAGCCGGGCGACGTGCTTCAGGTCGTACCCCTTCCTCACAAACTCCCGGGCGAGCCAATCCAGCAACTCGGGATGACTGTTCTCCGCATGCTCCCAATCGTCAACCGGTTCGACGATGCCCCTCCCCATGTATCGCTTCCAGACACGGTTCACCGTGACCTGGGAAAACCGGCGATTCTGTGGAGCGGTCAACAAGTCTGCCAATCGTTCCCGGGAATCGGCTTCCCGGCTTGCCTCTTTGCTCACCAACTCATCGAAGAGCCAGACCGGATCAGCCTTCTCCCCTGGCTTCATGGTCACCTGGATGAGCGGCTTTCGCCCGTGAAACGTATCAACGGGTACGCTGCTGCTCTTCGGGACGGCCAGGGCCTTGCGCTCCAGCATGGCTGCCAGGCTGAACACCTGGCGCTGCTTCACCTCGTGATAGGGCGCATCGTGGCAGCGCGCGCACTTCATCTGTACCCCCATGAAGGCCCCGCCGAGGATATTCGCTTTCGCGGCCATGGGGACATCATTCTGCGTGGCAAGCTTAAAACCCGCCGGCCCCCCTGCGTAGGTGCTCCCCTTCATCGACACCAGCTCGTGTACGAAGATATCCATCGGCTTATTGTCGAGAAAGCTCTCGTAGATCCACCAGCGGAAGGGCCCGGTGTTGTTGAGCGAAGGCTTGACCAGGCTGGGATTCTCCGCGAGCACATCCTGCCAGTAGCCCGTCCAATGATCCGCCCAGCGCGGGTCCTCCAGCAGGCGATCCACGGCATGCCTGCGCCGGACATCCATGGAAAGGGATAGATATCGATCAATCTCCTGCCGGGTGGGAACGACCCCAACCGTATCCAGCGTGGCGCGCCGAAGATACGCCAGGTCGTCGATCAACCGGGCGGGCTTCACCGGTTCTACATCAACCCTTGCCCATTCAGCCCCGTCGGTGATCCACTTTTCCAAGACCGCAATCGACGCCGCATCCAGCCGCTCACCTTTCGGCGGCATCCATTCCTCGTCATCGCTGCTTTTGACCATCTCGATCAGCAGGCTGTTGCCCACCTCACCCGGCACAATTGCCGGATGCCCGGACTCGCCTCCCTTCAAGGCGCGGGCGCGCACATCGAGCTTGAGCCCGCCCTTCTCTTTTTTGCCGTGACAGCGAAAACAATGTTCCTTAAGCAGGGGATGTACCCGGTCGACAAAAAACCGCTGTTTCGGATCCCGATTCACGCCACCCGGGACGACAAATTTTCTCTCGATGAAGGCATCCACGGAGGGATTGGGCAGGGCCACGGGTTTCAACGCCTCGACGAAGTTCCGGGCTGCTTCGTGCCTTTTCGCCCACCGCTCTTCATGGTTGGCGAAGGCCCGTGCACGCCCTTGGCGATCCATCGCGTCATAGTAGCCCTCCCGCTCAGCCCGGAAAGCCAGCCAACCCGCATCCGTGAGGGGAATTTGCTCACATGGACTGAGCAGGGTATACGGTGCCCCACCCTGGGCAGCGACCGCCACCAATGTTTCCCCCAGCTCGGGACGAAATTGACGCCCCTTGGAACCGCCACCAACCATCGTCTCGAAGCGAAAAAGGTGCTCCTTCCCATCAGAAAGCCAGGTAGATTCCTCCTCCTTGCAACCTGGAGCAGCCCAGCGTACCTCCGGCCCCAAGTCCAGGTAGTCGGTGCGAATGGGATTGTGGCCATCCTTGAACCCGCTCCGGAATTTGAGTTCACCGACTTT
>JAYGFS010000392.1:0-24176 GCA_046581765.1 Verrucomicrobiota bacterium
TGCGACCCTGCAGTCCAATGCGGGTACGGATGTCGGTTCCGACAGCAGCCCGGTCGCTGCCCCCGGCGTGAATGGACGATGGATCACCGTGTGGGACTCAACGGGGGACCTCGGGAACCAGATCGGGACGGACCGGGATATCCTGATAATGGTTTCGGATGATGCCGGTCAAAGCTGGTCCGGGCTCCGAGCCCTCTCCCCTTCCGCCGGATCCGACCAGGGGGATGATTACGGGGTGTCCCTTGCCACCGATGGCGCCGGCCACTGGATGGCCGTCTGGATGTGCGACGATTCCCTGTCCAATACCATCGGCACCGATCTCGACGTCGTGTTCTCGGTTTCCACCAACGATGGACTGGACTGGACGGCTCCCGAACCGCTCAGTTCCCTCGCCGGGGTGGACAGCGGGGATGATCTCGACCCGGTCGTGGCCACGGACGGTGCCGGCCGCTGGCTTGTCACCTGGGTGTCGAAGGACCCGCATGGCAACACGCTGCTTGATGATGCCGACCTGGTCTACGTGATCTCGGATGACCTGGGCACCAGCTGGACGGCCCCGGAACCCCTGAACAGCAACGCGACTTCTGACGGGGCCGAGGCGCATGATCTGCAGCCTGACCTGGTCACGGACGGGCAGGGGAACTGGCTGGCCGCCTGGCATTCGGACGGTAGCCTGGGGAATACAATCGGTACGGACCTGGATATCCTCTACACCCGCTCGAGCGACAACGGTACAACCTGGACCGCCCCGCAGGCGGTGTCCTCTTTTGCCGCCTTGGACACCGGGGACGAGATGAACGTGTCGATCGACACGGACGGCCAAGGCAATTGGATCATCTCATGGGACAGCAGTGATCCGTTGTTCGGAGCGAGTGCGGACGAAACGGACCTTGTGTTTGCCCATTCAACGGACGCGGGCGCCAGCTGGTCGGCACCGGGGCTGGTCAACGCGGATGGTCTGTTTGACGATTACCAGGATAGCAGCCCTTCCATTGCCGCCGGTCGACCGGGCCATTGGGTAACGGTGTGGACCGGGGCCGAAAACGAGTCCGGTGCGGGGGCGAATATCCTGGTTGCCCACGTCAGTGTGCCCGCCCTGCCCGGATCCTTTGCGGTTTCGGCCGGCCCGGATCGGACCATCGTGGAAGGCACCCGCCTCTTCCTCGATCTCTCGTATTCCTACGATGGCGAAAACTCGCCCTACACCGCCACGGTAGACTGGGGCGACGGTACCATCGATACGGCACCGGTTGATGAAGTTACGGGAACCGTCAAGGCAAGCCACCTCTATCCACAGAACGGCCTGTTTGCCGGGCAGCTCAGTGTACAGGATAACCAGGGGCAGGTCAGCGAGGATCCCTTTCTGGTCACGGTGGAGAACAGCATACCGGTGATTGTAAGCAGCGGTGCGCGGATGATCCCGCCCTATGCGCCCCTTGCCCTCGACGACCTGGACTTCCTGGATTTTGGGTTTGAAGATACCCATGTGGCGCAGATCGACTGGGGCGATGGGGTGGTTGAGTCCGGCATCGTTGATCCCGTCCACCGGGTGATCGTGGGGAGCCATGACTACGTCGGCGAAGGGCCTTATACCGTAACCGTATTCGTTACCGACTCAGATGGAGGGACGGGTCAGGCCTCTTTCACGGCTTGTCGCGAGCTCGCGGTTTCCCGGCTACACCAAGTCGGCGACCTGCTCAACCTGGAATGGAGGGGCGGCTCGCCACCGTTTTCCCTGATGCATACGCGCGACCTGGTCGACCCGGACTGGCAGCCTATACGTACTGGCCCGAGCCGGGAAGCCCTGGTAGACCTGGAAATAGGCGCGGGGTATTTGCATATCGATGCAGCGGCGGATCCTTGCCTGCCACCCTATACAATCAATGTGAACGCAAATGCTGAGCGTAGTACCTCCGGGGGGGGCGCGACCGTGGTCGTGGATGTAAACGTTAGCGATGCGTCCGGGCAGGCTGCAGATCCTCCCAGCCTGGTGCTCCGTGCGGGCTTTGGCCTGGATGAGGTGGTGTCGCAGAACCTGGTCCGTCAATCCGCCGGCGTCTACCAGGCCACGCTGGAAAGCGACCTGGCCGGGGATGCGGATGTGCTGGTAGAGATTCCCGGGCTCGGAATCGAAAATTCGACCGCCTTCTATATCCCCCCCGGGCCGGCGGTTGAACTGGAGATCGTCCAAGGCGCGTTCGTCTTCCCGGATGGCGTTACACCCCGGGTGGTGACCCTGATCCTCCAGGACGAACAGGGAAATCCGATCGGGAGCGACTTTTCCAACCTGGAGGTGGTCACGAGCCTGCCTTTCGAATTGCGGTACAACGCCTGTCACGAAGCGGAATTACTCCTGCGCTCCACGGTTCCCGGTCGCTTCCCGGTTACCGCGACCGACACCATAAGCGGTTTCAGCGAAACCTTCGATGTCGTGTTCCCGGTGGCCGGTATCCGCCCGGCCGAGGAATGCCCGGCACTTGCCGCGGCCCCCGGGGATTCGGTGCGCCTGACGATTCCCGTGGATCTGCACCTGGCCGAGGGCTGGGATTTCAATACGGCCCATCTCGAGATCTACGCGGACGAGGGGATGCGGGGCCTGGCGACGCTGGTCGGCATTGTCGATGGCGATCCGGAGGACGCGGTGACGGTGGGTGGCTACATCGAGGGTCCGGAGTACTTCATCGATGTCACGCTGAACCAGTCGGCCCCGGCCAGTGGCGGTACCGCCCGAATTCTCCTGCAATATGACACCATCCCTGGCGGGGAAGGACCGGGCAGCCAGGAAGGTCGACTCGACCTCATGACGCTCACCGCGGACACGGTCCACCCGTACTTCGACAGCTCCATGGTTCCGATCAGCAATGACCTGGGCTTCAACGGCACCTACCTGTGTTCTTCCAAGATGATGTATACCGGCTGCGTAATGTATGTGCGGACGAGTCTCCGGGCCGGGCAGGTGGCCTTGACCGACGAGCAGATTTCCAACGCGCACAAGCGCCTTAACGGGGTGATGGGCAGCGCCTGCATTTATTTTGACAAGGTGATCGTCCCCGTGACGGTCACCGGGAACCAGATGGAACGCGCGGCATCAAGTGAAGCAAGAATTCGCAATTCCATGCGGCAGGTCCGGAGCGTGCTCGCGGCGGAATCGTTCAGCACCAGTATGAATGGCCGACCCTGCCTGGTCGTGGCGATCTTCAATCGCAACATCGGCGGAGGTAAGGCGGTATCCTTGGATGCCGAGTCCGGCTCGCCGCTTGCACCCATCGACGGTATGACGCTCATCGAGCTCGGTCCCTTTGGGAACCCGCGTTCCCTCGCGCACGAGGTTGGGCATCACCTGGATCCGAATGCGGAGCACACCCGTGGGCGCAGCAACCTGATGAGCCCCACGGACAAGAGTGGAAGGGGTGTCGAGCTGAGCGACGCGCAGCAAAGCACCATGCAGGGGTCCAAATGGCTCAAAGGCGGTATCGTGAGGCGCTACCTCTGCATCCAGCGGCTGCCCGAGCCCCAGTAGAGCCAGATCCGGTTAACATCCCCCGGTTGACTTCCCGTATGGGCCCCAAACGGCTGTCCTAAAGCTGGAAAATACCACATATTTCAAGGGACCGGTGCGGCATAGCCCCCCCATAAAAAAGCCCGGTTTTCAGCGGTCAAAAGGCACATATAAACGTAAAATTTTGTGGAATTGGGCCGTATTTAGCTAATAGTACAGAGACATCGGTACCCCGGTAGAAAATCCACGGGTTTTTGACCCGCAGCAAAGGTGCGGACGGTCAACGGCGAGTGGCCCTATTTTGGAGAAAATCTTATGAATCTAATGAGACCAGCACCCCATGCCTCTCGCCGCGAGTTCATGTTCGTCGGCTTGGCCGGTGGAATCGGACTGGGCCTGCCGCAATTGCTTCAAATGGAAGCGCAGGCAGCGCCTGGCGCCCGCCAGCTGAACTCGAAGAAGGGCCAGGCCCAGTCGATCATCCATATTTTCCTCCCCGGTGGCATGGCGGCCCAGGAGACCTGGGACCCCAAGCCCTATGCCCCGATTGAATACCGTGGGCCGATGAGCAACATCGGCACCAAGGTTGTCGGCCTTCGTTTTGGCGAGTCCATGAAGAAATGCGCGCAGATCGCCGACAAGATGACCATCGTTCATTCGATGACCCACGGCGAAGCCGCCCATGAACGCGGTACCCACAACATGTTCACCGGGTATAAGCCAAGCCCGGCATTGCAGTTTCCGAGTTTCGGGTCGGTGATTTCCCACGAGTACGGCGCGCGGAAAAACCTGCCGCCGTACGTCTGTGTGCCGAACCAGCCGAATACCTTTGCGGGCAGCGGTTACCTGAGCACGGCCTACGGCCCCTTCGGCCTGGGTTCCGATCCGGCCCAGGGCAATTTCCAGGTGCGTGACCTGAATTTGCCGAGCGGGGTAACACCCGAGCAATTCAATCGCCGCCAGAGCCTGCTCGGTATCGTGGACGATCATTTCAAGAGCATGGAAAAATCTGACGCGCTTGATGCGATGGACAGTTTCTACCAGCGGGCGTACTCGTTGATCAGCAGCCCGGAAGCGCGCCAGGCCTTCGACCTGAACAAGGAGGACGCGAAGGTGCGCGATCGCTATGGCCGCCACCAGGCAGGCCAGCGGTTCCTCATGGCGCGACGCCTGGTTGAAGCCGGTGTGCGCATGGTGTCCGTGACCGCAGGTGGTTGGGATCATCACTCCAATATCAGCGACAACATGAAGAAGAATGCGGTTCCGATGGACCAGGCCCTGGCCGCCCTGATCAGCGACCTGGATGAGCGCGGCTTGCTCGATTCGACCCTTGTCATGGTGACGTCCGAGTTCGGCCGCACGCCGAAGATCAATTCCAACGGTGGCCGTGATCACTTTCCGCGGGTCTTCTCCATCGCCCTTGCCGGTGGCGGGATCCGCCGGGGCTACGTACACGGAAAATCCGATGCGACCTCAACCGGGCCGGATGAAGATCCGTTGAGCGTCCAGGACCTGGCGCACACGGTATACCACCAGCTCGGCATCGATGCCGGAAAGGAGCTTATGGCTCCGGGCGACCGGCCGATCGAGATCGTAAATGGCGGGAACGTGGTTCCCGAGCTCTTGGCTTAAGGTTCACCACAGGCTAGCTATGAAAACATTGCTCCCAGGAGTACCCCGGCGCGCGATCACCTGCCCCTTTTCCCGCCTGGCCGGATTGCTTGCCCTGGCCGGGTGTTTAACCGTGCAAAGCTATGCACAAACGCCCCTGGTCTCCTCGATGTCCCGCTACGGCGCTGAGCGCGGAAAGGAGCATGTAATCACGTTTAACGGGAAGTACCTGCAGACCACCGAGCAGATTCTCTTCCACCGGCCGGGTATCGCCGCGACGAAATTCGAGGCGGTCGAGGACAAGGGTGTCCAGGTGAAGGTTACCATCAAGATCGAGGCCGATACCGCCCCGGGTGAAGTGCCCTTTCGGCTGCGTACGCGCCACGGTCTCAGTGCCCTCCGGATTTTTCATATCGGTGCATACCCTGATGTTGATGAGGTCGAACCCAACTCCGAGATCGGCCAGGCGCAAACGGTCCCGTTGAACTGCACCGTCAACGGCATCTGCAAGCGTGAGGACGTTGATTATTACCGGCTCGATGCCAGGAAGGGTCAACGTATTTCCGCCGAGATTTTTGGCGTGCGTCTTGGACATTTCATGTTCGATCCCTACCTGGCGATCCTCGACAAGAATCGTTTTGAATTAGCCGCCTCCGACGATCATCCCCTTGCCCTGCAGGATGGCGTGGTCTCGGTGATCGCCCCGGAAGACGGGCAGTACCTGGTGCAGGTGCGTGAGTCCTCCTACCAGGGGGATGATCGCTGTGCGTACCGCCTGCATATCGGCACCTTCCCGCGCCCTTCAGCCGTATTTCCGATGGGGGGTAAGCTGGGGAGTGAAATCGATGTTACCTTCATCGGTGATCCCGCCGGCCCGTTCCAGCAGAAGATCAAGCTCGGCGAGCTGAAGGAAGTATTCCCGGTGTTCGCGATCAAGGATAACCAGCTTGCGCCTTCGGCTAATTTTCTCCGGGTTACCGACCTACATGAAATCTATGAAAAGGCCGATGCGCATGGCACCCGTGCCGCGTCGCAGGTGATCGAGCCCGAGCTTCCATTGGCGATTAACGGGGTGCTTCAAAAGGAGGCGGAGCAGGACTGGTATCGCTTCAAGGCCAAGAAGGGCCAGGCCTTCCACGTGAATGCCTATGCGCGCCGTTTGCGGGGACCGCTTGATTCGGTCATCAATATTTATCATAGCAAGGATGGAAAACACATTACCGGTAACGACGATTTCCAGTCCAAGCCGGACAGCTACGTGAAGTTTACCGCGCCCGAGGAAGGGACATATGATATCCGGATCAAGGATCACCTGGGAAAAGGTGGAGACGATTTCGTGTACCGCATCGAGATCAGCCGGATTGAGCCGAAACTCAGCTTCAGCCTGCCGACCTTTGAGCGCAACTCCCAGGTACGCCAGGCGATCCAGATTCCACAAGGTGGCCGCTTCTCGACCCTGTTCAACGTCAAGCGCACGGATTTCGGGGGCGATTTGAAGGCTTGGTTTGAAAATCTTCCGCCCGGTGTAAGGGCCCACATCCCCGCCGTGATTCCGAAAGACACCACGACCGTCCCGGTGGTCTTCGAGGCGGCGGCCGATGCCGCTATCGGGGGGGCGCTGGCACGGTTCAAGGGCGAGTTAATCGACGAGAAACGCAAGATCAGCGGGGGCTACGAGCAGGTGACGACCCTGGTTTATGGGCAGCCCAATCAAACCACGTATTACGATGTTACCTTGCGGCAGCTGGAGATCGCGGTCATCGAGCCGCCGCCCTTCTCGATTGAGCTCGTGCAACCCAAGGCCCCCATCGTGCACGGGGGTACCAAGTACTTGAACGTGATCGCGAAGCGCAAGGAGGGCTTCGAGGATGCCATCAAGGTAAAAATACTGTTCAAGCCTCCGGGTGTGAGCGCCTCGAGCGAAATCTCGATCGCCAAGGGCAAGACCGAAGGCCGTTACCGCTTGAACGCGAGCAGGGGTGGCGACCGGGACTGGAAGATCGCCGTGGTCGGGCAGGCGACCGTGGGCGGTGGCCGCGTGTATGCCGGTTCCAATTTCGTCGACCTCCAGGTGGCGACGCCTTTTGTAAACGGGAAAATCGAAATGGTCGCCGTCGAGCAGGGTCAAGCGACGGATGTCGTCTGCACCCTGGAACAACTCAAGCCCTTTGAAGGCGAGGCCACGCTCACCCTTGCCGGCCTGCCGGCCAAGTGCACGACCCAGCCGGTCAAGATTACCAAGGACACCAAGGAAGTGGTCTTTCCCGTGACGACGGAGAAGGACAGCCCGAAGGGACAGCATAAGTCGATGTTCTGCAGCTTGACCATCACCCAGCACGGTGAACCCGTGGTGAGCAGCATGGCGGGCGGCAGCGTTTTTCGCCTGGATCCACCGCCCCCCCCGAAGAAGAATCCGCCAAAGGTGGTGGCCAAGCCCAAGCCGTCCGCCCCGGCAAAGAAGCCGGAGAAACGGCTTTCACGCCTGGAACAACTGCGCCTGCAAAAGCAGGAACAGATGAAAAAAGGGGGTGGGGAGTAATGAATAAGTTCTTCGTCCCGGGGGCCTCGTGCCTGGTATGTTCCCTGTTAGCGCTGCCGATTTTTGCCGAATCACCCCTGCAGGAAGTCTCGGTCTATCCGCCGGATATCCACCTCAGCACTTCGCGTGATCTTCAGTCGCTCGTGGTTCAGGCGGTCTATGCGGATGAGACGACACGCGATGTCACCTCCGCCTCCAAGCTGACACTTGCCGACCCCTCCCTGGTACGCCGGGAAGGCTTTACCTTCTACCCACTGAAGGACGGCACCACGGAGCTGAGCGTCGAACACGCGGGCAAGGTCATCAAGGTGCCGGTCAAGGTCGAGCGGGCAGCGGAAGCCCGCCCGGTGAGTTTCCGCCTGGACGTGATGCCGGTATTCATGAAATCCGGGTGTAATTCCGGGACCTGCCACGGTTCCGCGCGCGGCCAGGATATGTTTCGCCTCTCGCTTTTTGGTTTTGACCCGGCACGTGATTACCACTGCCTGACCCGTGAAATGAGTGGACGGCGGATCAACCTCGCCATCCCCCAGAACAGCTTCATCGTCCAGAAAGGTCTTGGCCTGGTGCCGCATACCGGCGGGGAGACGTTCAAGCCGGAAAGCGAGTATCACAAGACCCTGATCCGCTGGTTGGCGGCGGGTGCGCCGGATGATGCGCCGGACATCGCCAAGCCGGTCTCGCTGGAGATCATGCCCAACCGCATCGTCCTCGAGGGCGAGAACCAGACCCAGCAGGTCACCGTGCGGGCCAGGTACTCGGACGGGACGGATCGCGACGTGACCAGCCTTGCGGTATTCAACAGCAACAACGAAACCTCGGTTGATGTCAGCAGCCTGGGGAAGATTTCGGGCAAGGTTCGCGGCGAAGCTTTTGTCCTCGCCCGGTTTGAGACGTTTAACGTCGGGGCCCAGGTCATCGTGATTCCGAAGGATCCGAACTACACCTTCCCCGACATCGTGGAAAACAACTACATCGATACCCTGGTGCACACCAAGCTGAAAAAGCTCCGGATGGTTCCTTCCGAGATTTGCACCGACGAGGTGTTTCTCCGCCGGGTGTTCATCGACATCACGGGCACCCTGCCCACGGAGCAGGATTACGAGTCCTTCATGACGAGTGCGGACCCGAAAAAGCGTGAAATTCTCATCGACCAACTGCTCGAGCGGAAAGAGTTTGTCGAGATGTGGGTGATGAAGTGGGCCGAGTTATTGCAGATTCGCTCCAGCAACCAGACCATCAGCTACAAGGCGGCCTTGCTGTACTACAACTGGCTCCAGGAGAAGATTTCCAACAATGTGCCGATCAACGAGATCGTGAAAGAGGTCCTCGCCTCGACCGGCGGCACCTTCAAGAACCCGGCTACGAACTATTACCAGATCGAGCGCAACACCTTGAAAACCTCCGAGAACGTGGCCCAGGTATTCATGGGAACGCGGATTCAGTGTGCCCAATGCCACAATCATCCCTTCGACCGCTGGACCATGGATGATTATTATTCTTTCGCGAATTTCTTCAGCCGGATTGGCCGCAAGCGCGCGGAGGATCCGCGGGAGACGATCGTGTACGACAACGGCTCCGGGGATACGAAGCACAAGGTGGGCGGAAAGGTGCTTCCACCGAAATTTCTTGGCGGGGAAGAGCCGAAAGTGCCAACGTCCACCGGGCGAAGGAAGGTGCTGGCCGAGTGGTTGACCGCGCCGGACAATCCCTGGTTCTCCCGGAACCTGGCCAACATCACCTGGGCGCATTTCCTCGGCCAGGGTATCGTGGAGCCCGTGGACGACGTGCGGGTGACGAACCCGGCATCGAATCCGGAGTTGCGCGATGCGCTTGGCGAGAAACTGGTCGAGTACAATTACGACTTCAAGAAGCTGGTGCGCGATATCACCCTTTCCCGCACGTACCAGTTGTCCACCCAGGCGAATGAAACGAATGCCCTGGACCAACGGAACTTTGCCAAGGCTTCGATTCGCCGCATGCGTGCGGAAGTGTTGCTGGATGTAATTACCCAGGTCACGGACACGAAGAACAAGTTCAAGGGATTACCCCTGGGTGCCCGGGCCGTGCAGATCGCCGACGGCACGACCTCGACCTACTTCCTCACCACCTTTGGCCGGGCGAGCCGGGAAACCGTTTGCTCCTGCGAAGTGTCCATGGAGCCGAATCTCTCACAGGCCCTGCATCTCCTGAACGGGGGCAGCGTGCACACCAAGGTCAAGCAGGGCGGATTCGTGAAGAAGGAACTGGACGCCAAGCGCCCGCATGACCAGATTATCGATCAGCTTTACGTGCGCACATTCTCGCGAAAACCAAGCGCCAAGGAAAAGGAACAGCTCTTGGCCGAGCTGGCAAAAGACGAGAATAAGCAGGTGGTATTGGAGGACGTGTTCTGGGCCTTGTTGAACGCGAAAGAGTTTATCTTCAATCACTAGGAATGCGTTCAAACGCAATAGTTGAAATGTTGGATTTGATATGAGGCCCGTCATCATCGCCCTTGTCGGATTTCTTCCCGCCTCCTGGGCCCAGGAGGAGAAGATCACCTACGACGATCACGTCAAGCCCCTGTTCCAGGCGAATTGTTTCAAGTGCCACAGCCAGGATAAGACCAAGGCGGACCTGGATCTCTCGACCTACCAGGGGGCCATGGCCGGGGGCAGCAGCGGAACCGCGCTGGTCCCCGGAAACCCGGACGGGAGCCTCCTCTACCTTTCCATGACCCACCAGGAAGAGCCGTACATGCCGGAGAAATCGCCCAAGCGCCCGCAGGCGGAACTCGACCTGGTGAAAAAGTGGATTGCCGGCGGCTTGCTGCAGAGCAAGTCGAGCGTGGCGATGAAACCCCGGATGCCGTCCATCGATCTCAAGCTCGCCAGTGCCCCGACGGGCAAGCCGGATGGCCCGCCCCCGATGCCGGCGGATGTACTGCTTGAGCCCGTGGTATTGACGAAGCGATCGAATGCACTCACGGCACTGGCATCCAGTCCATGGGCTCCGCTGCTTGCGGTGGCGGGCCAGCAACAGGTCCTGCTCTACAACACGCAGAATAAAGAGATGATGGGCGTGCTGCCGTTCCCTGAAGGGGTCGCCTATGCCTTGTCCTTCAGTCGAAATGGCCAGCTGTTGCTCGCGGGTGGTGGAAAGGAAGGGACCTCGGGCCGCGTGGTCGTATGGAATGTGAAAAATGGCCAACGGGTGATCGAGCTCGGCGATGATTACGACGTCATCTTTGGCGCGGACATCAGCGGTGACCAGGCCTATGTGGCCACGGGTGGGACCGACAAGTTCCTCAAGATCTATTCCACCAGTGGCCTCGACCTAAAGCACAAAATAAAGAAGCATACGGAGTGGATCACCGCAATCTCCTACAGTCCGGACGCGGTGCTGCTGGCCAGCGGTGATCGCAACGGCAACCTCTACGTATGGGAATCGGAAACCGCGCAGCAGTTTTATGAGCTTCGCGGCCACAAGGGGCAAATCACCTCCGTGAGTTGGCGGCCGGACTCGAACGTGCTCGCATCTTCAAGCGAGGACGGCACCATCAAGCTCTGGAACATGCACGATGGAAAACAAATTAAATCTTGGAATGCGCACGGCGGCGGTGTCGCCAGTGTCCGCTACAGCATGGACGGTCGCCTCGTGTCTTCCGGTCGCGACAAGCATATCAAGGTCTGGGACGGGAATGGCGCGCTTCAAAAGGATATCGGGGGCTTTACTGACCTCACACTGGCCGGCGTGTTCAGCCATGACAGCCAACGCGTGATTTCCGGAGACTGGACAGGTTTTGCGAAGATTTGGAATGTTGCAGATGCCAAACACCTGGGAGATCTCGAGGCCAATCCGCCACCGATCAAGGAGCGTATCGCGGGTATCCAGCAGGCGATGGGCGGCAAGAAAGCCGAGCGGGAAAAGTTGAGTAAAGAGGCGGATGCCCTGATGGCTGCCTTGAAGCAGGCGACCGATGTCTTCAACCAGAAGAAGGCGGCCCTCGAGGGCTTAAACGCACAAAAGGTCGGGGCGGATAAAGCGCTCGCGGATGCGAAAGCCGCGCTGGCCGCGCTGCCGAAGCCGGAAGATCCGAAGCCGTTCCAGGACAAGGTGAGTGCGGCCACAACTGCGCGTCAACAGGCTGAAAAGCAGGTGAACGCAGCAAAGCAGCAGCACCAACAGCATGTCGATCGATTGAACAGGAGGAAACGTCCCCGGATTGATGCGGCAGACCTGGCCGCGGCCGAGAAGAACCTGGCTGAAACTCCTAACGATGAAGAAAAGGCAAAGCGCCAGGCGCACCTGGTCGAAGTCAAGAAGGGCAAGGTCGACCAGGAAGCCGTGCAGCAGGCCCAGGACCAACTCAACCGGTCCCAGGGTGACATCAACGGCAAGACCGATGCGTTCAACAAGTCGGGTGCTGCGCTCGATGCAACGAATAAGGAATTGGCGGCCGTCAAGCAACGGATTACGGAGCGTAACTCGGCCATGACGGCCGGGAATAAGCGCGTGCAGGATGTAGACGCCAAGGTGAAGCAGGTTGCCGGGCAGATACCCCCGGCCCAGCAGGCCCAGCAGGCGGCCGAGAAGGCGATGAACGATGCGCGGCCCAAGGCGGAAGCGGCGCGTAAAATCGCAGACGATGCGCAGGGGAATGCCGCGGGCTTGGAAAAGGAACTCGCCTTCTGGAAGGCGGCGGAATTCAACATCCAGGTAGTCAAGACCCGGGAGAACGTCACCCGTAAGCAGCGCGAGGAGGAAGCGCATAAGCAGGTGGCGATCGCGGCCCAGCAGGCCGCCGAAAAGGCGGCTTCAGAGGCGCTTCAGCAGAAGCAGAAACTGGATGCGTTAAAGGCCGAGTACGACAAGTTAAAGGCGGCAGCAAACTAGCTGCCCGCAGAGGGATAGCTACTTGCGCGTCATCACCGGATTCTTGCGCCGGGGGAACAGGGTTCGGCACATCTCGCACACGAGACCCTTGCATCCGCGGGCGGTGCAGAACTCGCGACCGTAGAAAATGATTTGCAAGTGGCGGCGGTTCCAGGTTTCCCTGGCGAAGACCTTCTTTAAATCCGCTTCGGTCTGGACGACGTTTTTTCCATTCGTGAGTTTCCACAGCTGGGCGAGGCGATGGATGTGCGTGTCCACGGGAAAGGTGGGGACGCCGAAGGCCTGGGCCATGACTACGGAGGCGGTTTTGTGGCCGACCCCCGGGAGGGCCTCAAGGGCGTCAAAGCTTTGCGGCACCTCGCCGCCGTGTTCTTCGACCAGGATTTCGGATAGCCGTTGAATCGCCCTGGATTTCTGAGGCGACAAACCGCAGGGCTTGATGATCTTTTCGATCTGCCCCGGTGTTTTTTTTGCCATGTCGGCTGGATTATCCGCGAGTGCCCACAAAGACGGGGTCGTTTTGTTTACCCGGAGGTCGGTGCATTGGGCCGATAACAGCACGGCGACGAGCAGGGTGTAGGGATTGGAATGATCCAGGGGAATCGGGGTTTCCGGATAGCACGCGTCGAGCTCCTGCGCGACGTAATCGGCGCGTTCCTGGCGAGTCATCGAGTCGCTCAGGCCTCCGTCGCGCGCAAGCGGGGAATGCGCTGGCGCCCGGCAAAGCCGTCCTCGATGCCGTGGTACCACTCGAGGGCATCCTCGTCGCTCCTCCAGCAGAGGAGTACTTCCTGGCCGTTGATCATGGCTGGAAAGTCGACGAGCCCGGTTTGAAAATCCCAGTCCTTGTAAAAACAACCGAGCTCGTTCAATTCGCCGAATAAACCTTTCACGATGCACGTCTGCTCGTGAAACTCAACCCCGTCCGTGGACGCGCCAGCTCCGGTCATCTGCTTGAGGGTATGGCCCTCGCGCAGGATGTCCGCGACGATCTTCTTGACCAGCGGCAGGGTTGCAGACGCTTCCTCGGGGGTGAAATGCTTGGTGTACTGAGGCATTACTTTTCCCACCGTTCGGAATCAGTGAGGAAGAGGAGCTCGTTGTTCAACAGGGGGAACCCGTATCGCAACGGCCACCCCTCGGGCAATCGGCCTTCGTGGATAAAGAACCAGGAGCGATCCGGCCCCGACTTTAATTCGGAAACGTATCGTTTGTTTCGGGTCAGCGGGGTCAGGAAGAGGGCGCTCACCCGGTGGGTGTAATCATTGATATCGTAAAAATCGTTGAGGGTTTGCGGGATCAGGATCGATCGCTTGTTGCCATACCAGGAGGTGGCCCAGGGCATGTCTGAACAGATGATCTCGTTTTCTTTCAGCATGTCGGTCAGGTGGAAGATAAACTGTGGCGCGTACGGGGGATAGTGAATGCCCGGTTGGGGCGGGAAGAGGGTAAAGATCAACGGGAAGGCATTCAACAGCACGAAGAGCACGGTGACGCCCATGTTCAGAATCTGGACCCGGAAGGCGAGCCGGTCGAGCATGAGAAAGAAGAAGGCGGTTCCATAGAGGATGGCAATCGGCCAGAAGATACTGGTGATGCGCGCGGCGATCTCGCCGTAGAGTGCCGCGACAAAGATCAAAATAAACCAGGAAAGGGCCAGGCACCATCGCATGAGATGCACGTGCGGCCGGGTGAAGCGGTAAAAGAAGGTGGTGATGAACAGGCAGATGAGGATGCTGTCACCGAGTCCACGGGGAGAGGTTTTGAAGTAGCTGGGGAAGTTGTTCATGAACTTCTCCCGCACATTCGGGTAAATTTTTTCACCTTTCTCTTCGCTGGCCAAGTCGACGTCAAAGGTGCGGTCGAACTGATCGCCCGGGAACATGGCGGTACCCTTGAGGATGTTGTAGGGGGCCATGCCGAAGTAGCTGTGGGAGATGGCGCGGTTGTGGTTGATCCAGGGGACCATGGCCCCGATGAAGATCACGAGCATGAGCAGGGACCAGATCCATCCGCGTCGACGGAATCCGACGCCGATGTAGACGAGGATGCCCGGCAGGATTACCGCGGATGCGTAGCGGGTATGGAAGAGCAGAATCATGAAAATCGTGCAGAAAAGCCAGGGAACGATCCAGCGGACCGGATGGTGGCCTTCCTGCCGACTGGTCACCGCAAGGGTGGCGCAGTAGAATACCAGTACCCCCCAGAATACCGCAACCGTGATGGGCAGCCCGGTAATCGCATCCTGCCAGACGATCTCCGAAAGGTAATAGATGGTGGTGCCGATTATCGCCACACGTTGGTCAAACAGGCGTCGGGCAAGCAGGAAGATGAAGAAGCCGGTGATGGCGGCAATAATTGAGTTGGCGATGACGATATATTGCTCCGGGCCATAGTGGGTACCCGTCAGCTTCTGGTCGAAATTCGTCTGGGTCGCCTTGAAAAAGCCGGCCAGTAAAAGCGGGTAAATCGGTGCGTGATACAGGTCCGGGTGCTGGACCCCTTTTACGTGCGGGGTATGGTGCTTGAGGTTGTCGTCCGGGTTGTCGGCATTCTCGATGAGAAACCACATGGTCGAGGGGCGGATAACGTGGGTGCTGAACCCTTTCCCGTTGGCGATATTCCGCCCGAGTTGGCCGTATTCCATCGCTTCGGCACTGGCAAAGCCCTTGAACTGGGTCGCCATGAAGCCCACCATGATGATGCATATGCCAACAATATAAAGAAAGACCTTGATAATCCGCAGGCCCACGCCGACTTCGACGTTGTATACCAGGTCCTGAATTCTCGATTCAAAAGGTCTCGCCATGAATGCTGCTCCAACTCACCGGGAAGTGCGCGGGTTATGCCACATTTGCACGGTTCTGCAATAGTTAAAACAGAAATAAAGCCCCTTCCAAGGCAAAGATTATGGGGTGAGTCCGTGGGCGTTGAGCACCTCCTGCAGGACGGGCTCGGCCAGGTCCTGAATCGGGGCATTGGCATAGCCCACCCAGGAGACGGGACTCAGCACATCCAGGGGAGCGTCGAGCTCCCGGCCGGATGCATCCGTGATCACGCAGCCGAGGGCACGGGCGATTTTCTCGGTGCAGAGGTCATAGGGGCGAGCCGAGGGGGCGTTATTCCCACTTAGAAGGGGGCGGATGTCCGCGATGAAACGGTCGTGTCCGGCCATCAGCTCGTAGAGTTGACCGGCGTTGGAGATGTACTGGTCCTCAAAGGTCAGTGCTTTGCCGTCGGTAGGTTCGCCGACGAGCCGTTCACCGAAAGCCTGCTCGACCTTGCTTATCGTTTCGGTACCCATGCCGGGAAAAAAGCGCGAAAAGGAAACAAAACCGTGCTCGAGATGATCTGCGGTGGAGGGCTGGAGGTGAAGGGGCTGCGTTTCGCCGCTTATCCGGTTGTAGCGCTCGGCCCCGACGGCTTCACCTTCGACCCACCAGACACAATCGGACAGGTGTTGCTTCATGAGGGGGATCTCGGTCTGGATCGCGAGCTGGATGTCCTTCAGGGAGGTTTCCGCACCGCGATTGGGTGCGAGGCCGGTCAGGATCCACGCGCTCCGTTTTTGATACATCAGCCCGCGGGTGCCATCGATCGGATCCACGATCATGCGCCAGGCGACATCCGCCTCCGCCGTTCCGGCCGGGAGCACACAACCCCGGTTGGGCAGGCCTTCGGCAATCAGGACCAAGGGAGGGAAATCGGCCAGCAGTTCCATCAGGTGCTCTTCGCTGACCCGGTCGATGGCGTAAATGATATCCCCTTCCTGATCGGTGTCCGCATTCGCAAGTTGCTCCATGGCGGTGGCTTCGCAAGCCGCGACCAGGGCATCGCGCATGCGGGCATGCATCGCCTTAAGCGGTTCAATCCAATCGCGTAGCTCATTCATGTCGGTAATGTACTTCTGCCTGGGTTTTCAACGCGGCCGCGCTGGCTTCCGGGGTGGTATCGTTCAGGTAATTACCTCCACCGATTTCCGGGCCAGCCAGGTACTTCAAGAGGTTCGGCTGGCGAAGGGGTGGCTGAAACTCGATGTGAAAATGAAAGTAGGGGTACTCCGCGCCATCGGTGGGTGCCTGGTGAAAGGTCATGATGTAAGGAAAGGGCATCTGCCAGAGGTTGTCCAGCTTGATCAGGGTGACCCGCAAGGCCTCGGCCAGGCTGCGGCGCGCGGCATCCGGCAGCGCGTGGATATGCGGATAGGTTTTCCGCGGGGCGATGAACACTTCGTGGGCGTAGCGCGCAAACCAGGGAATAAAGACGAGGCTGTCCTCGTCCTCCCAGATGATACGCCGTCCGTCCGCCGTCTCGGCGTCCAGGACATCAGCCAAAAGCACCCGGCTCGTTTGCTGGAAATGGGCCCGACTCTGACGGACCTCGTTTTCGATATGCTTGAAGACAAAGGAGGTCGCATAAATCTGCCCGTGGGGATGCGGGTTGGAAACGCCGACGACCGGGCCCTTGTTCTCAAACATCAGGACGTGGTTCACCGTGTCCATGGCCGCCAGCTCGGCAAACTGCTCCTGCAGGGCAAACAGGACGGCGTCGATGTCCTTGGCGGGCATTTCGGCCAGGGTCATATTGTGTTGGGGGCTGAAGCAGACCACCCGTGAAACGCCTCGTGCAGGCTGGCTGTGATACAGCGGGTTGGCGGGTGGGCCGGGCTCCGGGGCATCCATGGCCACGCAGGGATGATCGTTGTCGAAAACAAACACCTGCTGGTAATCGGCGTTCACCGCTCCGCTGACCCGTGGATTCCCCGGGCAGAAATAGCAGGTGGAATCAAACACGGGGACTTCGTCCGGGCCGTGTTCAACGCGGTCGCCCAGCCAGGGGCGGCTCTGCCGATGGGCAGAGATCACGACCCATTCATCGCGGAGCGGATGGTGCCGCAGTTCCCACGATCCGGAGGGGAATTGATCTTTTATTTCATTCACGCCGGAGCTTATAACCAATAGCATCGGAGATTAGAAGCATGGATCAAAGGACCGATTGTGGGTGATCAACACAAAATACTGGTGGTGGGCGGCGCGGGCTATATCGGTTCGCATACCGTCCGTATGTTGGCCGAGCAGGGGCACGCCGTCGTCGTGCTCGACAATCTCGTTTACGGGCACCGGGAAGCCATCGTGGATGAAACGGTGGCTTTTATCGAGGGGGATCTCGGCGATGCGGCACTGCTCGACAAAACGTTTGCCGAGCACGCGATTGATGCAGTCGTGCATTTTGCGGCGTTTGCATACGTCGGCGAATCCGTTACCGATCCGGCAAAGTACTACCTCAACAATCTCGCGGGACCCCTGGTCCTGCTGGAAGCCATGCGGCGTCATGGTTGTGCTAACTTTATCTTTTCCTCGACCTGCGCAACCTACGGCAATCCACAATACCTGCCGATCGACGAGGCCCATCCGCAAAATCCGATCAATCCCTACGGCCGCAGCAAGCTCATGCTCGAGCAGGTCTTGCAGGATTACGACCAGGCCTATGGCATCAAGAATGTCTGCCTGCGTTATTTCAACGCTTGCGGGGCGAGTGAAGATGGGATCATTGGCGAAGACCACGATCCGGAGACGCACTTGATTCCGTTGGTCCTGGAGGCGGCCGTGGGAATGCGGGAAAGTATTTCTGTTTTCGGTGATGATTACGATACGCCGGATGGAACCTGTATCCGTGATTACATCCATATCCTGGACCTCGCCCGTGCCCATGTCCTGGCGCTCGATTACCTGCGTTCCGGCAGGCCGTCGATGGCCTGTAACCTGGGGACCGGCATTGGGCAATCGGTCCGGGAGGTGATCGCCGCCGCGGAAAGGGTCACGGGCAAGACCGTTCCGGTGGTCCAAGCCGAACGGCGGGAAGGGGACCCGCCCCGCTTGGTCGCAGCGCCACAAAAAGCGAAAGATATCCTGGGCTGGGAAGCGGCGTATACCGACCTCGAGGCGATTATCCAGACCGCCTGGAACTGGATGCAGGGTCCACGAAAAGGACGCTACGGGGGCCCCAGGGGCTGAACACCGCCTGACCCGTCGAGGAATTTACTTGAATCTACAACCAATTCTGTAAGCTGGACCCGATTTTAACCCCAGCAGAGAGACGTGAAAATGGCCAGGAACTATTTCCCGGAAGTCAAAGGTAAGATCAAATATGAGGGTCCGGATTCTAAAGATCCGCTGACCTTCAAGTGGTATCGGGCGAAGCGCAAGGTCGGTGGCAAGACCATGGAGGAGCACCTGAAGTTTGCGGTTTGTTACTGGCATACCTTCAAGGGCACCGGAGGGGATCCCTTCGGCGGCGGCGTATACGAGCGCCCCTGGGATCAGGCGGATACGCCGATGGGCGTGGCGGAGGACACGGTGCAAGCCGCGTTTGAATTTTTCAAGAAGCTCGGCGTGCCGTATTGGTGTTTCCATGACCGGGATATCGCACCCGAAGGGGACAGCGTCAGGGAATCGGCGAAGAACCTCAATGCGATTGTCCAGATCGCCAAGAAGAAGCAGAAGGAAACCGGCGTGAAGCTGCTTTGGGGAACCGCGAACGCGTTCTCCCACGCGCGGTACGTGCACGGCGCCGGCACCAATCCTGACCCCCTGGTCTTTGCCCATGCCGCGGCCCAGATCCGCCGGGCGATCGACGCGACAATCACGCTCGGTGGCCGGGGCTACGTGTTCTGGGGTGGGCGCGAAGGCTATGTCTCCCTGATCAACACCAACATGAAGCAGGAACGTGAGCAGCTCGCCGCCCTCCTGACCATGGCGCGCGACTACGGTCGCAAATCCGGCTTCAAGGGTACCTTCTTTATTGAGCCCAAGCCCAAGGAACCCTCGACCCACCAGTATGACTTTGACTGCGCCACCTGCCTGGGTTTCCTGACCGAGTTTGACCTGCTTGATGACTTCGCGCTTAATGTCGAAGCCAATCATGCGACCCTGGCCACCCACACCTTCGAGCATGAATTGCTCACCGCGTCCAACGCGGGCAAGCTGGGCAGCCTGGACATCAATCGTGGCGACATGACGGTGGGTTGGGATACCGACCAGTTTGCCATGGACCTCAAGGAATGCACCCAGGCCATGTTGATTATCCTGAACCAGCGGGGCCTGAGGCACGGTGGCTTGAATTTTGATGCCAAGGTGCGCCGGAGTTCTTTTGACACGGTGGACCTGTTCCACGCCCACATCGGTGGCATGGATACTTTCGCGCGGGCCCTGCTCATCGCGGATCGCATGAAGCGGGATGGCGTGCTTTCCGATTTCATTAAGGATCGCTACAAGGGTTACCGGAGCGGCATCGGCCGGAAGATCCTCAGCGGAAAGACCAGCCTGCCCGCACTGGAGGCCTATGCCGCGAAGAACGGCGAACCGGAGAAGATCAGTGGCCGCCAGGAAATGCTCGAAAACATTCTCAACGACTACGTCCACAGCACGAAGATCGTTTAATCCCTAAGTGGGGTGTTCAGCCATGGCACGGTTATTTCTCGGGATAGATTCGAGTACACAGTCGATCACCGGGTCGGTCATCGATCTCGATAGCCGCGCCCTTGTCTTTGAACACTCGGTTAATTTTGACGAAGCCCTGCCCGCTTACCGGACGCGCAACGGGGTGCTGGTGAATGAGGATCAGCAGGTCGTGCATACGCCGCCCGCCCTGTGGATTGAAGCACTGGAGATCCTGCTGGCCGGGCTCCGGGAGGTCGTCAATATCGGGTCAATCCAGGCGGTATCCGGATCCGGGCAGCAACATGGGTCCGTCTACCTGAATGAAACGGCCCGGCCCGCGCTTGCGGCCCTCGACCCGTCCCGGTCGCTGGTCGACCAGCTGGGCGGGATCTTTTCCCGCGCAACGTCCCCCATCTGGATGGATTCCTCCACCCACGAGGAATGCGCCGAGATCCGGGAAGCCCTGGGTGGCCTGCAGCAGACCACCGCGATTACCGGGTCGAACACCTTTGAGCGTTTTACCGGCCCGCAAATCCGGAAGTTTTTCAAACGGGAACCGGAAGCCTACGAAAAGACCACGGACATCGCCCTGGTCAGCTCCTTTATCTGCTCGGTCCTCTGTGGCGAAATCGCCCCGATCGATCATGGTGATGGGGCGGGGATGAACCTGATGGATATCCTCCGGAAGACCTGGCACGAGGCCGCGTGTGAGGCGACGGCTCCGGGCCTGGCCGACAAGTTGCCGCCGCTGGCGGCGAGCGATTCCATTTGTGGAAAGATCCATCCCTATTTCACCGCCCGGTACGGCTTCCATCCGGAAGCGAAGGTGGCCCCGTTCTCCGGGGATAACCCGAGCTCGGTGATTGGTACGGGCCTGGTCGACCCCGGCATGGTCGCGATCAGCCTTGGAACCAGTGACACGTATTTTGGCACCATGGCCGAGTTCCACATGGATCCTAACGGCGAAGGCCACGTGTTCGGTTCGCCGACCGGGGATTATATGACCCTGATCTGTTTCAAGAACGGATCCCTCGCACGCGAGAAGGTGCGCGATGCCTACGGCCTGGATTGGCCCGGATTCTCGGACATGCTCAAGGACACGCCGCCGGGCAATGGCGGCAAGCTCCTGTTGCCCTGGTTCGCGCCGGAAATCGTACCCACGGTTTTAACCCCCGGTGTGAAACGCAGGGAGCTGGATCCCCTGGATGTACCGGGCAACTGCCGGGCCGTGGTGGAAGCCCAGATGATGTCGATGCGGATCCACTCCGAATGGATGGGTATTCGCCCCGGGCAGATTTATGCGACCGGCGGCGCCTCTTCCAACCAGGAGATCCTGCAGGTTATGGCCAACGTGCACGCGTGCCCCGTGTACCAGTTCACGTCCACGAACGGCGCTTCGCTGGGCGCCGCCCTGCGCGCGGCCCAGGCCTGCCTGGGTGATGCGGGTAGCGCGCCCGCCTGGCGTGAAACGGTCAAAGGCTTCACCGATCCCATTGAGGGCTCCCAGGTACGACCCCAGTCCGGGGCGGTCGCGGTCTACGATGACCTGGTCAAGGCGTACGCTGCATTCGAAAACGAAAACCGGAGCTAGGCACCCGGCGCAGCCTTTTTCTCATACGTAAGCATATAGCGATCCGTATGGTTTAACTTTTCCTCCTTGCGCAACTCAAAATGTCCTGCGAAAGCGGCCTTAAACCGCTCAACACTCATGTCCTGGTAAATATCTTCCCGCAGGGACAAGAGCGTCTGGAACATGGCGTCTTCACGGTCGATATACTCCACGATGAGGAAGCGATTGCTCAGCTGGGCGAACATGCCCGCGATGCCTTCCAGGGGAATGCGCCCGGTGATGTGGAGATGGTGTACCAAGGCGAGCGCGAACACACAATCTCCGGACACCCGCTTCATCA
Source organism: Verrucomicrobiota bacterium (assembly GCA_046581765.1). GTDB lineage: Bacteria > Verrucomicrobiota > Kiritimatiellia > SS1-B-03-39 > UBA6053 > JAPYUI01. The sequence goes on from JAYGFS010000392.1 coordinate 21,877, forward strand.
GGGCCTTTCGCTCCCGGTTCATAAAGCCGATATCCGGGGGAGGGTTGCTCAGGTCCGCCAGGATGGTCTGGATCGGCCACTTGTTTTTCTTCGCCAACAAGTAAAGGTGCTCGACGGAATCGTGGTCGCTATCGATTGAAATAACCCTGGCCCCAGCCTCTACGGCCAGGCGGCTGTATTCCCCGGTATTGCACCCCAGGTCCAGCACGGTTGCCGGTTTTTCCCCGGCCAGGAATGACTCGATATAGGCGTGTTTTTGATCACGGGCTGCGTCCGAGTATGAGTTATCTGCCTGGTAATCGTGCCAGATCCCGCCGGCACGGGTCTTTTTCCGGAAGGCCGAAATTTTTCGGATTAAGCGATCGAGGTTGACCAGCTGGGTGGCATTTTTGGTGTTCTTCGTTTCCAGCCGCTGCTTGACCTCCTTGTTTTGTTCAAAGGTATGCTTATTCAAGCGACGCTGGAGATATACATCCAGTATGCGGCTCGGCGCGATGGATTTAAAGAACCCGAGCTGGCGATAGGCCTGGTCGACATCCATCCCCTCTATCCCGGATTGAAATATCTGTTTTGGCTGAATACCCCGGTCCCGGAAAAGCATGATGGGATAGAGGAACATTTTACAGAACTGGCCATACGCATTCCAGATATCCAGCCGCACGGGCTTCTCGATGGATGCCAGGTCAATAAATACGGGTTCACTGTACCGGAACATGATGTTGAATGCGGTCGCATCTTTTAATGACCACTGGTTTTCCACCAGTTTTTTCTGGAGTTTAAGGTGCATCACCGCGGCATCCAGCAACATGGAAAACGACCATTCGTAGGGGTAGGTCACGACGTCGAGTTTTTCGTGCCAGACAAAATGGGATGGCGTCTCAAACAATTGCTGGATCTCTTTCGCCTCGTCTCCATCCAGCAGGCGGCTGGGAACCAGGTGGTATGAGTCGACGCATTTCTTCAGGAGACCACTGGCCTGGAGCTCGGAAAGCACGGCCCAGCTCGCGTCGTCGACGCACCGATAAACCTCGTCATTGTGGTAGAAAACAAAACCGGAAGGATCTCGAAAAGAGCCGGTTTCAATTAGGGTCTCATCACTCCTCGGTTTCATCTTCATCTGCGTCAGACGATGATTTCCCGATGCCGAAGAACCCTAAGAATTTTCCGACGGCCCCACGAAAAAAGATGGCTATCCCGGCAATCCCCGCGATCAGGAATTGTAAAACAATCGCTCCGGTTCCCGGATCGATATAGGCAAGATAAACGGACACGCTGTGCATAAACTCATTCTTCAGGAGGAAATATGTACCAGAAGGTGTAGAAACCTAGTGTTTGGTCGCGACAAAAGTCAAGCCATAGGTCCATCTCCTCCGTCTGCGCAGGCTCGCGCCTTATCGATTCACGGGTAGGAACTGCACCGCATCCGCGATGACGTATTTCCCCTCGGTTCCCGTATTGGAGATCGTCACCGAGCCTGATTTTCCCACTGCGAACGGGAAGACGCCAATCGTCCGGAACAACTTGCCGTGCTCCGGGGTATCCTGCTGGTTGATTCGGATCGTCGTAAGGCCCTTCGCGTGCCGGATCCTAATCGGCGTATTCGTCGAGCGGCGCACGTTGTAACAATGGGACACGCGCACTTCATAGGTTCCGGCCTTTGGAAAAGTCGGTGTCCAGGTCACCGACTTTTCACCCTTGCCCGATTTCCGGTCGTGCAGGTAGCCGATGCCCACGTAAGGCGGGGTGTGGGTCGAGTAGTGCCAAGAGCCCTTTAAAACTGCGTCCGTCTCGTCGAGGACGATGCCGTCAAGCGAGGTGAGGTCGGCCACGTTGAACTTGAGGTTCCCGGGAATGTCAACCTCGCCGGGCTTATGCGTATTGGCTGCCGCATCGGGATGGGGTTCGATGGCCGGTGCAGCAAGTCCTGCGAGGGATAAGGCAAGGAGTACACGAATCTTCATGGCACCGTCATTAAACCGGATTATTGCGTAAATTTCTCGTCCTCGGGGGTATCACATTGGTCATCACTGTTGTATCCCCATGCCACCGCCGTCCCATCGGGTCGTAGGCCTACAGAATGCCCCCACCCCGCCGAAACCTCCGTAAATGCCTCCCCCTCGGGTACATCAAATGCGTCATGATTATTATTTCCCCACGCCACCGCCGTCCCATCGGCCCGCAGGCCTACGCAATGGCTTGCACTCGCCGAAACCTGCATAAACTTTTCGTCCTCGGGTACATCACATTGGCCATAAGAGTTTTCCCCCCACGCTACCGCTGTCCCATCGGCCCGCAGGCCT
>JAYGFS010000419.1:0-2736 GCA_046581765.1 Verrucomicrobiota bacterium
TGTCAACTTTAAATTGGTGGTAGGTGCCATTATTTTGAGATAGTGTTCAAGATCTTTAGACAATTCTATAATTAACTTATTTGAGGCTCCATCTCTATTCGTTTTCTGATACTTTTTGAGAACTATGTCATACGCCTTTAAAAGGTTCTTTTTATTTATCGGTTTTTATGTTGCGTATGGAGGTATGAAGCCGTTCAACGGCTGGGTTTTCAGCAAGATTGAACTTTTATACATGTTTTGGCGGGGGGGACCCGCCGGGGCACCCAAAGGCTATTTAACCGTGAGATAAAGGATCAGGACCCCGCTGCCGGCCTTCGGGCCACCGAGGATCGTTCCCGAGCCTTTGTTGATCCCAATCGTGGTATTGATGGCGATCTTACCCCCGTGCTTCCATTGCAGGGACACCTTGACCTGGGGGCCCTTGATCCCGGATGCATGGACATCGATGGTGCTGCCGCCACCCACGCCAAACGACGTTTTCCCGGGGATCTTGACACTACCGCCGCCACTGCCGACAAAGCTGAAGGACTTGTATGGAAAGTTCCGGAGCTTTTTCTGGATGCCCGCCAGCTTGGGATCGACGGGACCCGGCTTGGCAGAAGCCTGGATCAGGGTACCGCTGAACCGCACGCTTTCGGCCTGGGCGGCACCTGCCACCAACAGGCTTAAAATGATCAGGCACTCAGCCCTCATCGGATTCCTCTTCGAACACCCAGATTACGGTCATTTCGCTCTCGGGAAGCACATACGATCCTATATCCGCTCCGGGGATATCTGTCGATAAATACTCGATGGTCGCGGTGCTTTGCATCGGTTCCGCGTTGCTTTTCAGCGCGAAAGGGACGGCCACGGCCACGGCAATAGCCGCCGCGACGGCCCAGGGGACCAACCAACGGCGCCCTTTATCCGGATCACCGGCCCCTGCGCGCATCCCGCGCTGAACGTCCTGCCACATGGCTTCGGCCGTGGGCATGCCCTCGGACGCCCCTTCCCGCGTGAGATCGCCGATTTTTTTAAAATATTCACGGCTATCCGCGTGCATCGCGCCCTGCTTGCGAATCAGCATGGCGCGACCGGCGGGGTCCAACTCCCCGTCCAGCTCCTGGCTGATCATCTTCTCGATATCCTGATTTTTCATAAGGAAAGGTCCTTTAAATATACCTGCATCGCCTTCCGCGCGTTAAATATACGCGACATTACGGTTCCCACCCGGCATTTCATCACTCCTGCGATCTCTTCATACGATAACCCTTCCACCTCGCGAAGTACAAGGGCCGTACGGTGCTTATCCGTCAACTTGGCCAAGGCCCCGTCGAAGGCCGCACGCAGTTCCGCCCGCTGCAGCTCCCGGTCAGGCCTGGAGTGTGCGCTCGGAGGAAGCGCCTGCACCGTACGCGCCTTCAAGTCCATTTCTTCCAACAATTCCATTTCCGGTCGCCGTTTTCGTTTTCGCAAAAAATCCAATGCGGTGTAGGTCGCCACGCGATACACCCAGGTAAAAAAGGCCGACTCGCCCTTGAAGGTGTCCAGCTTGTTCCAGACCTTGATCCAAGTCAGTTGCTCGAGCTCACGCGCGTCATGGGCGTTTCCCACCATGCGGTAGAGCACGGCGTACACCCGCTCGTGGAGACACTTTACCAGCTCGCCAAAAGCAGCCTCATCACCGGCCTGCGCCTGTTTCACCCATTCCTGGATTTCATCCATAAGGGTGTCGCAACCGTTTTGACGGGTGGATGGATGCTTTCATTCAGCCAAAACCTAGTCGAGGGGCACGGGATTTCCCAGCCTATAAATCACCTCCACCGAAACCAGGCCTGAAATTCCCGGACATTCGATGGATACTTGGCGCTCACCCACGGAGAAGCCCTTATGAAAAACTGTTGGATCCCCCTCTTGACCCTCCTGATGAGCACCCATCTCTTCGCCGCAGATTTTAAGCGGGAAGGGAAACGTGATTTTAAAGATACGCTGGAAAACAAAGTCGCACCCGCCCTCCAGGTGACGGACTGGCTGAACGCGCCAGGTGACGCGGCGGTCAAACTGGCCGACCTCAGGGGAAAAGTGGTCCTCATCGATTTCTGGGGAACCTGGTGAAGACCCTGCCGAGGTGCCGTGCCGCACCTGAAGGAACTCCACCAGAAGTACGAGGACCGCGTGGTGATCATCGGGGTCCACAGCCGGAACGGTGGAGATAAAATGCCCGCCTTCGCAAAGAAGGAAGGGATCCCCTACCTCCTCGCGCACGACAGCGAGGGTAAAACCCAGGCAGCCTTTGGCGCCGACTCCTTCCCGGACTACTACCTGGTCGACAAGAAGGGAAACCTGCGTTTTGCGGATCTCGCGAACCGGGAAGTCGACGACGCGATCGAGTTTCTGCTCAACGAATAGCGGGCGATCTAGCGCAGGGCCTCGATCCGGTAGTAGCCGCGCGGGTTCGCGGGGAGGCCCACGGTGTTGGTTGCGGCATCGCCCGTCGCGACCAGGGTGTCCACCGTAAGCCAGGTCTGGAGGTCCTCCGAGAATTGCAACTGGTAGGTGACCCCGTCCTTCACCGGGCCGTACTGGATGTTCACGGTCGCGGCAAGGTCCGGTGCCTGGATGAGGAAGAACTCGTTCGCGTCCTGCGGGTCCGTGCCGAAGACGAATTCCTGCAGGTTGCTGCCGCCGTCGAGGTCGGCATCCGCCGCCGCGTCATTCGGGTCGTTCTTGTCCAGCCCGTTCGCGTCCTCGTAGTCA
>JAYGFS010000466.1:0-47129 GCA_046581765.1 Verrucomicrobiota bacterium
TTTAACCGTGCAAGCGCCTGTGCACCATGGCTAATCCCCTCAAGCAACGTATTTTACAACAACATTGTGACTCGAAACCAACGATTACGGCGGGTTAAAACGTCCGATCGGTCCCGGATATACCCGGGGGCCGTTTCCGCATATGCACCTCAGCTAATATCGCTGCAAATCGCATTTTTGTAAATATGCAAGCCATTACTGATCAAAGCCTTACAGGAGGACCCTATCGAATGTCGCGGCATGGGGAAGGAGGGCTTGGCCCCCTCGGAGCTATTCTCGAGGTATCAGGCCGGAACAAGACCCGACCTGAAGCGGGGGGTGGCCCCGGATCTGTGGGGAATTCCCGGGAGCTTATTGCGAGACTATTTCGCTCAGCTTAAAGATCGGGAGGAACATACATACCACGATCCCGCCCACGGTCACACCGAGGAACACGATCAGCAAGGGCTCGATCAGCGATGTCAGGCCATTCAAGGTGGTGTTTACCTCGTCTTCGTAGATATCCGCGATCTTCCTCATCATTTCGTCGACTTTGCCCGACTGCTCGCCGGCTGACATCATCTGCACCAGCATCCGGGGGTATTCCCGGTGCCCTGACAAGGCCTGCGAAAGGGGCTCACCGGCTTCTACGTGATCGCGCGCCTGCAGCAGGATGCCACCCAGAACACGGTTCCCCACCGCTTGAGACGTGATCTCCAGGGACTTCAACATGGGCACCCCACTGGAGACCAACTGGGCAAAGGTCGAAGAGAAACGCGCCAGGGACACTTTCAGGAGCAATTCACCGAAGATGGGCAGCCGGAGCTTAAACCGATCACTTGCGTAGGCTCCACCCGGCGTCTTCTTGTATTGGTGCAAGACGATTGCGAGGATGACCAAAACCCCGAAGACGTAAGGAAAGTACGCCTTGATGAAAGCGCTGATATTGACCAGGGCCTGCGTGGGCCCCGGCAGGTCGGAATCGAAATCTTCATAGATCGTCGCAAAGGCCGGCACGATCCAGATCATCATGACCAGGGTCAGGATGATGGTAACGAAAGTGACCATGGTGGGATACATCATGGCAGAAAACACCTTGCCGCGCAGCTTGGCAGCCGTTTCAAGATAAACGGCAATGCGGGCGGTGATGTCCGCGAGCAAACCACCGGCCTCACCTGCCGAGATCATGCTCACATACAATTCATCGAAAATGGCCGGGTAATGCGCCATAGCCTCGGAAAGCGACTCGCCGGATTCAATCCGACTCCGAACGCCGGTGATTACCGGTTTAAACGTTTTATGCTGGGACTCCTCCTCCAGGGTGTTGAGTACCTGCGTGATCGGCATACCCGCATCCAGCATGGCTGCGAGGAGACGGGAAAAGACCGGGAGTTCCGTTCGCCGGATCTTGTTTGCTCCGGGGACCTTGTAGATCTCAATCGTGGTATGGGATTGCTTGCTGAGGGATGCCATCTGGGCCGCGGCATGTGAACTTGAGTGCTCCATAATTTACCTCGATGAATCCATTTAGAACCTTGCGTTAATGGGAAGACGTCACGCGGATGATTTCCTCAATCGAGGTCGTGCCGGTCATGGCCTGACGGATGCCGACCCGCCGCAGGTTCAACATACCCGCTTTTTCGGCCTCATCTTTGATCTCGTTAGAATTCCGACCGTCGTTGATCATCTGGCGCACCCTTCCATCGATCTCCATGATCTCCATGATCGCTCCGCGACTCCGATAGCCGATATCACTGCATTTCCAGCAACCCACGGCCTTGAAGAACGTGGCCCCACCGAAATTATACTGGCTGGGATCCACCCCGTTGGTCCGCAGGAATTCCTCGGGCGCATCAATAGGCTCTTTACAGGCCGGGCAAAGCTTTCGGTAGAGGCGCTGGGCTTGGGCGAGAATCAACGAAGAAGCGATCATGAACGGTTCGATACCCATGTTTATAAGGCGGTCGATCGCGCCGGAGGCATCGTTTGTGTGCAAGGTGCTGAGCACGAGGTGACCCGTTAAAGCAGCCTGCACGCAAATACTGGCGGTTTCGGTGTCGCGAACCTCCCCGACGAGCACGATATCAGGGTCCTGGCGAAGAATAGCCCGCAAGCCGGAGGCAAAGGAAAGACCGACTTGGGTGTTGGTCTGTACCTGGTTCACGCCTTTCAACTGGTATTCCACGGGATCTTCGATCGTGATGATGTTTACCCCCTCCTTGTTGAGCTCTTGCAATGCGGAATAAAGTGTCGTCGTCTTACCGCTGCCCGTGGGCCCGGTTACGAAAAGCATGCCGTACGGCTGGCGCAAGGCTTCCACAAATTTCTCGCAAGAATGATCGTCGAGCCCCAGGGAACCGACGCCGGGAGGCAAGGAGGCCTTGTCCAGGATACGCATCACGATCTTCTCACCGTGCACGGTAGGCAATACGCTGACCCGGACATCGACGGCTTTATCCAGCGCCTTGATCTTGAAGCGACCATCCTGCGGGACCCGCCGCTCGGCGATATCCATGTTGGACATGATCTTAATCCGGGAGGAGATCGCAGCCAACATGCTGATGGGCGGGGAGGGGTGTTCATAAAGTATGCCATCGATCCGGTACCGCAGGCGCATCGACTTCTCCATCGGCTCTACGTGAATGTCACTGCAGCCTTTCTGCAGACCTTCCACCAAAATGGAATTCACGACACGGATGACCGGGGCATCTTCGGCGATCTCAAGCATCTCCTCGAGATTGAGATCCTCCATGCTTTCGACATCCAACTCAACATCCTCAACATCATTGAGGATTTCTTGAAGCTGCCCGCCTTCATTCTGGATCAATTGCTCCAGCAGGCTGGTGATTTCAGCCTGCGATGCAACCACGGAAACAATTTTCAGCCCGGTCAGGCCGGCCAGCTCGTCAACCGCCATGATGTTGAACGGATCCGCCATCGCAACCGTCAAACTTTTTCCGCACATGGCGATGGGCATCATTTTATGACGCAGCAGGGTGGGGGCCGGCAGGTTCACCAGCATCTCGTGGTCGGGAGAGAAATGGCTGAGGCGAATGGGGGCCATGTTGGCCGCTTCCGCAGCCGCGAGCGTAAGTACATTCTGGCTGACCAAGGCCATTTCAATCAAGACGGCCTCAACCGGCCTGGCCTCTTCTTCAGCCCTCAGGCTCGCTTCCACCCACTGGTCCTCGGTCAATCGCCGATTGCTTAGCAGGATGTCTTTAATATACGGAGCTGAACGGGCCATAGGATTCTAGAAACTCTTTCATGTGCAATATGCCCTTCGCCCCGGGCATACAAATGTCCAAGCCAAGGTGTCAAAGTAAAAGCAAATTAAGTGCCAAACATCGCACGCAAATTTAATTAAGAATTATTTGAAGAGAAACGATACAAATGGTACACAATTTGCTAATTTCTTGCCTGGCGGTAATGCGTGGCTTGATTTGCGGTGAAACAAGGTAAATCCTGAAATGTTAGAAGTGGGTACAGCAGACGTTCTCTCTATCCAGGACGAGAACCAGTTGGCTATTGTCACGCTTGAGGATTACCTCCAGCGGAACAACCCCACCGCCGGCCTGCTTCTCTCCCTGCTGGATTTCAGTGAAAACATGGCGGACCCGGAACGGGCGGGCGAGTATGCCCAGCAGCTCGGGGCCCTGATTAGCCCGGAAAACAACCAGGAATACATCACGGTCGCCGTACGCAGTCTACAGAAATACCAGGATACTTTGCCGGGTTCCTTGCCCGAGATCGAACGTATTTCCGCCCTCGCCAAGACGCAGAACGAATCGCAGAAACAATCCAGCCAGCAACTCGATGAACGGCGAATCTACAAATTTGACCTGGCCAGCGAACTGGTCCTGGTGCATCGACTGCGAAAAGCCCGGATGCTAACCACGGAAGATTACAACGTGGTGATCAACGACCTCTGTTCCTACTCCAGCGTTATGCTGGACGCTCCCTCGACGGTCAGTCATATTCTCCACGACCGGAGTCTGGTCAGCTATGAAAAGGCCATGGAATTTATCAGCGAAGATTCCAACCTTCCCATGGTTTCTCTCCAATGTTTTGAAATGCGCAAGGAGGCGTTTTCGCTTCTACACATGGAATTTATGAAGTATCGTGCCGCCCTCGTCTTTGACGTCATGGAGGGCGAGGCACTGGTGGCTATCCTGAACCCATACAATAAACGACTTCAGCAGGACGTGGGAACGCTAACGAACACCCGTTGCCATTTCTACTTGGTAAAGGCGGAAGATTACGACGCGGCCGTAGACTCCGTGCGCCAGGTTTACTTGAGGGAAAGCGGAGTATATTAAACCTGTTTATCGGGGAACCAAACATCATGGAATTGGCTAAAACGGACAAGAAATCCAAACGAAAGATCACGGAAGTCCTCGGCATCGACCTGGGCAGCACCAGCATCAAGGTGGTTCGGATCAAGAAAAGCGGGAATTCTTTCAGCTTGATCGAGGCCGATGTCATGGAATCGATCGACTGGCAGGCCGAAGGAGATATTCGGCTCAACCTGGACAAAAAGCTAAACACCCCTTATGTCGCAATCTGCTATGCGGGGATCGACTCGGTGATCCGATTCCTCGACTTCCCCGCCAAGCTTTCCGGACGCGTCATGGACAATCGCCTGCGCAAGCAACTCGGCGTGAACGGGGACTATCGCCTGGCGTTCTGCGTGGCGCAGGAGGGCACCGGCGGGGATGACAACAAGGTCATCGCGGTATCCATCCCGGCGGTTGACACGGAAAAAATCAAGCGCTTGCTTCCCGGCACCCGCCCCACCCTCGTATCCATCGAGGTCTCCGGCCTGTCCGCCCTGCACACCTTCGAGCATACCGACTTGGTTAGAAATGTGGAGGAAGCCGTGTGCTACATCGAGTGCGGCGCCGAGGTTACCGTGGTGAGTTTCTTTCACAAGGGGCGCATCGTCCTCACGCGCAAGTTTGAATATGGCGGATCGGAGCTCGTTTCACGTATCCGCGAACTCCTTAATATCGACCAGGACGCCGCCCTTTCCACCATCTTTGACGACCCCCAACCGCTGAACGTGACAAATGAAAACCCCATGGGTCCCTTCCTGAAGCAGTTGACCATTTCAAGACATTATGTTGAACGTAGCGAACAGTGTCGGATCGGCAAGATCTACGCCTCCGGGGGTCTCAGCTATTCCCCGTATTGGGTAGAGCAGATCGGCCGCACCATGGACACCGAAGTGGAAGTCTGGAACCCGTTCACCGCGAACGGTGTCAGTACGTACCCGCGCGGGGTCAAGGGTGTAGAATCCATGTTCGCTCCCGCCCTCGGGGCAGCCCTTGCAATCATGAGTTGATCCTATGAGCAGTTACGTAAATTTACTGAACGAAAACGAAATCCACTATCACTCGGCCGCACGGGATAGCAACCTGATCCGCTACCTGGTCATCGGGGGGGTCGCAGCGGCCATCCTGCTCGGGCTGACAACGGTCATCCGGTACAACGGCGCGAAAAACAAGGCAAGCTCCCTGGCCGCCCGGTGGAAAACCCTGGAGGGGGAATTCGAGAGTACGCTTGCAAAAAAGAAGCTGCTGACGACCCGGTCGGACACACTCAACGAGCTGAAAGGTTGGCCGGTGGCCCGCGTCGACATGGCCGAGGTCATGGAACTCCTGCGCGACAAGATTCCCGAAAGAATTCAACTGACCAAGTTGAGCATCCTGAGCCACATTGAAGGGATTGATGCTGCAAGCCGGAGCAACCGCAACGCCCCGGCCCGGAAGATCACCCATCCGGAACGCATATACATCCTCCGCATAGAGGGCACCGTCGTGGATGAGGAAGGCGAACAGATCGTGCTCGATCGCCTTGTGCCCTCGCTGGAAGACGATCCGGAGCTGAAGAACTATTTCTCCAAGGTCGTGTACAACGGCTTCACACCGACCACCGCGACAGACCATGCCACCGGCAAGCCAGCCAGTGCAGGAAAATTCAAAATCCAAATTGATTTCATTCCACGAGAGGTACAATGGACTGGGAAAAACTAAGCAGGGAACAGAAGCAGATGCTCGGCCTCGTCGTTCTGGTCGCCATCACGGCGGGGTTCATAGGTATCACCTATATCGTCAAGCCGATGGGTGCGAACTGGAAGAAGAATTCGGCAGACATCAAAGAGCTTTCCGGCAAGGTCCGTGGCGCGGAAGCGCTCACCCGGGAATCGGCACAGATCCAACGGGATACCCTTTCCACCAACCAGGAGCTAACAGAGCTCAATCGCGCATTCATGGCCGAAGAAGACTTTGCCTGGGCTTCGCGCCAGATCTATGACATCGGTCGCGAACTCGGTCTCGAACTGGAGGTCCCATCGGGCGGAATTAAAGGCCGCGACAAAAGCGGGATAGGACGCATTGCGTACTATTCCATCGATGTTCAAACAACATGCTCATTCGACGAGTTACGGACCCTGGTCACCAAGATCCAGGCCATCAGCCCGTATACGACCATCTCCACCCTCAGTATCGTACCCAGCCCGGATGATTTTGAAAAACATCGAGTCGCCTTCAAGGTCCAATGGCCCGTATTCAAGGACCTCCAGCTGAAATCGGAAATCGAACGCGCCTCCTAGCGCGAACAAGGACAGAACATGCACCACGCCGGAAAATTATTGATCGTCACCTGTGCCGCCCTCCTCGGCACGAACGTGCAGGCCCAAAGCAAGGCGACCCCCCCGCTGAAGATTGAGTCCGGGAAGCGCGATCCATTCTGGCCGGTGGGCTGGTATCCCAATGCCCAGAGGATCGCTCCACTTAGACAGGGCCTGACAGAGGCGGAGCTACTCGCACTGGCCGAGGCGGAACAGAATCGCCTGAAACGCATGCTGGCCATAAACGGCATCATGTCAAAAGGTGGCAAAAACATAGCAATTATCAGTGGAAACATGGTTACGGAAGGGGATATCCTCGAAATCAACGTCGGTGGCAATACCTACAAATTACTTATAAAAAGCCTGACTCCAGACAATATTCGGCTTGAACCCGTGCGCGACTGAACCTTTAATATAACACCTGTAACCCGAGGTATTTAGGATGATAAAGAGAGGCATAATCACTGCCGGTGTCGGACTGCTACTAACAGTCTATCCGCATTCAGCAGTTGCGCAAACCAGCGATCAGGCGACCCAACTCAATGAAATCCAGCAGAAGACACGCTCTTCTGCTGCCGATGCACTGCGTCGCGCAAGAGAGGTCGCGGGAAAGGTTAAAGCCAACCAGGAAGCGGGCTTGGCGGAAAGCGCTGCCTTGGATCCCGCCAACCCGGTAACGGAACCGACACCGCCAGGGGCAGACCCGGTGGCGGCACCCCCACAGCCAAAGGTTGTCCCGATTGCCGCCCCCCTTGCAGACCAGGGGTCCAAGGCCGTGCCCCCGCTTGCGCCTGCTGTTCCGGCAGAACCCATAGCGATTCCGGCAGAGGCCGATCCCGCCGAGGTGAAAACCCCGGCAGATGATATCAGCATCCAACCGCTCGAACCGATCTACAAGGGGATCGATCTCGAACAGTCCAACGTGGACGAAGAATTGATCACGATAGAGCTCGACGATGTAGCACTCAAGGATGTGGTCCGCATGTTCAGCCGCATTTCCGGGGCAAACATTATCGCCTCCGAACAACTCGAAGGGCATCGCGTGACGGTTAGCCTGCAGGATGTGGAATGGGAGATCGCCATGGATGCCATCCTGGACCAGTCCGGCTTTATCATGGTCGAAAAACACCGCGGCATCTACACGGTGATCTCCAAATCCGCCCTCGCTGCGGAACCCGTGGAAGTTGAGACCATCATTCTCAATTACATCACGGTTTCCAATGCCCTTCCCGTGGTGCGGCAGATGCTGGTGAGCACCAATTCCTCCGTCACCCCCCTGGTCGCCGCAAATGCCCTGATCCTCCGTGAAACCGCCCAGCAGATCCTTGAAATCAAAGAGGTCCTCGCCATCATCGACAAACCCCGCCCACAAGTTTTCATCGAAGCAAAGTTCGTGGAGCTTAACGACCAGGCGATCAACAACATCGGGGTCAACTGGGAGGTCCTGCAGGGATACACCATATCGGCAAACTCTCTAGGCAAGGATTACACCGACACCCGGAGGCGGGTCGAACAGAACTCCAAAGTCTCCTTCATACAGCGTGAAATATCGGATGAACGCGAGACCATTGACAATGGGTTAAACTCGACCGGAAACGGAACAACCTTCAACGCAAGCGAGTCGATCAACCGAAGCATTTCCAACATCGGGACCCCCCTCGAATCCACCAGTGCCGCGGGAAGCGGATCGGAAACCCGCACCTCCACGGGAAACACTGCGAACTCCAATTCACGCAACACCATCAACGGGAGAATACGAAACACGACCGTTGTCGACGCGGTCCTGTCCGGGCTCAACTTCGACCAGGCCACGGTCAGCGGGGATACCGTCAACATCACCCCCTCCACCCCGCGAGATCGAATTGATATTCGCTCGGCCATCCTCTCTGCGGAAGCTTTCGCCCTCACCCTGAGCGCGCTCAAGGAAATGGACGGGGTACAAATTGTGTCCAACCCGAAGTTGCTCGTGGCCAATGGCGAAAGGGCCACGATCCATGTCGGCCGAAACGAACCCAACATCGAAGCCGTTCCGCAAGGCGACACCGGTGACCGCTTCGCATACAGGTTAAACTCCACCCAGCCCTTCATTGAAATCGGTGTCAAGCTTTCCGTGACACCGACCATCAATACAACGGATAGTGTAACCTTGCGAATCTCCCCGGAACTCAGCCGCTTGCTTGGAGAAAAAACCGTAGGTGAAGCCAACACAAGCTTCCCCATCACGCAGATCCGCAAGATCGAGACCGAGTTCAACGTGGAGAGTGGAAAAACCGTCGCGATCGGCGGGCTCACCGAAACCTCGGACAATGAGGTGATCAAAAAGGTTCCCATCCTGGGCGATATCCCCATAATTGGGAAATACCTCTTCACCCACACGCACACGGAACAGTTCCAGGATGAGGTTGTCATCTTCGTGACCGTGGTCCTCGCCGATCCGCCTGACATAGAAGAGTATTCCGGAGTACCCGAGGGGAGTCGCCTGATTTACCAGTGGCTGGATAAACAGGAAAAGAAGGGTGTTGAATCGAAAGCGGACCGGGTAGATGACCGCACCGTAGACGAAATCCTCGCGGACCTTCGCAGGGAAAACAACTGAGGCCGCGACAGGGTCCAGCAGAAAAGGAGGCCAAAGCAGCCGCCTTTTTTGTTGCCCGATGGTGGCTATCCCCTCCCCCCCCAAGCCTTCGTCGCTGAATCTCCTTTCAAAAATCCGGGCGAGCTTTACATTGGATCCGTGAAAAAACGCCGCCTTTTCATTGCCTTAGTGATGATCACCCTGGCTTCCGTGGGCGGACGGCAATACGCCTTGACCCGTGACTACCCGAAGGGAACCGGGGAGATTATCGGTGCGCCCGACGGAAAGACCTACGCCGCGATCGTTTACCTTAAAAAACGCGCCTGGTTCAGTGAACCAAGGGAATACGTCACGATGGAGATCGGACGGGGCACCTACCATCAGGAACCGGAAATCATCCACTATAACGAGCGCCTACTGGAAACCCTGGATGTCGAAGAACTGAGCAGTATGCAACGCGACCAGTTGATCATCTGGGCACCTGACTCAAGCGAGGTCACCTTCCACCTGGGTCAAGAGTCTATAAAAATAACCATCCCGGAACCGCCGGGGAAACCCTAGCAGGCTGCCGGGAGACGCCCCCCTCAACCCGCGTTCATCGCCTCGAGGGCAAGGATCAGGGCCTGGGTGCCCGACTTCGCATGACCCAGCTCGACCAAGCGCCGGTACAGCTGCTCCGCCAATGCCAATCCGGGCAGGCTCAGGCCCATCGCCTTGCTCTCCGCAAGCGCGATCCCCATGTCCTTCACGAAGTGTTCAACAAAAAATCCGGGGGCATAATCCTGCCTCAACATCCGGGGGACCAGGTTGCTCAGGCCCCAGCTCGCGGCGGCACCACTGCCGATGCTCTGTAGCACGAGCTCCGGATCCAGGCCTGAACGCCTGGCGTACAATAAGGCTTCGCACAGACTGATCATCGTACTCGCAATGATGATTTGATTCACCATCTTCGTGTGCTGGCCGCTTCCGGCCGGTCCCTGGTGCACAAGCGTTTTGCCCAGGCACTCCAGGAGGGGCAGCGCCTCCTTGAACCCGGTGGCGTCGCCCCCCACCATGATCGAAAGCGAGGCGTTCCGGGCGCCGATATCCCCCCCCGAAACGGGCGCATCCAGGGCACAGGCCCCTTTCGATCCCGCCGCTTCAGCGACCCGGCGAGCCAAGGCGGGACTGCTGGTCGTAAAATCGATCAAGAGCGCACCCGGGCGCACGGTAGAGAGGATCCCTTCTTCCCCCAGGAACACCTGCTCCACGTCTTCCGGGAAACCCACCATCACCCCGACCACATCCGCGCTTTCAGCAGCCTTCGCGGGGCTATCGCACCAAGACGCACCCTGCGCCAGCAACGCAGAGGCTTTCTCCGGATTTCGCGTGAATACGCGGAGGCTATATCCGGCCTGCAGCAAATGTCCCGCCATGGGAGCCCCCATGACCCCGGTTCCAATCCAACCAATCACTTTTGCCATAGCTATTTTCCTTGTACTTCGAGGCCTGCGTTTGTGTGGTACCCTAGGCCCTCAACCAGGGCGGTACCAGCCCGCAGTGAGAAACCCGGGAAATCATCATGGACGTACAGGCATTTGAAGCAGCAGTCACCCAGCACTTTCCGGGTCTTGCCGACGACTTTCAGGCAGAGCCACATGTCGGCATCCGCATGGAGATCTTCGCACGCTATACCTGTAAGGCCATCACCGCGCGCGACCGGGAATCCCTTGCCCCCTTGTTTACCTTCGCCGGAATGGTGCTCGAACAGGCCACATTACCGCTGCGCCGCATCCTGCTCTGCCACTACCTCACCCACGTACATTTCACCGGGTTGCCACCGGACGAAAGCCTGGCGTTTCAACAATTGATGCCGGAAAACCTCCAGCGCGAGTGGCTCGAGATGAACGCCATTATCGACCGCGTCGAAGCAGCTGAACAAGGCGGGCACCTTTGAAGGTATCCCTTATCGCCCTCCCCGGTGCCGCCGATCCCTTTCGAGCGGCCCCGCAGGCCGACCGCGAAATAACCGGCCCGGTGCTTAGCGCCCTCGCCGCCCGGGATTTCCAGCAGCTCATCCTCATCGGTTGCGTACCCCATCTTGTCGAGGCCATCCGCGAACGATATCCCAAGCTCGACATCCACCTCGTCCAGGCCACGGAAGACCTGCAGCTTGAACCGGAATCCATCGCGCTCCTCCTCATCGATCAACCCGCACCAGCCATCCTGCCCCTGCTCAGCGCCATCGCCACCGGCGTGCTGGCGGCTGAACCCGTTCGCCTGCTCTCCGGGGCTCCCGGCACCCAGCCCGTCCTGGCGCCTGTTGCCTGGGCCGGTGCTCCCGAACTCCCTGCAGGCATCGTGCGTGAACCCACGGGTGCCTACCGCACCCGCAACGACGCCGGACGCATCGGCTTCCGCCCCACGCGCAACATCGATCCTGAAACCGCTATCCGTGAACTCGGTCTCATCGGCCAGGATCCCGGCTTCCTCAAGATGCTCAGCGGTTGCTGCACCATGGCCCAGCACGACATCCCGATCCTGGTACAAGGCGAGACCGGCACCGGGAAGGACCTCATCGCCCGGCTCATCCATCGCCTGAGTCCCCGTTGCCGTGAACCCTTCATCCCGGTCAACTGCGCGGCCCTGCCCGAACAGCTGGTCGAGAGTATCCTCTTTGGACACCGCCGCGGGGCCTTCACCGGGGCACAGGCGGACCAAACGGGCAAATTCGAGCTCGCCCATGGAGGCACGCTCTTCCTGGATGAACTGGGCGAGCTGCCGGTGGCGCTGCAGTCGAAACTCTTGCGCGTGCTCGAGGACGGCATCATCGAACCGCTGGGTGCCAAGAGCGCCAAGCAGGTCGACGTCCGCCTCATCGCCGCCACCAATCTCGACCTCGGCTCCGCCATCCGCGCAAAGACCTTTCGCGAGGACCTGTACTACCGACTCGCGGCGGGACTGGTCCGTCTACCGGCCCTGCGCGAGCGCCGGGACGATATCCCCCTGCTCGCCCTCGCCATTCTCGACCAGATGAACGCCACGCTGGCGGAGCCGCGCCAGCTCGCCACCGGAGCCCTCGAGCGACTCCGCGGTCACGAGTGGCCCGGCAACGTGCGCGACCTCCAGAACACCCTCAGTCGTTCCGTCCTCTGGTCGGCGGAACAAACCCTGCAGGCAGATGACCTCCTCCTCGACGATCCCATCCTGGGAAGCGATGATCCCTATTTCCACCTGCCGGCACCGGAGGAGGGCTTCTCCCTCGAGACCTACCTCGCCAGTGTCCGCAAACAGCTCTTCCTGAAAGCCATCGACCTCGCCCACGGCAACCAATCCAACGCCGCCAAACGCCTCGGCGTCTCGCCTCAAGCCGTCCACAAATTCCTCAAGAGCCAGGAATAAACCGCTTGTATGAACAAGGGACTCCGCCGAGCTTTCGCGAGGCGCGAGACAGCGGGGCGACTCGTACCCGGGCCACCGGCTGAGCATGGACAGCGGAAAGCTCCGATGGACCTTTCCGCTGAAGCCCTGCCGGGCTTTTACAACCCATGTTCATGTGTTTTTAAACCCCGGTTGAAACGACAGCCGGCACCATGCGGTGCCGCCATTTTTTAAGTCCCGTCAACGCAAGGTATTGGAACTTTAGTTCACTTTTCTTTCCGGATCTGGCATCCCCCCTGCATTTCATTGTTTCAATGCCGGACGTATCCAGCCCCGGAAATCGAACCCTTAACCGGAACACATACCTATGAAAAACCTGAATCACCTCCTCCTCGCTGGCCTCCTGGCCACAACGATCAACCCGGGCAACGGAAGCTTCGCCAAGGAAGCGACGGGATTGCCTGGACCCTCTCAAAGGGCAGGCAAGGCCCGAACGGCAAAAGAGGCCGATGAAAGCCCAAGAAGGCCCTGTCGCTGCTCCATCTTTGAAACGATTTCCTATGACAGCGGCACCCAGGTCCTCACCCTGGCTTTCAACAACAGCTACGGGTACCGGTACTACGGCGTGCCCCCGCTGGTCTACCGGGACCTGGTCAATGCACCATCTCCCGGCGCGTTCTACAACCAACAGATCCGGCGCGTATTCAAGTGCCAACGCATTAGCCCAACCGGCCGCCTGGAAGGCGCAGATTCCCGCGCCAGGAACAGGACCTCCTGCCCGTATCTTTTCGCGCCACGTTCTCGTTAAATACAATCCCTTGCGGGCAAGGCGGCGTTCCTGGACAACAAAGATGAAATCCATTCCCCGCATCTCACGTTTTCCTTGAACCCGCCTGCCCGCTGACCCCAGGCACCTAATTCAATAAAGAAGGTGCCGTTCCCTCGCCACCATAGAGGTTTTTTCCGGCCACTCGTTTATCGTCGTTTTTGCCTTTCATATCATCCATAATCGGGCGTGTGTCATCCCCTGGATACGTTACTTCCCGCCTGCTGCGTTGGACGGCCTCCGTCACACCTGGTTCTCATGATGCTGCTTCTACCGGTTGAGGGCCTCTGGGCCCAGGGGAAGGAGGTCGGATCACCCTTGCCCGAATTGGTTAACGACTACTGTATCCGCTGTCACAACCCGGAGAAAAAAAAGGGGGAACTCGATCTCGAGCGTATCCTGGAGGTCGACGTGGCCCAGCATGCGGCTACCTGGGAAAAGGTGGTCAGGCGGCTCCAATCGCGCCAGATGCCACCGGCGGAGCGAAAGCGGCCCCCTGAGGAACGCTATGACGCCGCGCTCGCGTCATTGACCGGAAGCCTTGATGCACACGCCGCCGCCCATCCGAAACCCGGGCGGGTCGAGACCTTCCGGCGACTCAACCGAACCGAATACCAGAACGCGATCCGCGACCTCCTCGGGGTGAAAATCGACGCGGCGCGTTTGCTGCCCAAAGACGAAGAAAGCCATGGCTTTGACAATGTCACCGTCGGTACGCTGGCACCCAGTTTGATCGATCGCTACATTTCGGCGGCCCGGAAGATCAGTCATTTGGCCCTGGGAAGACCTTCAAGCAGGCCCGGAGGCGAAACTTTTCGAATGCCTGCCGACTATACGCAGGAAAAACACCTGGCCGGTCTTCCAATCGGGACCCGTGGCGGCGTCTTGCTCTCCTATACATTCCCGCGGGACGGGGCGTACGACATCGAGGTGCTGCTCGCCCGCGACCGGAATGAACATGTGGAGGGGCTCAACGGCTCCCATACGATGGAAATCCTCATCGATCGGGCGGTGGTTGAGCAGTTTGCGGTGTCATCTACCGGCAAGAAGGGCCACGACGAAGTGGATAAGCACTTGAAAACGAGAACCCGCGTCCGCGCAGGTCCCCATAAGGTAGGCGTTACTTTTCTAAAAAAATCCTATTCACTCCTGGAGAACAAGCGTCAGCCCTTCGAGGCACATTTTAATTTGCATCGCCATCCCCGCCTCTCGCCAGCCATCTACCAGGTTTCCATTACCGGACCGTACGAAGCCGAAGGCGCAGGCCGGACGCCGAGCAGGGAGAAAATCCTCATTCGACAACCGGGCAACGAACGCGAAGAGGAACCTGCCGCGCGTGAAATACTGGCGAATCTAATGAAGCGGGCTTTTCGTCGTCCTGTTGCAAAGGCTGACCTGATAAAAGCGATGGCATTCTACCGGGACGGAGCCCGTGCGGGCGGCTTCGAGGCGGGAATCGAACACGCACTCAAGTCGATTCTTGTCAGCCCCGAGTTTCTCTTCCGTATTGAAAAGGAGCCGATCCAGGCGAGGCCTGGAACATCCTACCGGATCAGCGATCTTGAGTTGGCGAGCAGGCTTTCGTTTTTTTTGTGGAGCAGTTTACCGGACGAGGAATTGCTCGATCGGGCGATCAGCGGAAAACTGAGCGATACCGAGGTGCTGGAAACCCAGGTCCGCCGCTTGTTGGCTGACCCTCGCTCAAGGAGCCTGGTCAGCAACTTCGCAAGCCAATGGCTCCATTTGCGCAATCTCGATACCATCACCCCTGACCTGAGACGTTACCCGGATTTTGATGACAATCTGCGCCAGGCTTTTCGCCGGGAAACAGAGCTCTTCGTCGAAAGTATCTTCCGGGAAGATCGCAGCGTGCTGCATTTGCTGAAGACGGACTATACCTTCCTCAACGAACGCCTGGCCCGTCACTATGGCATTCCCGGGATATCCGGCAGCCGCTTCAGGCGCGTTGTACTCGATCCGGAACACAAGCGCGGGGGCCTTCTCCGGCAGGGCAGCATTCTCACGGTTACGTCCTATGCAACCCGCACCTCTCCCGTGCTACGGGGCCACTGGGTACTCGACAATATCATCGGCACACCCCCACCGCCTCCGCCCCCGGATATCCCGTCCCTTGAAAAGAACACGGTGGATGCAACCCTGCCGATGAGAGATCGCCTGGTGGAACATCGCGCCAACCCGTCCTGCGCGATTTGCCACGATCTCATGGATCCCATCGGTTTCGCCCTTGAAAACTTCGATGCCGTGGGCCGGTGGAGGACATTCGAAAACGGGGCGGCAATCGACGTGCGGGGAAGGCTTCCGGACGGAAAGGTCCTTGCCGGGGTTGAAAACCTGGAAAACGGCCTCCTGGAGCGCCCGGAATTATTTGTCCGCACCCTCTGCGAAAAATTGCTGACATTCGCACTGGGCAGGGGCATTGAGTCAACCGATGCCCCGGCCATTCGTCAAATCGTGAAGGGTGCCAGGGTTGACGAATTTCGTTTTTCATCCATCATACTAGGGATAACAAAAAGCGTTCCATTCCAGATGAGGACCACGTCGAAAGGTAAACCTGTCACCGATCCATGAAACCCAAATACAGCAAGCCGGTCATGCGTTTCACCACCAGGAAATCACTTCCCCGGAGGACATTCCTAAGAGGAATCGGTGTTTCCTTTGCGCTGCCGCTATTGGACGCGATGATCCCGGCCGCAACGGCCACGGTCAAGACCCCGGCAAACGGCGTGCGCCGACTCGGTTACGTCTTCATGCCCATGGGATGCGACCAGTCGCGCTGGACACCCGGAAGTGAAAAGACGCTCGACAAGCTCTCGCCGATCCTGGACTCCTTGAAGCCGGTAAAGGACCAATTGACGGTCCTGACCAACATGGAGTTAAGGCCCGCCTACCCAGGATCGCACGCAACGTCTAATTCTTCCTTTCTCAGCGCCGCCAAGGCCAAGGTCACGGAGAGTTCCGACTACTACCTGGGAACAACCGCCGACCAGGTAGCCGCGAAGCATATCGGCCACCAGACGCAGCTTCCCTCACTGGAACTCGCGATGGACCTGCTGCAGACCGTCGGTCAATGTGACAATGGATATGCCTGTGTCTACCAAAACAACTTGTCGTGGTCTTCCCCTACGACACCCCTGCCTGCGGAAGCCCATCCCCGCCTGGTCTTTGAAACCCTTTTCGGAGAAGGCGGGACACCCGAGGAGCGACGCGCGGTGCTGCGCGAGAAAGGGAGCCTGCTCGATTCCATTGCGGATGACATGAAACGGCTTAAACGCGAGCTCGGAGCAGGTGACCAGGCACTCGTTTCAGCGTATCTCGACTCGATTCGCGAGGTGGAGCGGCGCATTCAAAAAGCGGAGACCGATACGAAAGATAATCCGTTGCCGGATCTTGACCGACCCGTAGGCGTCCCTGCATCCTATGCCGATCACGTCCGCTTGATGTTTGACCTGCAACTGCTTGCCTACCAGGGCGACATCACACGTGTTTGCACCTTCCAGATCGCTCGTGAAACGAGCAATCGAACCTATCCCGAGATAGGCGTTCCGGATCCGCATCACCCGCTTTCGCACCACGGAGATAATCCGAAGAAGATTGAGCGGATGTCGAAAATCAATGCATTTCATGTCTCTCTGTTTGCTGAATACCTTGAAAAGCTCCAGAACACGCCGGAAGGAAACGGATCCTTACTCGACCATGTTTTGCTTCTGTACGGCAGTGGGATTGGCAATCCGAATGTGCACGATCACACCAACCTGCCCATTCTGCTCGCGGGAGGTGCCGCCGGAAAGATGAAGGGAAATCGTCACATTCGTTTCGACAAGCCAACACCGCTTGCCAACGTGCATCTCTCGATATTGGACAAGGTCGGCGTCCCATTGGATACCTTCGGAGACAGCACGGGTAAAATCGAAAATCTCTTTGAACCCGTGTCGTTATAAACAGCATACCATTCCATGAAACGCATGCTCGTGAAGCTCCCCCGGTTCAGGTTGGATCCATTCGCCAAGCGGGATCCCGGGCTTAGGTGGAGCTATAAAACCGGCATACTCGGTCTCCTGTGCTGGACGATTTTTTCAATGGTGACACAGGGGGACAACGCCTCGCTTGCAGATGCCGTTGAAGCGCGGAATGTCACCCGAACGGCAACGCTTTTGTCCCGCCGGGTCGATGTAAATATTCCCCAGGTCGATGGCATGACGGCACTGCACTGGGCGGTCCATCACGATGACGGAGAACTCGGGGAAAAACTGTTGGATCTGGATGCCAACGCTTCTGCACAGAATCGTTATGGCATCACGCCCCTCTATCTTGCCTGCGTCAATGGAAACGCAAACCTGGTGGGTGCACTTCTTACATCAGGAGCAGGTCCCAATACAACAAGCCGCGGAGGTGAAACAGTATTGATGACCGCGGCTCGTACCGGAGATGCCGACTCGGTCACCGCGCTCATCGATGCGGGAGCAAAGATCGACGCTAAAGAACGAAACGGACAGACCGCTGCCATGTGGGCTGCCGCGGAAGGGCATGCAGACGTTATCCGGGTGTTACTTGCTGCAGGCGCGGATTTTCAATCGCCCCTGAAAAGATCTGGATACACGCCCTTCTTTTTCGCGGTCAGAGCCGGTCGAGCAGAGGTGGTACGGTTGCTGATCGATGCCGGTGCCAAGGTCAATACGGTGATGAAATCCTCAAGTTCCGGGGGCAAGCTCCCGAAGAAAGGGACCAGCCCCCTGCTCCTGGCAGCCGAAAACGGGCACTACGATTTAGCCGTCGAACTACTCGACGCGGGAGCTGATCCCGATGATGATCGTTCCGGTTTTACCCCCTTGCACTCACTCACCTGGATTCGAAAACCCGACATCGGCGAATCGGCTGCCGGCGACCCGGAGCCCCGGGGATCCGGCCGGCGAAGCAGTGAGCAGTTCATCCGTGAGCTCGTGGAACGAGGAGCCGGCGTCAATGCGCGCCTGAAGAGGGGAAGAAAAGCCGGGAAGGGTCAGGTGAGCGAGATCGGGGCCACGCCCTTCTTTCTCGCCTCCGACCGGGCTGATCTTGCCTACATGAAGTTGCTTGTCGCACTTGGCGCAGATCCGCTTATCCCCAACCAGGATGGAACTACACCCTTGATGGTTGCCGCAGGTATCGGCAGCACCGCTCCCGAGGAGGAAGCAGGATCGGAGGCCGAGTGCCTGGCGGCGGTCAAGTACCTGGTCTCGCTCGGTGCGGATATCAATACGGTTGATGCCAATGGCGAGACCGCGATGCACGGGGCCGCCTACAAGAATATCCCATCCGTGGTGGAGTACCTCCATGAGCGGGGAGCTGATATCCGGATCTGGAACACCAAGAACGCATTGGGCCGTACGCCGCTCCTGCTGGCCGAGGGATATCGTCCCGGGAATTTTAAGCCATCCTTTGCAACCGTCGATGCCATCGTGACGGTTATGCTGGCAAACGGCGTGAAGCCGCCTACCGGTCCAAAGCCCAGGCATACGAGGAAGTACGCAAACTAGGACTTTTCCATGCCCAAGACCTTCTCCCTGTTTTTTCTGCTGTCCACCTTTTCCGCTGCTGCCGAATGGCCGTTCTTTGTTTTCGAGAACGGGGTTCGACAGCCCCGGCTTGAGGCGCAAGTCAAGATGCTCAGGGAAGGCGGGTTTGGGCGTATTGGCTCGGCCCGGCCCCGGGATGTGGGGAAGCAGCTCAAGGTGTATGACGAAGCGGGGATACACCTCGCCAGCCTGTACGTGGGATCCTCCATCAGCCCGGAACGGGCCATTTACCCGGATGACCTTCGCCAGGCCACCAAGGATTTAAAAGGCCGCGATACCCTCATTGAACTGAATATACAGGGGCGCATGAAGGAGGAAGAAGGGGACCAAGTCGCCGTACCCATGGTGCAGGAAATCGCCGACCTGGCCCGGGCGTCCGGGCTGAAAGTCGCCCTGTATCCACATGCCGGATTTTACGTGGACACCCTCAGCGACGGGTTGCGGATCGCAAAAAAGTCCGGACGGGATAACGTCGGCGTGATGTTCAACCTCTGCCACTTCCTGAAGGTTGAACCGAACAGCGACCTGGAGGAAACCATTCGCGCCGCGGGCGACCGGCTTTTCCAGGTATCCATCTGCGGGGCGAACGAAGGCGGTCGAAGCTGGAATGCACTGATCCAGACCCTGGACAAGGGAACCTTCAACCAGGCCAAGCTGCTCAAGATCTTGAAGGACATCGGGTACACGGGACCGGTAGGATTACAGTGCTACGGTATCCCGGGCAACCAGGCCGAAAACATGAAGAAATCCATGGCGGCGTGGAACGACCTGATGCAAAAGGTCGGCCCGGAGTAGTTTCGGCACGTCGCATCGACGGCAAGCTGCGCCCCGGTTATGGATGCGCACGAGCCGGGGCATCCCTTACACAAAATACAGGCAGAGCACGAGGACCAGCATCACCGCCACCCAGAACACCATGCTGCTCGTTCCCTGGCTGCGGGCAATGCGGCTGGCGGGACCGAACAGGCTAAGGAGCTTCGCAAGAAAGATCCTGCCAAATTCCAGGACAAAGCACTCCAGCTTCACCTTCATCGAGAAGGTCGTGGCGACACCCCGCTTGGCGAGCGCAAGCATGGGCTTGCGATAAAACCAATCAAAATCGAGGTTGACCGAGCGAAGTTCCGGCGGATAGATCCCGGACAATTTCAACCAGGTAAACGCCAGGGCCGAGAAGAAAAGGATCTGGAGTTGTGTAATGACGTGCCCGGTGGTGTAGGGGACGTAGTCCACGGGGTACGGTAGAAGCCTGTAGAGTCCCCCCGGAAAACATCCGATCCCGATGCAGAGTGCCGCCGCAATAGCCATGGCCGTAAGCATGTTCCGCGGTGCCTCCTCGCACCGGATACCCGAGTCGTGGGCAAAAAAAGCGAAGAAGGGAATCTTGATGCCCGCATGATGGAAGACCCCAGCGGAGGCGAAGAGCAGGATCAGCCAGACGAGGTCGTGCCCCTCCTCCAGGGCTGCACTCATGACCATGGACTTGCTCACAAAGCCACTGAAGAGGGGAAAGGCGGAAATGGAGCAGGCCCCCACGATGCAGAGGATCGTGGTCTTGGGCATGCTCTTGTAAAGTCCACCCAGGTCAGAACCATTAATTCGTCCTGTCCGGTGCAACACGGCACCCATGGCCATGAACAGCAAGCCCTTGAAAATCACATCGTTGAATGCGTGCGAAACAGCCCCGTTGACCGCCAGTTCTGTACCGATACCGATGCCACAGACCATGAACCCGATCTGGTTGATCATGCTGTAGGCGAGAACCCGCCGCAGGTCATTTTCGATCACGGCATAAAAGATCGGGAAGGCCGTCATGGCCATACCGATGTAGACCAGGATGGGAAATCCGTGAAATTCCGCCCCGGTAAAGCCGCGGGCAAGCGCGTAGACCGCAACCTTGGTGGTAAATGCGGTGAGGAAGATTGCGCCGGTGGGCGTCGCCTCCGGGTAGGTATCAGTAAGCCAGTTGTGGAGAAAGGGAAATCCACACTTGATGCCGATCGCGATAAAGATCAGGCCCGGACCCCAGGCATCCAGGCTCATGTGCCCGAATGCGACGGAACCCGTCTGCCGCGCATACAGAATGACCCCGGCGAGCAGGAGCACACCGGACCCCACCTGGACCACCAGGTAGCGCATGCCGGCGCGATAGGAGCGCTCGGTACGACGGGCCCATACCAGGAACACCGACGTGAGGGCGAGCAGTTCCCAGAAAACGAAAAGCGTGATCAAATCCCCCGCGAAAACCGCCCCCAGGGCACTGCCTGCGTAGGCGAGGGCGGAAATATGCTGCAGGTCGTCCTTGACGTGCAGTGAATAGATTATGCCGATCAATGCCGCGATGTGGAAGATGTATCCAAAGAGGCGGCTGAGCCGGTCGACGCGAACGACGGTCAAGTCGAAGGAGAACAGGGTGATTTGCCAGGACGATCCCTCCGCCAGACCCAGAAGATGGATGAAGCTCAGTACCGGCAGGAGCACCATGAAAACCACCCGGGCCCGGCCACGGAACAGCGGCACGAGGAACGCACCGACGAGGAGAATTACAAAGGGAGGGAGATCACTTATCATAGTAATCCTCCTTCCGCATCAGGACCTTACGCATTTTCTTGGCGATCACCACGAGCAGCACACAGGCAACAAATCCGTAGAGGGCGTAAAACCCGGGCAGGCCTTCCCAGCCGCGTTCGATGTGGCGCAAGTGGCCCGTGTGGCTTAGGCGGAGCGCAAGATCGACGAGATCAATCCCCACCAACACGATACAGGTTCCGTAAAACCCGCGCAGCAGGCGCTTCACGTTTCTTGGATCGTCGAATAGGAATTTTTTTTCTTTTTTATCCATGGCGCTTAGCTTGAAACGACCGGCGGGAGCAATGAATCGATGCTCCGCGACTTGTCCAGACCGTCGGGTTTTCGTTCAATGGCTGCTGAATCATGATAGCGGGATCCGGTTAATCAGGGACATGAGCGTGTCCGCGTAGAAAAATAGTATGATGCAGCCAAGGGCGGTGATCACCGGGGGCG
This sequence comes from Verrucomicrobiota bacterium, assembly GCA_046581765.1. Classification (GTDB taxonomy): domain Bacteria; phylum Verrucomicrobiota; class Kiritimatiellia; order SS1-B-03-39; family UBA6053; genus JAPYUI01. The sequence goes on from JAYGFS010000466.1 coordinate 21,966, forward strand.
CAACGCAACAGAACGGGGCTTCATCAATGCGACGCCAACTGAATCCGGGCACCTCCTGTCCATCCATATCCAATTCCGCCTGCTCATCCAGGGCCGGGCGCAGGAAGGCGCGTATCGGGATAGGCAACAGGTAGGCCACGTTCAAGAGCGAGCTGACCATGATTACGACAATCATCATGAACTGTCCGGCATCGGCTGCACCGAGCATAAGATACCACTTGCTCCAGGAACCGCCACATGGCGGCAGGCCGATGATACTGAGCGAAGCGATGAAGAAGGCCGCAAAGGTCAGGGGCATTTTGCGTCCGAGGCCATCGAGTTGGCTGATTTCCGTCTTGTGGACCTTGGTATAGATCGCGCCGGCACAGAAGAAGAGGGTTATTTTCCCCACCGCATGCATGGCGATGTGCAAGGCGCTCCCTTTTACACTCGTCGCGGTCGCCAGCAAGGCGCCCAGCACGACGTACGACAGTTGACTGATGGTTGAGTAAGCCAGCCGTGCCTTGAGATTATCCCGGGTGATCGCGACGATGGAGGCGAGCAGGATGGTCGCGGCCGCAAACCACATGAGCACCTCCCCCGCCCCGCTCTCACGGATGAAGTCGATGCCGAAGAGGTAGATCGAAACCTTGAGTACGCTGAACACACCGGCCTTTACGACCGCGACGGCATGCAACAGGGCACTGACAGGCGTGGGGGCAACCATGGCCGCAGGCAGCCACTTGTGGAAGGGCATGACCGCGGCCTTACCGATACCAAAAACGAAGAGCGCGAGGAGCGGTAAGCCCAGTTTGGGATCGACCTTCCCCGCCATCACCCCCCCGGCCTGGAAATCGACCGAGCCCGCAAGCACATAGACCCATATGGTACCCAGGAGCAGGAACACCACCGAGGTGGACAACAGGATGCCGAGGTAGATGCGCCCGGATCTTCGGGCTGCGGCATCACCTTTGTGCGTAACGAGTGGAAAGGTGGAAAACGTCACCAGCTCATAAAAGATAAAAAGCGTGAACATATTCCCCGCGAAGGCAACGCCCATGACCGCCGCAATCGCGAGGGCAAAGCACATAAAGAAGCGAGACTGGTTCTTCTCGTTATTTCCCCGCATGTACCCGATGGAGAAAACCGAGGTAAGCACCCACAAGCCCGAGGCGATGAGCGCAAACAGCATACCGAGGGGCTCCAGGTTCAAACGGATCAGGATACCCGGCGCGGATTCGGCCAGGACGCGTGAAACCACTTGCCCGGCCATGACATCGGGCACCAGGCTACAGACATGGTAGAATAAGGTGCAGGCCGTAAACAGGGTCACGCCCTCACGCAGGTTCGGCCATTTTCCCAGGCCGCGAATGACCAGGCCCATCCCCGCGGGAAAGAGGATGGCAAAGTATAAAACCTCGGACGGATTCACGGGCCGCCTCCCAGCAGGAGTTTCGCCGCTTGCTCCGCCACACCGGCCGGAAAGGATGCCTGCACGCCGAAATACAGATTCGCAATCGCAAGCGTCCAGGTAGGAATCAACATAGCCAGCGGGGCATCGAGCACCCCGGCATGCTCTTCCAGCGGTTTACCAAAATAGGCCTTCTCAAGGACTTTCCATACATAGATCGCGGCAACGAGCGAGGCCATCAGAACCATCACCGCCACCGGCCACTTCCCCTCCTTGAGTGCGGCGGTAATCAGGTACCACTTGCTGATAAATCCAGCCGTGAGCGGAATCCCGATTATGCTGAAGCCTCCGACAACGAAGGCGGCCATGGTCAGCGGCATTCGCTTGGCGAGACCGGAAAACTTCTCAATCTGCACGGAGCCGATGCGGTAGAACACGCAACCAAGGGCCATGAACAGGCAGCCCTTCATCAGGGCGTGGTTGAACATGTGCAGAATACCCGCAGAAACGCCGGCCACGGTGCCGAAACTGATCCCGAGGGTCATATAGCCGATCTGCGCAACCGAGGAATAGGCCAGCATGCGCTTGAGGTTCTCCTTGTAAACCGCGAGGATCGAGGCCGCGAAGATCGCCAACAGCGAAAGCACCATGAGAATGGAATCCAGCCCCATGGTTACATAGGCAAAGTGAATACCGAAGATGGTGAAGGAGAAACGCAGGAGCAGGTAGAGGGAAACCTTCGTGGCGGTCGCCGCGAGGAAAGCTGAAACTGCCGAAGGCGCAAAGGTATACGCATTTGGAAGCCAGCGGTGCATGGGAAACAGGGCGAGCTTCAAGCTGATGCCGACGGTGAGAAAGGCGAATGCGGAGTGAATGGTCCGGTTCGTATCCAGACCGGGCTGCACACTTTGCAGGCGCTCCGCGAGGTCGGCCATGTTCAAGGTCCCGGTCTGCATGTACATCAAGCCGATCCCGATGAGGATGAAGGTCGCGCCGATCGTGCCCATGACAAGATAGCGATACGCCGCGGTGAGCGCCCGGCGATCCTTGCCCATGGCGATAAGGGCATAGGTCGATAGTGAAGAGATCTCGAGAAACACAAAGGCGTTAAATGCATCCCCGGTGACCGCGATGCCGAGCAGGCCCGCGAGGCAAAGCAACCAGGCCGTGTAGAAAAGGCTTTGGCGATGCTCCTGCACCTCCCGGTCGACACTGACCTTCGCGTAGGTTATCACGATCGCACTGATGAAGGAAATCAGGAGAATAACCAGGCCGTTCAAGGGGTCCACCCGGTATTCAATTCCATAGGGCGGCTCCCAACCGCCGAGGTGGTACACCACCACGCCTTGCTCCATCACCTTCTGGAGTAACAGCCAGCTGTTGCCGGCCGAAAGCCATGAAACCGTCACCGCCAGGAACCAGGCCGCGGCCCCACTGCGAATCATCATGCAGCATGGCGCGGCGATCAAGGGCAGGATAATCTGGAGAACCGGGAGGTGTGACTCAATCAACGTTATCCCTCCAGGACTTCAACTTCGCTTCGCCCTCCATCTCCAGGATTTCATCGGCTTCGATCGTGCCGAATTCTTCATTGATCCGAACCACCAGGGCCAGTCCTACTGCGGTGGTGGCCACACCGACCACGATCGCGGTCAGGATGAGCACGTGCGGGAGGGGATTGCTGTAGATAACGTCTTCCGCCCCCTCGATAAGGATTGGGGCGGTGCCACCGGCCTTCTTGCCCATGGAAATAAACAACAGGAACACCGAGGTCTGGAAGATGCTCAGGCCGATAAGTTTCTTAATCAGATTCGCCCGGGCGATTACGCAGTAGAACCCGGCCATCATCAGTGCGATCACGACCCAGTAGTTGTAGAGCCCGGCAATCATTCCGCTATGCCTCGTACCCGGCGGCTGCAGAGCGAGTAGAAAATGGTAATCATCGCCGAAGCGACGGTGATGCCGACCCCCAGTTCAACCAGGAGGATGCCGAGTTCCTGGCCGTGCACATTGTGCGCACCGTGGCTTTCGGTGAGCACGTTATAATCGAGAAAGAGACCACCCTTGAACATGCATACCACCCCTACGCCAATATATATCAACAGCCCCAGTGAAACGAAAAAGCGCATCACCATCGGGTTGAATAGCTTCTGTGTCGATTCAAGGCCGTAGACCAGGGTATGCAGGATAATGGCCGCGGCGAATATGACGCCGGCTTGGAATCCACCCCCGGGACCGAAATCCCCGTGGAACTGTACATACAAGGCGAAGAGGAGAATCGGGGGGATGACGAGATTCGAAACTTCCCGCACGATGGGGTTCATCTTCATGACGAGTCCTTCCGCTTGGTGGCAAAGCCGACGCCGAGGAGCAGCATGACACCCACAGCCGCGGCAAAGATAACCGCGACTTCCCCCATCGTGTCGTACCCTCGATAACTGGCCAGCACGGAGGTCACGACATTCCGAGGGCCAACCTCACCGTCGGGACCACCTGATTTTTCCAGGTAACGATCAACCAGGTGCTGATGAATGGGCGCATCGTGCGAACCGAAATGAGGCATGTCCATCGTCCCGTAGATCAGTACAAATCCGGTGATCAAAACAACGACAAGGGGCAAAACCGAACCTTTCCCGGGAACCTTCTCTTCCCGCCCGATGAGCACCAGGGTGCCCAACATCAGGACCGTGGTAAGACCGGCACCGACCGCCGCCTCGGTAAAAGCCACGTCGACCGCATCCATCGTCATGAAAAGACAGGCGGAAAGCAGGCTGAAAATCCCCGTAAGCATAATTGTGGCAATGAGATTGCGCAAACGCACCAGCGATATCGCCGTGGCGACGAGGAGGGTCAGCAGCACGATGTCGACAAAGACAATCACTCCGGCGGGTCCTCTACCAGCTCCGGAATTTCTTCCGACTGCTTGCCCGGCAGGAGTTTCAGTCCACCGTGTAAAGCGGCCCGTGCCAGTGAATGCGTGGCGGTTGGCCCGGTGATCAACATGAAGATCGCGATGAACAACAGCTTGACGCCTATGTTGAAACTCGGTGACTGCAACAGGAGTCCCACGAGGATTAGGCCTGCGCCCAGGCCGTCGATCACGCCGGCACCGTGTGTCCGGCAGAAAAAGTCGGGCAGGCGCAACAACCCGATGACGCCGGTAAGGCAGAAAAAGCCTCCGCCGAGCAGGAACATCCAACTCAGGATATCTAGGATGGAAGAGACGTGTTCGATGGGAGGGCCTCGTCTTTACTCGTCCGACCCGCGTGTGCCAGGTCTCCGAATTTGAAATACTTAAGCACCGCAATGGTGCCAATGAAATTGATCAGGGCATACATCAAGGCAACGTCCATGAATGCCGGTCGACCTTCCAGGAAGCCGAGCACGGCGATGAACAGGACCGTCATGGTGCCAAAGCTGTTCACCGCGAGAATTCGATCGTAAAGGCTCGGCCCACGAAACGCCCGGACCAAGGTCAGGGCCATCGCGAGCAGGATCACGCACATGGTGATGGCATAGGCGATTTCGATTTTCACGCCCCCCCCTCCAGCATACAGATCCGGCGGTCGAATTCACCCTTGAGCACCTGGTCGGCGGAATCCTCAGACAGGGCATGCACCTCGATCAAGCCGCCCCCCGTATCGATACTCAGCGTGCCCGGAGTAAGGGTGATCGAGTTGGCGTGCAGGACCAGGCCGATTTCCGTTTTCTGATTGGCCTTCACGAAGACCACCTGCGGCTTGACCCGCATCACCGGTTGCCAAATTCGACGGGAAACATCCAGGTTGGATTTCACGATCTCCTTGAACAACCATGGAATGTACAACAACATCCGGCAGCAAAATAAACCACCCCCCTCGTTCAGATCCAGAATCCGCAACTTGATCGAAAGCAGGGTCACACCCACGGCCGAAAGCACCCCCAGACTGAGCAGGAGAGGCTTGGCATAATAACCGGACAACAGTAACCAAAGCAGGTATAGCGCGATGGCGGGTATAAGGAATTTCCTGACCATGGACGTCCCGGAGACTAATTGCCCCCCGAACGTTTGTGAAGGAAAAACGGAGGGTACAGGCGGACGGGAACCCGGTCTAGTCAAGCCACGTGAGTGGAAGGGTTTTCCTCCCGAACAGTCCCTGGGATATCCATCCTGTGCCCCGTGCAAAGCCCTGCTCTTCTTGCGGGGTCCATTAGGCCCCGCCGGGGTAATCCAACGCACCGGCGAAAACATGGACCGCTGGACCTTTCAAGCGCACATCCACGGCACCCTCATCGACATCGGTATAGCACACCTCCAGCACATCCCCGCTTGCACAGGTGATCTTGACCGGGCGCGAAACCCGTCCGAGTTTACCCGCAATCAAGCCACAGGCGACCATCCCGGTTCCGCACGCCAGTGTCTCCGCCTCGACGCCACGCTCGTAGGTACGAAGGCAAAGAGCATCCGGCCCGGTAATCTGGATAAAATTCGCGTTGGTTCCATTCGGAAAACGTTCGTTGTAGCGGATACCCGCTCCCAACTCCAGGAGATCGATATGCTCTACGTCGTCCACCTCCACCACCACGTGCGGGACTCCACTGTTCACTTGGTGAAAGGTAAGCAACTCGCCTCCGATCTCGATCGACTGGTCAAAAGCCCAGTCAAAGGGATCGGTCATCTGGAGCGTCACCCAGTCTCCATCCACAGTAGCCCGGATCGCGCCCGCGCCCGTGTCGAAAACCATACCGGTTCCGGCGATGCCGAGGTCGTTTGCCAGGCGGGCCACGCAACGTGCACCGTTCCCACACATTTCAACCTCGCAACCGTCGGGGTTATAAAACACCATCCGAAAGTCCGTGGCATCTGCGTGCTGAACCAGGATCACCCCATCACACCCGACGCCGAATCGGCGACGGGTGATACCGGCAATCCAGGCCGTATCCGCAACCGGGAAGATCCGCTCGCGATCATCGATCATGATGAAGTCGTTCCCGGCCCCGTGCATTTTCCAGAAGGGTATTTTCATGACAGGGCAACCTTCAGCGAGATCCGGGAAAATTCAACTGGATTTCATGGGGAATGCAGGGGCGTGCTTTCCCCCGTGAAGGTTTCCTTCAGCTTGCTTGTCGATCTGGATCCACCATCTCCCGGGTACGCTAGGCATTCGTCATGAGAAAGACCAGGATCAACAGGAGGAGATTTTTCGTTGCATCCACACACGTCTCGGGATTGATTGAGTAAATGAAAGCACTTTCCCTGCAAGCCTATAATCAATTTGAGCTCATCGACCTTCCGACACCCGAGATCGGCCCGGAAGACGTACTCATCCAGGTCAAGGCCGTGGGAATATGCGGAAGCGACGTGCACGGCATGGACGGCTCTACCGGCCGCCGTCTCCCGCCCTTGACCATGGGCCATGAAGCCTCCGGGATCATCACCCGGGTCGGCGACGCGGTCAGCGGCTGGAAAGCCGGCGACCGGGTGACCATGGACTCGACCGTCTATTGCGGCAGATGCCACTACTGCAGCCGCGGCCAGATCAATCTCTGCGATGATCGCATGGTGCTCGGGGTGGGCACCCCCGAGTTCAAGAGGCATGGCGCCTTCGCGGAATACGTGGCCGTTCCGGCGCGGATCCTGTACCGGCTTCCCGATGCACTTCCCATCGAATACGCAGCGATGACGGAGCCGGTGTCCATCGGCTATCACGCCTGGGTGCGCAGTGGAATGCAACCCGGCGAATCGGCCATCGTCGTCGGAACGGGGATGATCGGCCTGCTGCTGGTCCAGGTCCTGAAGGCCAAGGGCTGCGGGAAAATAATCGCGATCGACATCGACGAAGGCAAGTTGGCCCTCGCGCGGAAACTGGGGGCCGACCACGTGTTTAACGCGAAAGATGAAATGCTCGTCGCATCGGTTCACGAACTTACCGAAGACCGCGGCGTGGACTATGCCTTTGAGGTTGTCGGCGCCACCGCAGCCATCGGCACAGCCATCGACACGACACGCAAGGGCGGGACGGTGGTCTTGATCGGAAATGTAAGCCCGGAGGTGACCCTGCACCTGCAGAAGGCCGTGACCAAGGAGCTTCACATTCTGGGATCCTGTGCGTCAAACGGCGAATACCCCGAATGCCTTGACCTCATGGCCCAGGGGCATATCGACATGGAGGCATTTATCAGCAGCCAGCCCCCGCTGGCCGACGGGGCAGAATGGTTCCAGCGACTGTACGACCGGGAACCGGGGCTGTTGAAAGTCATTCTAAAACCCTAGTGTACCAAAGGCGGGTTTTCAGGGCAGCGCCAGATCGGACTGGTGTCGGGAACCCCACTGTGGAATACTACCCCTCATGTATAACCCCACCCTTGTGTTATGCGCTGGAATCATCTTTGCCAGCTACACGAACCTCTCCGCCGAAAACTGGCCGGCCTACCAGCATGACAATCAGCGCAGCGGCGTGAGTGGAGAGAAACTACCCACTGAACTCCACCTGCAGTGGCTTTTCACCTCACCCGCAGCGCCAGCGAAGGGTTGGGCGAAGCCGAGCATTGGTTATGGCGCATACAAAAACAAAAGCAACGTAAGCCACGACGATGCCTTCCGGTTGATCGCCGTCGATGGAACGGTTTATTTTTCATCTTCAGCAGAGAATACCCTGTTTGCGGTTGAATCGGCCTCCGGGACCATTCGCTGGCGACATTTCACCTCCGGCACCCCACGCCTCGCGCCAGCGTATTACGAGGGACACCTGATCTACGGAGACGACAGCGGAACGGTGGTTTCCCTTGATGCCGCGACAGGAATACCGGCATGGACCTTTCAGGCGGCACCTGCATCCGACATGCTGCTCGGACACGGTCGCCTGAGCTCGGTATGGCCGGTTCGCACGGGAGTGACGGTGCAGGATGGGGTAGCTTATTGCTCGGCCGGCCTGTTCACCTCGGAAGGCGTTTTCCTGTATGCACTGAACGCCGAGACCGGCGAGTTGATATGGCGAAAGGAATTGAGGGATCGCAACAACGAGGGCCCAAGCCCACAGGGCTACCCGGTCGTCTGCGGAACATCCCTCTTCCTGACCTCGCGTGTCAGCCCGACGCGATGGAGGCTGAGTGATGGTAGCTCGATTCCTTTCACCACGCCTGTCCCAAAGGTGAAAGATGCGGCTTATCGCTACTACACGGGGGGAAGCTACGCCCTGGCCTGGAAGGAGAATATCGTGTTCGGCCAGGCCTGCATCCTGGCCTTCAACCCCGATGCACGGTGGAAAGACAAGTGGGGTAAACCTAGATCAGGGCAACTCGTATTTAATTGGTTCAACGCCCGACGGGCGATTTTCAATGGAGACATGGCCTACCTCGCAACCGATTATCACCTGCTCGCGGTTGAGCAGGCCCGGCTTCCGGAACTGGCAAAAAACGAATGCATGGCCTTTGAAGAAGCCTACAAAAAACACCGCGTCGCCACTTGCCGGTCCGGCCTGGAAGAGATCGCCGAATACGGCGATGAAAGCGAACGCGGGCAATCCATCAAGAACGGAAACTTAAAATACGCCATGCGGGAGTATGCAGAGTGGCCGGATGCGCGTAAGCCTTTATTTGGAGCCTTCGAAAAGAAAACGGCCTGGATGACTCCCGGAAATTTTACTGAGTCGATGATCCTCGTGGGCCAAATGCTTTACGCGGGAAGCGAAGGGCAGGTGGCCGCCTTCTCGACATCACAGGGAAAGCAAACCTGGTCTTTCGACACCGGGAGCCGCGTCCGGGACCTCGCGGTCGAAGGCGGATACCTGCTGGTGAGCTGTATCGACGGGACGGTCCGCTGTTTTGGCGGAAAGGCCGTGGCACAAGCACCCGTACGTACCTTCACCCATATGCCCCCCGCGCATAAGCGGGTGGCCGTACTCACAGATACCGTCGACGCAACATTCTTGAAAACAGCGCAGGCAAACCTCGTCACCTTGATCAGTCCACCAGGCGCCATTCCACGGCTGCGCAGGAAACTGGCGGATGCCAGCCTGCTGGGCCATCGCGTCGAGGTGCTGGACCAACGAAGCAACATCCCCCCCTATATTTACAAGAAGATGATTGCGGAAAGAAACCATCCGGAACTGAAACGTCTGGTACATTCACTCAGCCCTGGCGATGGGATGCTGGAGTTAACCGCAAACGGAAAGGTTGAATCCCTGCGTCGCGGATACCTGGAAGGTGCCCGCGACTGGACCCACAACTACGCCAATCCCGGCAACACCTATTGCAGTGAAGACCGCCGGGTCAAGGGTCCCTTCGGGGTGCTCTGGTTCGGTGAACCGGGTCCGCGTAAACGGATCAACCGGCATTCGCGTCCACCGCTTCCCATCGTGGTAAAGGGACGGATGTTTCTGACCGGGTATGACCTGGTCATGTGCTACGACGTGTACAATGGAACCAGGTATTGGGAACGCTGGCTACCGGGGGCAACCCGTGAGAACCTGCCCTTTGGCACCTCAAACATCGTAGCCGGACCACACAAGGTCTACGTGGTCACGAATAACCAGCTATGCCATCAACTGGATCGAAACACGGGAAAAACCGACAAGATATTTACGCCTCCGATCCCGGAGGGGGAAGATGCTCCCCGCTGGGGTTGGCTCGCGTACGCCGATGGCCGCCTTTTCGGAAGCCGGTCTGCATGGGATGAAAAGCGAAAACAAGCCAGGCCCGCTTCAAGTACCGGCCTGTTCGCCTTCGATGCCGAGGAGGCAAAACCCCTGTGGCACCAACACGGGTACCTGCTGGATCACGATGGCATCGCCCTGGATCAAAAGCACCTTTATTTTGCGAACCGTATCGTGACCGATGCGGAGCGAGCGCTGGCCCTCGGCCAGCGTGATGCATCCACCCCCGGGCGCCAGGCAGTGGACCGCAAGGGCCAACCCATTCTCCCGGACGTCCGCATGCTTACCTGCCTCGATGCTACGAACGGTACGACCATCTGGAAAAAACCGATCGACCTGAGTGACCTGACCCTGGATGACACCCTGAACGATCACACGGGTGGACCGGGCGTACTCTGCATGGTCAAGGACGGCGTGCTGGTGGTCTGCGGCGTGGGTAGCATCGGTCACCCCTACAAGGACTACCGAGCCGGTCAATTTTCCCGCCGGTCAATTTTCGCCTTCGATGCAAGCGACGGAAAAAGACTCTGGGGCGGACGGAAAAACTACCGCAAACGCCCGGTGATTGTCGGAGACCGGGTTTACGCTGAACCTTTTGCCTGGGATCTGCACAGCGGAGCGGACATCCTGGAACCGAACCCGGCCACCGGTCTGGACGAGCCCCTGAATTACCTGCGGGGCTATTCGCGTTGTGGTGCCATGCTCGCATCGGGGGCGGCTCTTTTCGGCGATGCCGGGACAGGTGGCGTGGCCCATTACAACCTGGAGGATGCCTGCGGGTATACACCCTTTGGCAACCTCGCGCTTTCCTGCGGCGTCGGTGCAGTTCCGGCCAACGGGCTTTTTATCGCCCCCGAAGGCCGAACCGGCTGCGCGTGCAGCACCGCCATTTACACGTCTATCGTCCTGTATCCCCGCCAGAAAGCCCGGGCATGGAGCTACAGCCCGGCGGGGGCACCACCCGCCAAGATGACCCCGGTGAAGGAGGTCTGCATCAACTTTGGAGCCCCCGGGCACCGACGCGATCGCGACGGACGTCTTTGGATCGGCTACGCCGGTGTGAATGCACCGGGAAGCTACAGCGAGTGGCTGCCACGCTACAAGCACGGTCCCGAGGATTTTTATTACCAGTCATCGGACCTGCTGAACATGGAAGACACGGACATCCCCTGGGTGTACTCCTGCGGCTTCCAGGGAACGAAAGAATTGAAATTCCGCCTCCGGGCTGCGGCGGATGGACCGGCCCCTTATACGATTGAATTATATTTCGCTGAACCGGAACCGGGCTCCCAGCGAAGATTCAATGTCTGGGTGCAGAACCAGCAGGTGGCCGAGGGAATCAACCTCCCCGGGGAAGCGGGCGGCATACGAAAAGCCCTGGTCCGGCGATTCCCCGGCGTCACGGTGAAAGAAGAACTGGTCCTTCGAATGGAGGGGGACATGCCCATCATCAGTGGCCTCGAGATCACGCGGGAGTAGACAGCCCAGCAGCGTACGGCCCTACCCGGACCCGCAGGACCATATTATACTTACAATCCAGCCCAGATCATGTAAACCATCGCCACGAATATGAAATCCCATTATGGTGCATAACTTTTTCGATCTCACCGGAAAGACCGCCATCGTGACGGGTACCAGCCGGGGACTCGGCCAATACATGGGCCGGGCACTCGCGCGCGCGGGAGCCGACCTGGTTATCACCAGCCGAGACACGGACCGCCTCGGCGAATTCCAGGCGGAAATCGAAGCACTCGGGCAAAAGGCGACGCCGCTGGAATTGGACGTGCGGGATGAAGCGAGCATCGACGCCTTTGCCCGGGCTTGCGGCAACGTGGACATCCTGGTCAACAACGCGGGCTGTAACGTGCGCAAGCCAGCAGTGGAAATCTCCTGGGATGATTGGAACACCGTGCTGGACACGAACCTGCGCGGGACCTTCTTTGTTTCGCAAGCGATTGCAAAACACTGCATGATTCCGAACGCATCCGGGCGGATCATCAATATGGGCTCCGTGACCTGCGTTGCCGGTTATGCGGGTCTCGGCCCGTATTGCGCGAGTCGCGGTGGCGTCAAGCAGTTGACCATGAGCCTGGCGGATGACTGGGGGCCGCACGGGATCACCGTAAACTGCCTCGCACCGGGTTGGTTCAAGACGGCCCAGAACCAGGTGCTTTACGAGAACGAGGAATGGGTGGAGTACCTCTGTGACCGGATTCCCCTCAAGCGCCCCGGGCAACCAAATGACCTCGATGGCTCGGTGGTGTTCCTGGCATCGGACGCGAGTGCGTACGTGACAGGTCAGACCCTGCTCGTGGATGGGGGAATCAGCACCGGGGCGACGAAGGCGACCGTAGACTGAGTTTTTCGGGTGGGATCAAGCTGTTGACCCACGCCGAGGTCAAACCCGGAACAGGGCCCCCATCTTCTTGCCCAGCAACAGGCTCGCACCCATGATCATCACGGCAAGGAAGACCATGGCCCAGACGCCAAGGGCAGACGCCAGGTACTTACCCGTCCCGATCAACTGGAATAATTCATAGATGGTCTTGGTAATCGGGTAGAAGTCCGCGCGCTGGGCCAGCATCAGGCTGTCGGAGACCTCGAGCATGCTGAAGGCGAAGGCGAGCAGGGCCCCGGCAATCAAGTTGGCGGTAATCAGGGGCATGGTAACCCGCTTGATCGTGACCAGGGGCGGAGCCCCAAGATTTGCAGCTGCTTCCTCCAGCGTGACGGAGGTCTGCTGGAGACCCGCAACCGCAGAACGCACCATGTAGGGCAAGCGCCGCATCGAATAGGCCACGACCAGGAACAGGGTTGGATTGGTTTTTACATCACACAAACCCAGCAGGAAAGGGCTGTTCTTCACCACGTCCAGGTTGCTCAGCCAGGAGCTCATCGCCAGGTAGCCAAAGGCCATCACCAGGCCTGGAACCGCCAGGGGCAACATGGCCAGGGCATCCAGAAAACCGCGAAACCTGATATCCGATCGGACGACCACGAAGGCAATCGCAATGCCGAAGATGATGTTGAAGGCAACGGCGAGCACGGAGAAGGTCAGGCTGTTTTTGATGCTGCTCACGGTCATGTCGTGCCCCAGGGCCTCGATGTAATTGGCCCCGGTGATATCCTGCGGAAAGACCGATTGATACCAGCTTCCCGGCACGGACAAACTGGTCAGGATCACCCCAAAATGGGGAAGCAGGGCAAAAAATATCACGACAACGAACGGTGCCATTACCGCGACCGTCTTCCACCCCCTGGTCGTCTCCTCCTTGAAGATCGTCGTCGCCTTGCTCGTCATCGCGTAGTTCTGGCGGCCGAAGAGAAATTTGCTGAGGCAATACAAGCCCACGCTGACCACCAACATGACGGTGACCAGCGCGTACGGGAATGGGTCCGACTGAATTTCCTTTAGCGCATCGTAGACCTGTACCGAGGCACAACGACTGTAGTTCATGATGAGCGGCGTACCCAGTTCGGTGAAACTCCAGATGAAGATAATCGTCCCGCCTGCGAAAACACCGGGCATAATCAATGGCAAGGTGATCCGTCGAAACTTGGTGAAGCCGGAGCAACCGAGGTTCGAGGCCGCCTCGTCCATGGCATGATCGATATTGGCCAGGGCCGCGGCGACGTTGAGATACATGATCGGGTACAAGGCCAGGGACTGCAACAGGATGACGCCGAAATAGCGCCCGTTGCCCAGCCAGTCGATAGGGCCGAGGTTGAGTGCCGCATTGACCACCCCGTACTGGCCAAAAATCTGCTGAAACCCGATCGCCCCGACGAAGGGAGGAAGGATCATGGGCACCAGAACGAGTGCGGTGAACACCGACTTGAGTGGAAACCGGTAACGATTCGCCAGCCAGGCCAGGGGCAGGCTGATGCAGGTCGCAAGAAAGGTCGTTCCCAGACCCAACATGACACTGTTAACCAAGCCTTCCCGATAAATCGGATCTTTGAACACGGCCTGGATGAACTGCAGGGTAAATTGGCCATCCACAAAAAATCCTCCACCAACCACACGAAACAAGGGCAAAAGGAATCCAACCCCGAAAATCGCAAGGGAAATCCCGAATATGGTCCATGCCCTGCCCCGCCTCATGCCGCAGGCCTCCGGGCGATACGCGCAGCTTCATCGTATTGCCCACGATAATGCCGACCCCACTCGCGCATCATCGTGCGCTTATCCATGTCGCCAAAGATCTCGATCGCACTGCGCCAGTTCAAGCCCTCGGGCATGGTCTGCAAAGCAGACATGGCTGCTGCCCGATCACCCTTGCCCGTGTGAATCGTTTTCCATGCGGCCTTCAACTCATCTCCGGAATCCAGGCACATGGCCTTGATGATCTGGCGGTGGATAGAGAAATGGCGTCCTGTCCACCGGGAATGGTAAACAAAGGCCTCAGACAGTTTGTATGGATTCACCGCGTCCGCCCCGAGATCATCCGTGGTATGCAGCGCATGCTGTTCGAAGCGCACCTGGATCCCGGGATCCGATGAGGGATAAAAGCTACGGCGAATGGGCAGGCGACGCAGGGCATACTTTACCGGCCCACCGGGCGTTCCGGGCTTGTAATTCCAAATACGTTGCCCGTCTTCGGAAAGAACGAAGACCATGAAGCGCACCGCCAAGTCCCGGTTGGGTGCGCCGCGCAGCAGGCTCATCGGGTCACAACTTACCGAGGAGCCTCCCTGCGGGGTGAAGTAGCGCATACGTTCGGTTCCATCGGGAGCCTTGCTGGTCTCGGCCTGATACCGGCCATAGAAATCGATGGCCAGTCCGGCGGCGGCATCGCCAACGGACACATCAATCGGAACCTTGGTCGCAGAATCCGTAAAGTAACGCGCATTGGCTCCAATTTTCTGCACGAGCAGGATGCCACTCATCCAGCCCTCTTCCAGCGCCGCTTGATAGCCGGGTGGAACGCCTTCCGGAATATCCCAAGCCTTCCCGCCCGCCGTCCGGATCTGTTTTTCAAATGCAGCAATTTGCGCATCGTCGAATCCGGCAGAACGAACCGCCTGGTAACACTTTTGGTGAATAATCATCTCGAAGGCCTTGGTGATGCTCCCGCTCTTGGTCGGATCGGCAGCACCCACCTGTTTAAAGAAGCGGAAATCCGCGAGGTCATCCCACTCCCGGGGTTCTCCAAGGCCCAGCTCTTTGATCCGGTCCAGGTTGTAACAGATGCCAAAGGTGCTGATTGCGCTGCCGAACAGGTAATCCGTGCGCCAGACTTCACCACTTACGAATCTCGGCAACATGTCGATACCGTCCTCGGTGAACAGGCTCTCAGGCAACATGCCATTCGACCAGGGCTTGACGGTCAAGCCTTCGCGCGCCGCCTTGTCATGGTCGTATTGCCCGCCTCCGAAAAACATATCCATGCGGCTGGTGAATACCGTGGGGTCATCCGTGGTGCGGAAAAATTTGAACACCTCGTCTGAAGCCCCGCCATCCGGTTTGAATTTGCGGTCGAGGATATCCGAACCCATCTTGATGGCCCAATTCTTGTCCTTGTTTTTCCATGCTGCGCGCACGGCGGAGACATATTCGGACTTCAGGTAACGCATGATCTCGGTCGTCCCGCCGATCGCCCGCCAGTCAATATTTACCGGCTTGCCGTACTTCTCCTGGTGCCATCGACTGAAGGCCATTTCCATTTCGAAGCGGATCGCTTCATTGTGCGGGGTCACGATGACCAGTTCGGGGTCGCCCGGCTTCCAATCCGTTTCGAGTGCTTCCTGCCGAAACACAAAGGGAAGCGCGATCACGATCACGGAAACTACCAGGATGATGCAATTTTTTATCACGGTCGACTACTTCGCGAGGACGACAACATCTTCAGGAGCGAACCAGAGCTGCACTTCCGCCGAGCCTTCGCGCGCAACGATTTTCGGGTTCAGGTCAAAGGCTTTGAGACGTACGAAGCCGTCGGCGTAGCCGGAGTCGAGTGCAGGAACCTTTACCTGGTGTTGCGCCATCTCGCCGAGGTACACCGAATCGTGCACGGTCCCATTGAAGATGTTAAGCGAACCCGAAGGCGGGTCGTTAAAATACAAAATCTCCGGCCGAATACTCAAGGTGACCTCCTGGCCAAGCTCCAGGTGCTCGGGCGGCGACTGGGAACTGGTCACCGTGCCCATGGGAGTACGCACATTCACGCTGGCTTCATCGACCAGGGTAACTTCCCCTATTACAAAGTTGGTCTCACCGATGAATTCGGCCACGAAACGGGAAACAGGCTTTCGATAAAGGCCTTCCGGCACATCCACTTGCTGGAGTTTGCCATCGTTCAGGATCGCGATACGATCGGCGATCGACAACGCTTCCTTCTGGTCGTGGGTCACGTACACCGCAGTCAAGCCTGCTTCTTTACAGATACGTCGAATTTCTGTCCGCATCTCCAGCCGCAACTTTGCATCAAGGTTGGATAGTGGCTCGTCCAGCAACAGGCACTTGGGATGAATCACCAGGGCGCGCGCGAGGGCCACGCGCTGTTGTTGACCGCCGGAAAGCTGATTCGGCTTGGACGTCGCCCGGTCGGTCATCTGGACCATTTCCAAGGCCTCCCCTACCTGCTTTTTGATCTCGTCCTTGCTGATCTTCCGCATCTCAAGGCCGAAAGCAACATTCTGTGCCACGCTCATATGGGGCCAGAGGGCGTAACTCTGAAAAACCATACCGGTATCCCGTTCGTGGGGAGCCAGGTTCGTGACGTCGCGGTCACCTATGTAAATGGTTCCGTCGTCCGGAACATTAAACCCGGCAAGGCAACGCAACAGGGTGGTTTTTCCACATCCACTGGGCCCGAGAAGGAAAAATATTTCGCCGGGATGGATGTCTAGATCCACGCCATCGACAGCGCGCGTTTCCCCAAACACTTTAACCAGATTGTTTGTCTTGATTCCAACCGCCATGGGGACCCCAAATCTGTCCATCGTCCAAAATACTGATCATGAGCAGGGTGTTCAGGGCTGTCAACCGTTTAGCAGGACCGGAATTTTACCGGGGCCTGGAGGGCCAAACAAAGCCCGTGCAGCACCGGTAAATATCCGGGGGAGGGGAAAGATACGCCGAAGGGTGCAGCACAAAAAGTACAGAGAGCCTGAGGGGTTTTGGGGTACGACTGCACCGCCCTGGGTATATTTCGCTAAGGCACCACCTACCCGGTCGTTTTGAGGTGTAGACCACCCGGCACCCGCTTATGGCTTCGGAGCATAGCGCCGGTAAAATGCATTCTGGAAGAGCAGGTCAGGATCATAGTGGGCTTTGCGCTCGAAAAAAGCTTCCGCCATGGGATACGCGCGGTGGAACTGCTCCGGGGTGGCATGCAGGCGATAGGGCAGGTAATAGCGCCCACCCAGGTCAATCGAAGTATCAATCAGGGCCCGGGTTAATTCCTGCATCTGCGCCTCCCCGTCCTTCGTTCTCTCCTGGTTAAAGAGCATGACAAAGGCGAACATGGGCTGATCGGCATAACGCAAGTAGGTATCCTCGTCCGTACTCACGTGGCGAACGGTAATGTTCAAGAGATTGCCCCCTTGCGCGGGAATGATACTTCGCAGGGCTGCAATAAATGGACCCACTTGATCCTTGGGAACAAAATATTCGTGCAGGATATCCGTATTAGCGTCCTTACGGTTTTCGAATACGGATACCGGTTCATTCATCAGGTCGTTGCGCCAAACCTCCCCGGAACGGATCTTCGGTTGGACCACGGTCTCTGCCCACCAGCGCAGACGCTTGCCGTAATTGCTACCGACAGACCCGCGAAACAGGCTCCGGCGAATTACACTCATGTCGGGCTCCTTGAGTGCCTCGTGGGCAATCACTTGATCTTCATCGCGCCGAAATACATTAATAATGACCTCGCCCAGGAACATAGCGGCATCGACGCGCATGCGCCCGTAAGCCATCGCCACATCCCCTTGGGCCACCTTCGCTTCATACAAGGCGATCGCCTCGGTCGATGGCACCATATACTGCTCCAGGCGATAACGCTCATTGGGGACCACCTTCAAGCTGACCTCAAGAATCACGCCGAACAAACCGTAGCCCCCCAGTACCAGCGAGAACAGTTCCGCATTTTCGGAGCGACTGCAATGCAGGACCTCACCGTCCGCCTTCATCAGGCTGAAAGATGCAACGGTATCGGCTATCGGCGGCTGCCCGAATTGCCATCCGTGGCAATTCACGCTGATCGATCCGCCAACGGAGAACGAATTGTTCGACTGCATGACTGCAACCGAGCAGTCGTACTTGTTCAAGTAGGCAATCGCGGCACTCCAACGTGCGCCAGCACCGACACGCAGCATCGTCTTGTCCTCGTTGAGTTCCATCCACGCCACCTTGGCCATGTCGATCAAGATCCCGTCCGATGCAATGGACTGTCCGCCCATGCTGTGCCGCGCACCCCCGATAGACACGGACCGGTTTTCCTGACGGGCACGCGCCAGATGCAATCGTAAAACGGGTATCAGCGCATCCAGTTCGGCCCCAAGAACGACGCGTTCGGCAACGTTCACGGCATTCAAGCGACTCGCGTCATCGATCTGCCCCACGGGCACCGGAACGCGCGAGTCTCGATCCGAACACAGGGCCCACCAAGCCGGCCAAAGGGGAAGTATGACCAGGAGCGTGATCAAGAGCAAAAGTACACGCCGCGCGCGCGACCACCACTTACGTCTACCCGTCATCCGCCCATGTTAATCGAGTTGTACCGATTGCGCAACCGTGTAGGTATTATACGCACAAAAGGTCCGACGCGGGTGTAATGATGAAACGCATCCGCTTGCGAGGCTGATTGAGCCACGGAAATGCCATTGCAAAAAAAGCGAACACGGTTAACTTGTTGTCCTGATTTAAGCCCCTTAGGATTCCATCACTAAACGAGAGGTACACCCATGCAAAAAATCGGATTGATCCTCACCCTCTGGCTCACCTTCAGCGGACTCTGCCTGGCGAACGGTCTCGGCGTTCATGGCGGCTACATCGATACCGAGGACCTGGGTGACAGTGTCGGCATCGGGGGCAAGTTCCAGATCGATCTTCCCGGGGGATTGAATATTGAAGGACGAACGGTGATGTACGATGACCTCGGAAAGGATCTCGCCGCCGGGGGTGAGGACGTGAGGACGGACCTCGAAATATGGCCTATCGAGATGGGCCTTACCCTTGACATTCCGGTCGGTAAGCGTTTTATCCCGTACATCGGAGGGGGCATCGGCTGGCACCTGCTGGAGGCGGATGTCACGGTGGGTGAGGTCACGCAGCATATCGACCTGGATGATGAATTCGGGTTTTACCTGGTCGGTGGTTTCAACATGGAACTGGGTGAAAATATCGCCATCTACGGGGAGTACCTGTACCGCCAGGTCGAGGGGTCACTGGAGGATGACCACACGAGCAAACTGGTCAAAGATGCCGTGGCGGTCGATCTCGGCGGGTTTTCGATCAACCTGGGCTTGTTGCTGCGCTGGTAAGGGCGCAGTCGCCGTTCAATGACCCAAACGACCGCCCGATCAACCGAGCAATTCCTCGCAGAACGCTCGCGTCTCTTCCTTGACCGGCCCCAGCGTGCCCAGGTCGGTCCTCCGCAGCAACAGATCCTCTGCGGTTAACGCACTTTCCTCTTCGATCGCATACCGTAATTCCGCGACAATCACCTCGTCCGAACCCGGGACCAGCTCGCCTTCCGCGGGATCGGCCTTGACCCGCTCAAGCAAACGCTTTGCGTTCGTGCCGTGCATCCGCATCAGGTGCTGGATCACCATCGGCGACAGGAACTCCGGTGCAGCCTGCTTAAGCTCCGAACGCAAGTGGTCCCGGGAAGCAAAATCGCCGCCGGTCAACGATGTCGTTGCGGTTTGGCAAGCGGGCGGCGTTTTCCCAAGTTTACGAAATACAAGATCGGTGATCTTCTCCGCCATCAAGCGGCAAACGGTGTACTTCACCCCAACCATGGAGACCAGGTTCTCCAGTTTAAGATCCTGTGCATGATCAACGATTTCATCTTTTCGGGAGACTTGGGAGCCGGGGTGGGCATGGTCCGGTGCCACCGGGCGAAGTCCACCGAAGGCGTGGAGCACTTCGTCGGGCTTGAGCTTTACTGCGGGTAGCACCTGGTTAATTTCGCTGACAAAGCGCGCCACCATCTCGTCCGTGATTCGCCACGCTCCGGGATCCCCGCGATACATCTCATCCGTGGTCCCCCAGATCGCTTTCCCTCGCCAAGGGGTGGTGAAATAGTGCCGTCCACCCCGCTGGATCTTCGCATCGGGATCAACGTGTGTACTGGACACCGCGAGGCCCATACCTTCTGTGGTCACAGGGCGGGTGATGATCTGGAGGCCCGCGTTATAGCTTTCCACGGTCGCGTCGTTGCTCAACAATTTCGGCAGCCAGGGACCTACCGCACAGACGGTAACCGAGGCACGGAGATCAAAACAATCGCCACCCCGGACATCCCGCACACGCGCCCCGAGGACCTTTCCCCCGGGCTTGATCAACTCGGTGGCCTCCACGTAATTAGCCAGGCAGGCCCCCTGCTCCGTTGCGCTGAGGCCAAAAGCCAGGGTCACGCGTTCCGCATGGTACATCCGTCCGTCATGGAAAATAGCTCCGCCGGTCAAGCCCGCCTTCGGAACGCACGGTGCATAGCGCAGGGCTTCATCCTTCCCCACGATCCGGCCGCGGGGAATGAACTGTTTTTTGTCATCCGTGCCACGATTGCGGTCATGGCTGATACAATCGTTCAACAACATCGCCACGCCCATGGCGGACTTCCCCTTCATACCGTGCCCATAGGTCGGGACGAGGAAAGGGAAAGGGTCGATCAAATGCGGGACCATGCGCATCATCGCCCGGCGCTCAAGATTGGATTCTCGCATCCGCTTGAAGTCAACATGCTGGAGATATCGTAAGCCTCCATGGATAATTTTCAGGGAAGCTGCCGAGGTTTCTCCACCAAAGTCACTCTTTTCCACCAGGGCGACTTTCAAGCCCCGCCGGGCGGCGTCATGCGCGGTAGCCAGTCCGTTCACCCCGCCGCCGACAATCAGCAAATCGAAGGTTTCGTTCGCCAGGCGTGTGAGATCACGTTGCATAAGTAGAAAATCGGTTCACGGTGAATCGCTCGCTGGCAAGCGGCACAGGGGACACAACCCCGGCCTACTTCTTTTTCTTGCGCTTACGCTTTTTCGGCGGCAGGACCACCGGTTCTTTTTTCACCGGGTCAGCATCGGGCTTTGCATCCTTCTTCTTGTTCCGATGCAACTGCTGAGCGATCGCGAGCAAATTGCTTGTCGTCCAGTACAACAGCAGGCCAGCCGCCATCTGATAGCAGAACACCAGCAGCATAATCGGCATGAATTGCATGATCTTCTGCTGCATCGGATCGCCCGCCTGCGGCATGAGCTTCTGCTGAAAAAACATGCTTCCAGCCATGGCAAGCGGCAAAACATTCAACCCGCCGCCGAGGGGGAAAATATTCGGAATAAGATTCTCGGGCTCGCTGAGGTCATATATCCAGAGAAAGTCGGCATTCCACAACTCCACCGCTGAGCGGAGCACGCCAAACAACGCGATGAAAACCGGGATCTGGATCAGCATGGGCATACAGCCGCTAACCGGATTGATCTTGTGTTCCTTGTACAGGGCCATCATTGCCTGTTGCTGCTTCTGGGAATCCTTGTGTTTTTCCTTGAGCTTCTGGATCTCAGGCGCGAGATCGCTCATTTTTTTCATGCTCTCGGTGCCCTTGTGCGTGAGCGGCCAGAAAATGATCTTAACGAAGAGGGTCAACAGGATGATCGCCACGCCGTAATTGCCGACCACCGAATAAAACATGTTCAGCATATGGAGCAGGCCGTTACAGATCGGGGTGAAGAAACTGAACAGCCCATACTCCATCATCTCGGTAAAACCACCCGGGATCTGCTTGAGCTTGCCGAGCTTTTTCGGGCCGACGTAATAGGTGTACTCGCGCTCAAAAGACTGGCCAGGCTGGAACAAGGTGTCGCTGAAGATCAATGAACCACTCACGTGCATCGGCCACTTGTCTTCCGGACTGCGCCTGCCGTACACGTCGTACCCGACCGGCAGGCCCATGTCGCCCTCCTCCACGCGAAGGATATGACCGAAAAACTTATTCTTTACGCAGATCCAATCGACAGGTGCATCTATTTCAGAACGTGTTTCGAAGGGGCCTTCTTTTTTCTTGAGCCACTTCATGATCTTCTTGGTGAAGTGGGTCACTTTCTTCTGGTAGTAGACATCCACTCCCATGGTCGGATACATGGAGGAAACCCCTGCCAACTGGGAAACCATCCCGAGCGCAATTTTGTGATCGGGCAGGCTGACCGGTGACAGGGTTTCATTGACATAGAGATCGGTGATCCGGAGGACGTAGTTGTCCGAGTCCAAGATGAAACTCCGCTGGAGCTTTATGCCCTGCCCGTTTGAACGGGTAAAGGTTACCGCGTTACTGGCTTGGCCCGAAACCGCGTAGTTGAACCCGGTACTCAGTCCAGGCACCTGCTGCAATTCAAGCGAGGGCGTCTCGGTGAAATCGAAGATGACCGGGTGCGGCGTATCCCCGTTTACGTGAAAACCGATAAACTCGGCTCGCACCAGGGTGGCCCCCTTGCTTGAAAACTGCAGATCGACCAAGCCGTTCTTCAGGTTGACAACCTGCCCCGGTACGCCGTCTCCGGCCTCCACGGCCGGCGCAACAATACCCGTATCAGGGGCTTCCGGGCTAACCACGGGCGAGGACTTGATGACCGTAGGCGCGGGAGCCGTATTGGGTGCCACCGCGGGAACAGCCTGGGGCGACTGGTTCGTCGGGACAGCAGGCGCAGTCAAGCCATCCTGCGGCGTCGTGGGATTCACCAGGGGCTTGATGAGCTTCGGGTAAAGATAGCTGTTCCAGGAAAGGAACAGGACCACAAGGACCGACACAACGGCAAAATCTTTCTTGTCTATCATCGCGCTTAACTTGCCTCTTCCAAGACACCCGCGCGTCGGCAGAGATGTTTAAATTCGTGCTGCAGTTGGTCCCAATCAGCCTCAAGGATGCTACGACGAGCCACAAACAGCAGGTCGCTGGAACCGTGAAGTTGATGTTGGTTCAAACGGAAAAGCTCCCGAATACGCCGCTTGGCCCGGTTTCGGGCCACGGCGTTTCCAACTTTCTTACTGGCGACCACACCGAGGCGCAGGCTGGAATCATCTGCTTCGCGTAACCATAGAATCATATAATGACCAACTTGCTTGTTGTTCTGTCGAAAGCATTCCTGGAAATCGCGACCGCGCGTGATGTGCCGTGATGCCGACAAGGTGAACCGGACCGGCATGGACCTTCGAGTGCGGCCACGGTCGTGCGGGCCGACTCCGGGGGACATGTCGGACACCGGGTTATACCGCCAGGCGTTTCCGGCCTTTTTGGCGACGACGGTTAAGGATGGCACGGCCATGACGGGTCGCCATGCGCGAGCGGAACCCATGCTTGCGGGCCCGCTTAATCCGCGAAGGTTGATACGTGCGTTTCATGAGCTAAAAGTCCTCGTGTTCTCGTTAAAAAAGACCGGGGAAGGTAACAGTTCCCCCCCCCCTGTCAAGCCATGAGGGAGGACCTTTACCCGCATCCCCTACGCGCTGTATTCCATACCCGGGTCCGTATCGATCGAAAATCGAGCAAGGCTTGCTCACAAACGCTAACCTCTTTGAATCAAACGGATTAGGGTAATAATCTTGGCCCCTTTTCGGGTCAGGCACGCTGTTTAAGGTCTGCCGCTGTCCCGATCTTCGATCGAATCGAGGCCTCTGCAATTGATCGCCCATCGGCAATTTTCACCCCACGTCGCGGCTTCCAGGGGCGCCGGCGGGCCAGGGCAACCAGGCTGTGCCCCTGGGTCCAGCATAGGAAGAAATCCAGCCGGGCGGCCAGCCAGAGGAACGGATAAATGAAGGAGTACAGGCGAAAGGCCTTGATGTAGCGGGAAAAATCTTCCTGGTCGATCAGGTTCCCTTTGCTGCCCCCGTCATCGTGCCTGCTCTTGATAAACGTGCCCAGAAATTGCACCCCGGTATCCACCAGCTCAATGAAAAATTTGTTATAGGTCTGCGACTGGACAATATCGAAGCCGTTCTTGAGCACGTTGTACAGTTCGGCCTCGGAGTACCCCGGGCGCACGTGCCCATGCATCGCATCGGTCAGGCCGAGGAGCTTCCGGATCCCCCGGATCAGCGACATCCTCTTCCTGAAGGGTACATTTACGAGGAGCATCCCGTCTTCCTTGAGTACCCGATGGCACTCCTTTACGAAGGCTTCGTCCGCCTCTACATGCTCAAGATAGTCAATGATGACAATGAGATCCGCCACCTGATCGTCAAAAGGCAACCTGTTGTCTTCGATGAGATGGGCCTGGTCTTCGCCCACCAGCTGGCCGATTGAGTTGACCGCCTTTTCCGTCAGGTCAACACTTTGCCAGGTGCCACCTTCTTGCCGGAGGAGGTAGGAAATCACCCCGTTGTCACCCCCCACATCGATACAGCCCTTGCCACCTGGCGAGGGCATCAGGCTGAGGATATTCCGCAATTTCGCCTGCTTATGCAGGGATTTGCGATACAGGCGCATATGCCATTCCGCGGCTTCCGGCAAATTCTCTTTACTGATGTCGTTTGGGTCCATGACGCGATCCGATACCTGCTGACGCAGCTTGATCAAACCCACTTATGCCGCTAATTTTTTTTGTAAAGCGGTAACCAACGGCGATATGACCATGAACACTTCAAACGAACAAGATCCGGATCTTATTCGCATCAAATTTAAGTCGGGTGGTGAGCTCGAAGCGGCTCGACTCACCAAGGTTTGCGAGATTCTCCCACCCGAGCAAGACGGGTTGCCCTGGCTCGGTGCCCTCATAAACAACGATGTTTGCTCCTATTCTTACCCCATTGACATGAATTGCACGGTGGAGTTCCTGAACGCGAGCCACCGGCACGGGGCCCGGATCTACCGGCGAAGCTTGACCTTTCTCCTCGCCAAAGCGGTACAGGATCTCTTCCCCGATGCCTTTTTTGCCGTCGAGCATTCCCTGGGAACGGGTTATTACTGCCGGTTTGAGCATACT